>DFUR01000035.1 GCA_002380425.1 Bacteroidales bacterium UBA4181
GTACGCCTGGCCGGCCAGGCGCGCTGACGGCCAGACGCGTATCCAGTAGCTTTGGTGAGGGCATGGTGTGGTCGCGCACATGGCTGGCCAGGGTGTTCCGGTTCTACCATGAAGGATTCCGGTCCATGACGGTCGGAAGAACTTTGTGGGTGATTATCCTCATCAAGCTCTTTATCATGTTCTTTGTGCTGCGGGTGTTTTTCTTTCCCGATTTTCTTCGGTCGAAGTTTGGTTCCGAGGAGGAGCGCGGGGCGTATGTGCTGGAACAACTGATTCGCTAACACTGATGCTATGATAGATTTTGTGGACCCCGCCCTGATTGACTGGTCACGTGCGCAGTTTGCGCTTACGGCCATGTATCACTGGCTGTTTGTTCCGCTCACCCTGGGGCTTTCCTTCCTGGTGGCCTTCATGGAAACGATGTATTTCCGTACCGGGGACCTTGCCTGGAAGAAGACCACTCAATTCTGGATGATCCTCTTCGGGGTGAATTTTGCCATCGGGGTTGCTACCGGCATCATTCTGGAGTTTCAGTTTGGGACCAACTGGTCCAATTACTCGTGGTTTGTCGGGGATATCTTCGGAGCTCCGCTGGCCATTGAGGGAATTCTGGCGTTTTTTATGGAGTCCACCTTTGTTGCCGTGATGTTTTTCGGCTGGAATAAGGTGAGTCCCCGGGCCCACCTCACGGCCACCTGGCTGGTGGCCATCGGGGCTTCGCTTTCAGCTTTGTGGATTCTGGTGGCTAATGCCTGGATGCAGTATCCGGTGGGGATGTGGTTCAATCCCGAAACCGCCCGGAATGAGATGACGGACTTTTGGGCAGTGCTTTTATCGCCGGTGGCTCTGAACAAATTTCTGCACACGGTGCTGTCGGGCTTTGTGCTTGCCGGCATGTTTGTTGCCGGGATCAGTGCCTGGTTCCTGCTTAAAAGCCGTTCTGTCCCTTTTGCCCTCCGCAGCCTTAGAATCGCCGCTGTTTTCGGGGTGGTGTCCTCGGTTCTGCTCATCATATCCGGGGATTTTTCTTCGCGCATCATTGCCCGCTATCAACCCATGAAGTTTGCCGCTACTGAGGCTCTGCACGATGGGAGAGCCGGTGCGCCACTGACGCTGATCGGGATTCCTTCGCAGGATTCGGCTACCCGTTTCACGCTGGAGGTTCCACGCTTGTTGTCCTGGATGACGTTTTATGACGGGGATGCCTTTGTGCCCGGCATCAACGACTTGTTGCACGGGAACCCTGCCCAGGGGCTTTTGTCGGCCGAGGATAAGATGGAGCGGGGAAGGGCGGCCCGGGCTGCCTTGAGGATGTTCCAAAAGGCCCGTCGCGAAGGGGACACGGTGACGCTTGCCCGCATCCGGGAGCGTTTTGCCGATCCTGTGTTCCATGAGCAGACCTTCCGGTATTTTGGATATGGTTTTCTGAATGATGTGCGCAGCCTGGTGCCCAATGTGCCGGTGACGTTCTGGTCGTTTCGCATTATGGTGGGGCTGGGATTTTTGATGCTGGCCTTGTTCGCCGCTTCCTGGTGGTTCCATGCCCGCGGAGTGTTGCCCTCACAGCGCTGGTTGCTCCGCATTTTGCTCTGGTCCATCCCGCTGCCCTATCTGGCGGGTCAGGCTGGGTGGATTGTGGCCGAGATGGGACGGCAACCCTGGGCTATTCAGGACTACCTGCCCACAGTGGCCGCCGCCTCCCGGATTGATGCCAGCTCGGTGCAGGTGACTTTCTGGTTGTTTGCGGTGTTGTTTACGGTTTTGCTCGTAGCGGAAGTTTCCATCCTGGTGCGACAGATTCGCAAAGGGCCGGAGCCGTCCGCTTCCGGCCAGCCCTCTTCAGAGCTGTCCGCCTCCGATGCATGCTCTGCTGAGCCTTCACAATCCGGAAACTCAAAACCAGACAGCCATGAATGATTTTTTTTCTCACGAGCTGCTTCAAGGCTACTGGTGGCTACTGATTTCAGTACTGGGAAGCCTGCTGGTCTGTCTGTTGTTTATTCAGGGGGGGCAGTCGCTTTTGTACACCATCGCCCGTCAGGAACGGGAGCGTGCCTTGCTGGTGAATCTGCTGGGTCGCAAGTGGGAGCTTACCTTCACCACTTTGGTGACTTTTGGCGGTGCTTTCTTCGCTTCCTTCCCGCTATTCTACGCTACCAGCTTCGGGGGTGCATACTGGTTGTGGATGCTCATCCTTTTTTGTTTTGTCATTCAGGCCGTATCCTACGAGTTTCGCACCAAACCCGCCAATGTTCTGGGACGCAGAACGTTTGAGCTATTCTTGTTTGTCAACGGGGTACTGGGGACCTTTTTGCTCGGTGCCGCTGTTTCCATGTTTTTTGTCGGGGCGCCCTTTACTTTTGATGCCATGAGGTTCTCCAGATGGCACTCCGCGTGGCACGGGCTGGAGGTTCTGGGGCAGTTGCTGCCCTGGATGCTGGGGTTGTCCGTGTTGTTCCTGAGCCGGGTGCTGGCGCTGTTGTATTTTGCCGGTTCGGTGGAGGATGCCCAGGTTGTGGCACGTGCCCGGAAGCGCTTGGGGCCGGAGGGCGGCCTGTTCCTGCTGTTCTTTTGCGCCTTCCTGTTGCTGTTGTGTCTCCGGGATGGGTTGGCCGAAGATTCGGTTACGGGACAGGTGGTTCAGTTGCCCTACCGGTATCTGGTCACCCTTGTGGAACTTCCATTGTTGGGTGTTTTCTTGCTTCTGGGGGTTCTTCTCTGGTTATTCGGTTGGGTTCGCGCCCTCTCGGGCCGTTCCGGAGGAGCTTTCTGGTTGTGTTTCGGTGGGGCTTTTCTGGCAGTGCTGGCGCTTCTGCTGGCTGCTGGTTGGAACGGGAATTATTATCTGCCTTCCGTTGCTGAGATGCAGGATTCCCTCTCCATTCGCAATAGCTCTGCCAGCCGCTATTCCTTAATGGCTATGAGCATTGTTTCCCTGCTCATCCCATTTGTGGCTTCCTATATTGCCTGGGCCTGGAAGTCCCTTAGTGCCCGCAAGATTACCCCTGAGGAACTGGACAATGAGCCTCACGCTTATTAGTTACCGGAGGGTTTGATCCTGCGCACCGTATCCATCCTAATGTCCCGTAGGTACTATTCATGTAAATTCCATCATTCCACTGTTTTGTCACAAATATTTATTATTTTTGTGACAAAATAAACTAGCTGGCTATGCAGAGTATCGAGAGTAAAATTGAGGAATCCATTCAAGCAAGGCCTGCTGGTTCCGTTTTTGTGCCTGGCGACTTTAAGGATTACGGGTCTTCGGATGCAGTAAGAAAAGCTTTGGACCGATTACAGGATAAGCAGTGTATTGTTCGGATTTCACATGGGATATATGCTCGAACAATTAAGAGCAAGTATATTGGGTCTGTATTGCCTTCTGTAGAACAGGTGGCAGAGGCAATCGCACATAGAGATAGAGTCAGAATTCTACCTTCAGGAAGTTATGCGTTAAACGCTTTGGGATTGAGTACCCAAGTCCCTATGAAGATTGTGTTGCTCACTGATGGATCCCCAAGATCACTCAAGATAGGAAAGCATACGATTACGTTTAAGAAAACTACACCGAAAAATCTGCTTGCAAGGGGGAAGATTAGTCGGTTGGTTATTCAAGCGTTAAAAGCAATCGGTAATGGGTTTGTTTCACCTGAGGAAGAGCGAAGAATTATTGAACTTTTAAAAGAAGAGTCTGTTACTGATCTAAAATTTGACATTTCAACGGCTCCAGTTTGGATTCAGAAAATTATGAACAAAGCCTTAGTCAATGAGTCCGAATAATTTTTTTTCTCTGGAGTCTTCTGAAAAAGAGATTATTTTCCAAGAAATCAGCAATGACTTGGGAATGCCTGTTTTTTCCGTTGAGAAGGACTGGTGGGTGAGCCAAACGCTTGCGATTATCTTCAGCATGAACGATGCCCGTCATATGGTTTTCAAAGGAGGCACCTCGTTAAGCAAAGCCTGGAAGTTAATCTATCGTCTTTCAGAGGATATTGACTTGGCTGTTGACTGAGAATTTCTGGGATTCTCAGGCGAGCTAACGAAACGCGGCATTACGGAACTTCGTAAGGCAGCGGGAGCATATTCTACTGGTTCTTTCTTCAGTGAACTCAAAAAGTGCTTTCAGGAAAGAGGACTTGATACCGTTCAGTTCAGAGTTGTCGAAACCACCGAAAGCGACAAAGACCCCAGAGTTATTGAGATTTACTATCCTAATGTCATTCATCCAGCATCTCATTATCTCTTGCCAAGAGTTCAGATTGAAATCGGGTGTAGGTCTTTGAGAGAACCGTTTTCCTATGCAACGATTGGCTCTTTTGTCGACGAGGCTTTCCCAGATCAGCCTTTTTCCAGTGCATTATTTCAGGTTGCAACAGTTAACCCGGAAAGGACCTTCTTAGAAAAGTTATTTCTTCTTCATGAAGAATTTCATCGCCACACAGAAAGAATGCGGGTTGACAGACTTAGTCGACACTTGTACGACATATATTATTTAACCAAATCAGGTGTTGGGTTGAAGGCTTTGAAGGACAAAGAATTATACGAAGCAATCGTTTCACATCGTCACAAATTTTCGAGAGTTGGAGGGGTTGATTATAATTCTCTTAATCCCTTAACGTTGAATCCCAAGCCCCTACCAAGCGTCGTGGAATCATGGAAGACAGATTATTCAAGAATGTTACAAGATATGATTTGCGAACCAAATCCTCCTTCTTTTGAACATTTGATTGCAAATCTGAATGACCTGATGCTCATGTTGCAGAGCATCGAATGGAGATTTGAACTTGTTTTTCCGCACGGGTTCACTGGACAGGCCCGATAAGCACCATTTGCCCTGAACCAGAGGTTGGTTGATGTCTGGGCTTCCAGCGTTCCGGTTTGCTGCGGAAGGGGGCGACCGGGAGGCCCGTCTTTCCGGACAGGTTGGTGCATGCTTTTTCGTCCCATGCATAGCGAACCTGTTTGGGAGCTGGGACCTCGGGGCTGGACAGGGTCACTTTGTCTCCATTGAGGGTGGCTTTGGCCGGAAAGAATACTCCGTCCTCCCCCGCAATGGAGAACCAAAGCGGTTCCTCACCCGAGCAGACCAACCCTCCGGCCGTGTGTGCAAATTCCACCTCAACAGTACTCCCACGGGTGCGCATGGCTTTGAACTCGGGGCTGCGATATTCGATGCCCTTGATTCCGTAGGTTTTGGCCAGAGCCCACAGGGAGAGGCGTTTTCCCACGGGGTGCTTGCGTATGGGGTGGATGTTTGAAAGGTCGTTCACCAGGTCGGTAATGAAGACCATCCCGGTGTTAGGGATGGCCTGGACAGCCTGCTGGATTTCCCAGTATAAGGGCAAATAATCCGCGGGGTGCTTCAGCGCATCCTTTCGGGCACTGTACAGGTAGGGTGCCAGCTGAACGTAATAGAACGGAAAATCGTATCCCCATTTTTTTCTCCATCCTTCGATGAGCACCTGCATTTTGTCCGCATATCGCCATCCGTCGTGAATCATCAGGTTTGACTCACCCTGATACCAGATGGCTCCCTTGATGGCAAAAGGAATCATTGGCTGGATCATGCCCTGGAAGTTTATCCCGGGTTCCATCCCGTCAATGACCATTGGCCTGAGCGCAGCTTCTTTCGCAAAGGCTGGGGCGGAGCGGTAGGCTGCGGGATCTGTCCAGGGCTCAATCCGGCTTCCGCCCCAGGAGCTGTGAATCAGCCCTATCGGCACATTCAGGGCATCGCGCAGCTCCCTGCCAAAATAGAAGGCCACGGCTGAGAAAGGAAGGACCTGTTCGGGGGTGGCCGGGTGCCAGCCGTTAGTGACCACATCAGAACCTTCAATTCTCTTCTCGACTTTGAATAGTCGCAGCAATGGATCGTTTTCTCCCGGCCCTCCCAGAGGGTTGTCATTCTCCGGGCTTTTGTCCGCTTTGAGTTGGGAGATCATCCAGTCCATATTGGATTGTCCGGAGCACAGCCAGACTTCGCCCACCAAAATATTGTTTAGGGTACAGGTGTCTGTCCCGATGATGGTCATGGTTTCCGGAGTTGCCGAGGCTTTCATGGGGCGCAGCGAAACCTTCCACTTGCCCTGGCTGTTGGCAATGCCAAAGGCTTTTTGACCGGCAAAATGCACCACTACACGGGTGCCCGGGATATCTTGTCCCCAAACCGGTACCGGCTGCTTTTGCTGAAGGACCATATTGTCCCCAAGAACGCGGGGGAGCAAGATCTTGGCATGTGTGGGGAAAGTCGTCCAGACTGAAGCCAGCAGGCATGATATCAAAAGTAGGATGTGTTTCATGGGGGTAATGCTGACGGTTAGCTCCCCAAAGATAGCATAATATCACTACAAAGGGCATCACGCCCAGGAAGATGCCCAGCGGATGTGCGTTTGCCCGTTTCGGTCAGCAGCAGGCAGGCACGTGAGTTGTTGCATAAAGATGCTTTCAGCCTGGTGTACCCATGCACGAAACGAAGAGCTGGATTGATGATGAGGGATGTAGGAGACGAGTTTCTCCACTGAAAAGTGATCGGATATGATACCCGCCCCCTGAAGCATGGCATCGTATGCATTACAGGCTTGTTCAATATGTGCAGGAACCATCAGCACGGGCTTGCCCAGATACATGGCTTCACACACGGACTCGAAACCCCCGGTGGTGGCAAAGCCCTTGCATCCGGCAAGCATTTGCAGGAACTTAAGGTCGTTAATTCTGTGAAAGGTGAGGTTTGGCCGCATCGAATACACTTCAGGGGCATCTTTCTTGTCCCAGAAGAATTCAGCCCGGATGTCCGGGAAGTGTTGGTGCCACTGGATAATTTCCTCTGCAAATCCCGGGTTAAGCATATATCCCAGAATGTAGTCTTCCTGCACAGGTTGCTGTGCGAACAACGCTTGTCGCAGCAAGGGCGGAACTACCTGGATATTCTTCCCGGGCAGGTGTTCCAGCGGGTATATCGACAGGGCGAGTCTGAGCGATGCGTTCAGGGATGTCAGGGATGTGAGCAAGCGGACCAGCCGGGCCTGTTGTTTTTTCCCGGGGGGAAAGGGAAATGCCGGATGTTCCAGCAGGAATTGATGCCCGATGCAAATCATGGGATGAGGCAACCGAAAGATTCCGTAGGTGAGCCCGCAGAGCAGATCATAGAAATTTACCACAACGTCGGGTTGATGAGCCCTGATTCGGGACCGGATATACAGAATGCTTCCGAGGTATGTGCGTGCGCGCAGGAGGGTGTTCAAGATGCTGGGAAAGATTCGGGGGTGTCGCTGTTGCGGTGTGGGCGCAAAATTGGGGCTTTCGAAGGAGTTCACCGGAACCCCCACTCTCTGAGTGAAGAAGGTCGGTATTTCCCGGATGGGGCTTTTCCCGATCAGGACTTCACATACTTCGTGGCCGTTGTCAGACAACATCTTTCTTAGGGCCAGCGCCTGCGTCATGTGTCCTCGGCCATCTCCCTGAACGACAAACAAAAATTTCATATCATATAGCCTGAGTCCATAAATACACGGGAGGAACCTCCGGTGATTCTCCGATTTCCAGAACCGGCGCCGAACTGCGGATCTCCAGCTCATAGTGTACCACTTGCCAACATCCGTTGTGATCTTCCGTTAAAGCAGTGAGACTTTCCACCCAATCCCCCGAATTTAGGTAGTGAATACCGTTGTACCAGACATTGGCCGCCTTGTGGATGTGTCCGCAAATTACCCCCTGACAGTTTCTGGAGCGAGCCAGAAGCGATAGCTCTTTCTCAAAATCGGAGATATAGCTAACCGCGCCCTTGACTTTTTGTTTGATCTCCTGGGAGAGCGAATAATAGGGCTGTCCCCTGCGAACCCTCCAGTTGTTGTAGCGTTTGTTGAACCACAACAGCAGGTGGTACCCTATGTCGCCCAGTTTTGCCAGCCACCTTATGTTCCTGGTGATTCGGTCGAAGATATCTCCGTGGGTTACCAGATATCTTTTACCGGCGGATTCCAGGATGTATTCTGAAACGATCCGTATGTTGAACATACGGAAGGGAACCAGAAGGTCCAGAAAATCGTCATGGTTGCCGCGAACGTATATAACCTCTGTTCCGTGGCGTTCCATCATTTTCATGATAACCTTAAAGAAACGGGTGTGTCGCTTTTTCCACCTTCCGGAGCCTTTGTGTAATTGCCATCCGTCAATGATATCTCCGTTCAGAATAAGCCTGTCGCAGGAGTTGCTTTTCAGAAAATCGGAGACTTCCTGACACTTGGAGTATTGTGAACCCAGGTGTATGTCCGAAAGAACGATGGTGTGGTGATGTTTGTGCATACAGAGGCATCTTTATTCACTGCAAAGAGAAACCATGCATGTTAGGAGCATTTTACCCTATTGTTAATATTTTGTGATTTTTTGGGGTGGCGGTTTCCGGCCCGAAAAGAATCTGTATTTTTACATTAGTTGGCAGACGAATAACAACATTCCTATGAGTACAAAGACTTTCAGGCTTAGAATGTGGGTCAGGATGCGTACCTTGTTCAGCATCCGGCCCGATATGGCAGAGGAATACAAGATTGTGGAAGCCATCCGTCAGGAAGTGGTATTTCAGGGCACCAATCTCTGGGTGTTGATATTTGCCATATTTCTGGCTTCCCTGGGCCTGAATACAAACTCTACGGCCGTGATTATCGGTGCGATGCTGATTTCTCCCCTCATGGGGCCTATTATGGGCATGGGAATGGGCGTGGGCATCAATGATTTTGAGTTAATCAAGAAGGCCTTTAGAAACTATGCTATTGCCACGGTGATTGGGATTCTGACTTCTGCCCTGTACTTCTATGTCTCCCCTTTGAGTGAGGCTCGTTCGGAGTTGCTGGCCAGAACAACGCCAACCATTTACGATGTCTTTATCGCCTTTTTTGGTGGTATGGCCGGGATTATTGCGTCATCGAGTACCAAGAAAGGGAATGTGATTCCCGGGGTGGCCATTGCCACCGCTTTGATGCCGCCCCTCTGTACGGCCGGCTATGGAATTGCCACCGGAAGCCTTGCCTTTTTCCTTGGGGCCCTGTATCTGTACTTCATCAACACGGTGTTTATTTGTTTTGCCACTCTGCTGACTGTGAGGGTGCTGGGTTTTTCACCCAGAGTGTTTGTGGACAAAAAGCGCGAGAAACTGGTTACCCGCTATATCTATTTCTTTGTGATGCTCTCCCTGATTCCCAGTGTGTGGATGGGGGTGGATATTGTCCGGGCCAGCATCTTTGAGTCCAATGTGAATCGCTTTATTGCCACTGAGCTGGATTTTCCAGACACGCGGGTGGTTTCGCAGGAGATTGTCCGCGAGAAGAAGCGCAGGGCCATCGAGGTGTTTCTGGTGGGCGAGGAGGTTCCAGCCGTGTCGCTCGAAACCGCCCGTTCCCGGATGTCGCGGTATGCACTTGAGGACGTGGAGCTGGTGGTGAAGCAAACAACGGCAAAGGGAATCACCGATGTGGGGGCTTTGAAGGCGATGGTACTCGATGACCTGTACCGGAATGCTGAGGCCAGGCTCCAAACCAAGGACTCCCTGATTGAGGAGCTGGAAAGGGATCTGCATCAATATCGGGAGCTCATCGGACTGAGTATGGAGATTGCCCCGGAGGTCAAGGCTTTGTATCCTCAGATACAGGAATTGTCTCTGGCAGCCGGGATGCGGGTCCAGACCGGTTCGCTGGAACGCGATTCGGTGATGATTGCCTGGGTTCGCTGGCAAACCCGGCCCGATCCGGAACAGTCCGCGCGGATGGAAGAATGGCTCAAGGCCCGTACACGGGCGCGCAATCTGATACTGGTACATCAATAATACACGCAATTCATTCATGAACAAACAGGATTTTAGAAAGTATGCCCACCGGGCAGCCGATTGGATGGCTGATTATCTGGAGGGCGTTGAGTCGATGCGGGTCAAACCCGATGTTCAGCCTGGAGATATTAAGAATCAACTTCCTCTTTCCCCTCCTCAGCAGGGAGAGGATTTCGAAAGGATCATGGCTGATTTTCAGTCGGTCATTGTTCCGGGGATGACCCATTGGCAGCATCCGATGTTTTTTGGCTATTTCCCGGCCAACAACAGCGAACCCTCTGTTTTAGGGGAGATGCTGACTGCTGCCATGGGTGCCCAGTGTATGGTCTGGATGACCTCGCCCGCTGCCGAGGAACTGGAAGAGCGGGTGATGGAATGGATGCGCCAGTTGCTGGGCTTGCCCGGAACCTTCACCGGGGTGATCCAGGACAGTAGTTCCTCCGCTACTTTGGTGGCCCTGCTCACGGCCCGGGAGCGGGCCAGTGGGTTCGCCATCAACCAAAAGGGTTTTTCCGGAGCGGAAAGGTTCAGGGTGTATAAGTCCACCCAGGGGCACTCCTCCATTGATAAAGATGTAAAGGTGGCCGGGCTGGGTATCGAAAACCTGGTGAATGTTGCGGTGGACGAGCAGTATGCCATGATCCCCGGTGCATTGGAGGAGGCTATTCGCAAGGATGTTGAGGCCGGTTATACGCCTCTTTGTGTGGTGGCGACTATCGGAACAACCAGTTCCACCGCGGTGGACCCTATTGAAGCTGTCGCTGAGGTGTGCCGGCGATATAAATGCTGGCTGCATATTGACGCTTCGTTTGCCGGAACGGCCCTGTTGTTGCCCGAGATGCGCTGGATGAGTCGCGGGGTGGAGTATGCCGATAGTTTTGTGGTCAACCCCCACAAGTGGATGTTCACCAATTTTGATTGCTCCTGTTATTTTGTTCAGGATAAGGAAGCTTTGGTACGTACCTTTTCGATTCTTCCGGAGTATCTCAGAACCGGGGTGGATGCAGTGGTGAACAACTACCGGGATTGGGGCGTTCCTCTGGGACGGAGGTTCCGTTCGCTCAAGTTGTGGTTCGTACTGCGTTCCTTCGGGGTGGAGGGGTTGCAGTGCAAGCTCAGGGATCACATTGCTCTGGGTGCCTGGCTGGAGGATGCTGTGCGTTCGGCAGCGGAGTTTGAGTTGATGGCCCCCCGTTATCTGAATCTGGTGTGTTTCAGATATCATCCCTCGGGGGTGGATGATGAGGGCACTCTGGACCGACTTAATGAGATGCTCATGGAGCAAATCAACGAAGGCGGAAGGATGTTTCTCTCCCAGACCCGGCTCAACGGCAAGTTTGTGCTCCGCATGGTTGCGGGGCAAACGAATGTGGCGTTGCGGCATGTTCAGCAGGCGTTTGCCTGGGTACGGGAGGCTGCCGCATCAGTGAGGTCTTGATGACTTATGGCTGATTGTCTCTTGAAGAATGCTATTGGTTGGAGAGAATGGGATTATTGGGAGATTCTGAAAGGAAAAGAAACAAATATATTGAATTTTGTAATTATTTTTTGCCCATAGGTTAGAGATTTCAATTTATTATCTATTTTTGTTGATAATTGCGAAATTGTCAACATAAGAGATATGTGTGGAATTGTGGGTGTTTTTGATCTGAAGGTGCGCTCGCAGGAGCTTCGGCCTCAAGTGCTGAGGATGTCCAAGCGGTTGCGTCACCGGGGGCCGGACTGGTCGGGAATGTATTGTTCCGAAAAGGCCATCCTTGCCCATGAACGTCTTTCCATTGTGGATGTGGCTTCGGGCCGCCAGCCATTGTACAGCAAGGACAGAAAGCTGGTGCTGGCCGTGAACGGCGAGATTTACAATCATCAGGATATTCGGGACAGGCTGTGTCGTAAGTATGAATTTCAAACCCGTTCGGATTGTGAGGTGATTCTGGCACTCTATCGGGAGAAAGGCACAGATTTTCTGGAGGACCTCAATGGAATTTTTGCTTTTGCCCTGTACGACGAAGAGCGGGATGTGTACCTGATTGCCCGGGACCACATGGGGATTGTGCCCCTTTATCAGGGGTGGGATCGTTTCGGGAACTATTATGTGGCTTCAGAACTCAAGGCTCTGGAAGGGTATTGTTGCAAAATCGAGGAGTTTCTTCCAGGCTTTTTGTTGTACAGCCCCGAAGGTTCTGCCCGCTGTTGGTATCAGCGCGATTGGACTACTTATGAGGCAGTGGAGCAGGCTACTACCAATATTGACGATTTGCGGCGTGCTCTGGAAGCCGCTGTGCATCGTCAGCTGATGACCGATGTGCCCTACGGGGTGCTGCTCTCCGGAGGCCTGGATTCCTCCATTATTTCGGCTGTTGCCAAGAAATTCTCTGCCTTACGGGTGGAGTCCCGCAATACACAGGTGGCCTGGTGGCCCCAACTGCATTCCTTTGCGGTTGGTCTCCGGGATTCTCCGGACCTCGCCTTTGCACGGCGGGTTGCTGATCATATCGGCACCGTTCATCATGAAGTTCATTTCACCATTGAGGAGGGTATGGATGCCCTCCGGGATGTGATTTATCACACCGAAACCTACGATGTTACCACCGTCCGGGCTTCAACTCCTATGTATCTCCTTGCGAGGGTAATCCGCTCCATGGGTGTCAAGATGGTGCTTTCCGGGGAGGGAGCCGATGAGGTGTTCGGAGGGTACCTGTATTTCCATAAAGCGCCCGATGCAAGGGCCTTCCATGAGGAGACGGTGCGCAAGCTGAGCAAGCTGCACCTCTATGACTGCCTGAGGGCAAACAAGTCCCTCGCTGCCTGGGGTGTAGAGGGAAGGGTGCCCTTCCTCGACAAGGAATTCCTGGATGTGGCCATGCGGCAGAATCCTGCGGACAAGATGGCCGGGCCGAAGAAAATGGAGAAGTGGATTCTGAGGAAAGCATTCGAGGAGTACCTCCCGGATGAGATCCTGTGGCGACAGAAGGAGCAGTTCTCCGATGGGGTGGGGTACGGCTGGATTGACAGCCTGAGGAGGCTCGCTGAGGAACGGGTGACGGATGCTGAACTGGCCAACGCCTCCTTCCGCTTCCCGATACATCCTCCCATGAGCAAGGAGGAGTATCTTTACCGTTCCATCTTTAACGAGTGCTTCCCCTCCGATTCGGCCGCTTCCTGTGTTCCGTCGGTGCCTTCCGTTGCGTGCAGCACTGCTGAAGCCCTGGCCTGGGATGCCAGTTTCAGAAAGCTCACCGACCCCTCAGGACGGGCGGTAGCATCAGTACACAACCAGGCCTACACAGTGAAGGCAGGCTGATGCCCTGGGATGGCCCGGGCTCCATTCCTCTCACACCGTGAGCCCTGCTTATTCAAGGGCCTGATACACTACGTTGAGGAATTTCTCCCACACCTTGGTGTCGGGCCTTCGGTTGGTGTACAACAGGACAATCAGGTCCTCACGGGGATCAATCAGGTAGTCGGTATTGTAGGCCCCGCCCCAGGAGAGAGAGCCGGGGGTGATCATGCTGATTCTCTGTTCGTCAGGAAGATATACCTGGAACCCAAGCCCAAATCCAAAATGTGCTCCGCCCGAATTGGGGTGGGGCAGGTTGTCCTGGCTCATCAGTTCAATGGTTTTTCGTCCCAGAACTCTTTTCCCGTTAAAGGTGCCTCCGTTGAGAATCATCTGACAAAAACGGGCATACCCTTCGATGGTTCCGTGCATTCCGTAGGCACCGTTGAAGTAGGTGCGTTCCGGTCCAAACGGATCTCTGGAGCCGTAGCCCATAGGGGTGAGGGTTCCGTTGCTCCCGGCATTGTAAGGAACCACAAACCGCTCCCGGTAGGACTCATCAAAATAATAGGCCATATCCTTGATGCCCAGAGGATCCAGAACACGCTCCCGAACAGCGTCCCACACGGATTTTCCGGAGATTACTTCCAGAACATAGGCCATCAGATCAGAGCTGGGGTTGTAGTTCCATTCTGTTCCGGGGTCAAAACCCAGAGGGAGGGCTGCCAGACGTTTCATGTCTTCGGCCAGGGTGGTTGACCCTTGTGGGCGTCGTGCCAGGCTGGCGGCCCGGCCGGCTGTAAATCCTGAGGTGTGGCAGAGCAGATGCCGAATGGTCATTTTGCTCCGGGCCGGACGGGTTGTATAGGAGCCGTCGTCCTTGAGCTCCGTGAGCACCTGGTCACTGACTTCGGGAATATACATCGAAACGGGGTCGTCCAACTGAAATTTCCCTTCCTCATAATAGGTCATCAGTGCGGCCGTGACAATGGCCTTTGTTTGGGACATCATCACAAAGATATTGTTCTTGGAAAGGGGTTCCCGGGTTTCCAGGTTCCTGTATCCAAAGGCCTTGTGGTGTACCACCTGTCCCTTGCGGGCGACAAACGTGAGGGCGTGCGGCAGTACACCCCGACGGATGTAATCCTGCAACAGGGAGTCAATCAGGGCGAGGCGGCCCGGATTCACTCCAAGGGAACGGAACTCTGGGGCATAATTGAACTGTCCGGGTTTCCCGGGGGCAACCTGAAGGGCACTCCCGGACGAGGTGGCGGTGCGGTTGTTTGCGGCAGCGGGCGTTCTTTGTGCGGACATGGGCCAGCAAAGAGCCAGGGTGCAGATGAGGACGGTGATGAGTTTCATAGCGGTTTGTGTGAAGGGTGTATTTTCCGGGCTGCCTCCACGTAATCTTTAAAGGGGCGGTAGGCAGAGTAATTGCGGGTTTTCCTGAAGAGTTCCTCGGCAAAGGGAATCAGTTGGTTGCTTTGGGGGTATCGGAGCAAATCGGGGTCCACATCATTGGAACGAACCCGGTCCAGCATGTCGGCATCTTTGAGAATGTTCATGGTGTGTTTCAGGGCATCCTCCGAGCCGTTTTTTTTCTTCTTGGAGTGGAACCATACCGCTTCGTGAATTTCGTTGAGGCTGTCCGGGATGATGCCGTAGCGGTTGAACAAGGGTAGAAACAGAGGTAGTTTGGTCTCAGCGGCCCGGGGGCCGTGGCCCGGGCTGCGGCCATCGCTGACCCTTGCCATATCGTGGATAAAAGCACCCAGAAAGGCCCGTTGGGCGTTCTCGCGGAGTCCCAGCTCTTCGCCCAGCATGAGGCACAAGAGCATCACCCGGTAGGTATGCCCCGCCCCGTTCCGGGCACTTTGCATGTCGAAGTAGCGAGGAAAGAGGTCAAAGTCGTCCGGAGTGATCCCGGCTCGTTGGCACAGATTCATGGGGATGGTCATTGCTCGTCAAGGTCATCGATTTCTTTGGAATCGGCACCCTTGTGTTTCATAAAAACCTGTACCAGCCGGTTTGCAAGTGCACTGGCCTGTTGGCGGGTATTGTTGAGTACGATGACGCAGAATGATTCATTGGGGCGGACGATGAACGAGGAGGTAAAGCCGTTCCAGTTGCCGTTGTGGTAATAGAGGATCTCATTGGCCAGTTTTTTCAGGCGAAGGCCAAAGCCATAATGGATATCTACCCCGCGGGCATTCTGGCAACCGGTGATGGCCTCACTCCAGGTTTCGGGGGAGACCAGGGCACCAAACACCAGGGCCCGGTACCATTTGATGAGGTCAGCAGCGGTAGAGAACACACCCTTATCTCCCAGAACGCCATCGCAGATGTCCGGGGCGTATCTGATTGCCCGGCGGGATGAACCGTTGAATCCACGGGCAATGTCAAGGGTGTCGGTCCCGGTGAGCTGGTCAGCGGTCCGGGTGTGAAGCATGTGCAATGGGCGGAATATCTTGTGCTCCAGAAAGGAACTGAAGGGCATCCCACTGACACGTTCCACCAGCAAGGCCAGCATGGCATAGCCGGTGTTGGAATACAGGTAGCGATGGCCTGGCCGGGCGTAGAGTGAAAGGCCTTCTTGTTTCATAATCCTGATCAGGTCGGGGTTGCTCAGGGGCTGGGATTTGTCCCAGTAATGGTCCACAAAGAAGGTGTATTTGGGCAGGCCTGAGGTGTGGTGAAGCAGATGCCGGATGGTCACCTCGTGGTAAGGAAATTCAGGGATATAGGATATGACTGTGGAGTCGTAACAAATCTTGCCTTCTTCCTGGAGCATCATCACGGCCATGGCGGTGAACATTTTGCTCACCGAAGCCAACTGAAAAAGGGTGTTCGGAGTGAGGGGTGTACGTTGATGGATATCGGAGTAACCTTGCAGGTGCTGATAGAGTACTTTCCCTTGCCAGGCAACGGCCACGCTTCCGTTGAGCCCGAAACGCCTGACAACGGGCTCGAACAACTCCTCGTATTCGGCGACAACGGAGTCGGGAAGTGGCTCGTTCAAACCGGACATCTTTGCGGGAAAGACTTCAGTGAGTGCGTCCTGTGCTTGCTCAGGAGCCGGGGTGTTGCAACCGAAGAACCACATGATTGCTGTGATGAGCAACCACCAGGGCCAGGGTATTAATAGAGTGCGCTTGGGGAAATTCATGGGCCTGCCGGGTTATTTGGCAAATAATTCCCACACGGCCAGGTCGTCATAGGTGACCTCGTGGATTCCTTCCATACTTCTGAAACCCAGCCTTCCCTTGCCCAGGGGATTCGGGTCCATGGCTCTGACAATTGTTTTTCCGTTGACCTCAACATCCAGTCGCCCTCCGAACTTGAGGATGCGTATGTGGTAGTCCATGTTGGAGGACTGGTCGGTTTGACTGTGGCCTGAGCCTATGATGAGCATGCCCGGATTTCTGCGCACCCGGTTAGAAACTGCTTCAAAAGGAGGGTTTTCGTTGCGGCTCCAATACGAAACGGTGTAATTCCTGAGGCGGTCGCTGTGGTATTTGGGATACTGGGCTTTTCTCAGGGGCATGCGTTCATCAAATATATCTTCGCCCTGCAGGCCGGTGGCGCACAGAAACAGCAGGGTGAGTCCGTTGTCCGATCCGCAGTGGTTCACGGTGAATTCTACAAGGAAGTTTTCGGGCAGGACTTTTCGGCTCCACACAACCATGTGGCTGCGGGTGGCAAACGAGATGCTGTCCCCTACATATTTCCCTGAAGTGACCCTTAGTTTGCCCTCCCGGATGGCTATGTCGCCTGTCCCTTCGGCAATCCACACGGCATCTTCAAACGGGCGGCGCATCCGGAATTCCCGGTTCTGCAAGTCTTTTCCGGTTAGCTGGTGCTCCCATTCGATCAGTTCCGGCGAAGAAAAAGTGTTTTGATATACCAGACGGCGGTTGAAGGAATCCACCGGGACGGGGGTGTCGCTGACGGGCTGCAGCCCGTCCAGAACACTCTGCAAGGTCGTGGCCGAGGTATTCTGAGCAACGATCTCGGGATAGAATGGGGCCCAGAACAGAAGGATAAGCAGATACAGGGATCGTTTCATAGAGGGCTGTGATGTCTATGACAAAAATACGAAAAAAGGGTTAAACAAGGGGTTTTGTGCATAACTTGCGGCGTATTTGACCACCATGAACAGCATCAGGAATAGATATCTCCGGGCGCACGGCGCTGTGTTCACTGCCAATTTTTTATACGGGATCAATTTTGTGATCGCCAAGGACCTTATGGTGTATATGAATTCCTGGGCAGTGGCATTTTGCAGGATTGTTTTTTCCATGGTCCTGCTCTGGCTGGTGGGTTTGTTCTTCCGTTCAGACCAGATTGAACGCAAGGATATGGCCCGGATTGCCGTGTGTGGATTCTTGGGGATCTGCGTCAATCAGTCCTTGTTTATGAAGGGTCTTTCGATGACTTCCCCCGTGGATGGCTCCATTATTGTGACACTGAACCCGTTGATTGTGATGGTCTTTTCTCTGTTTATGCTCCGTGAAAAGATAACGCTGATGAAAGTGACCGGGATGCTCACCGGCTGTGCAGGAGTATTGCTCCTGGTGACGAATGGTGAGGGTGCCGGATTCCAGGGCAATCTGGGAGGAAATCTTTTGCTGATGCTCAATACGGTGGTTTTTGGTCTGTATCTGGTGCTCTCCAAGCCCCTGATGATGAAGTATGACTCGCTCACCGTGGTGAAATGGATGTTCCTTTGGGGAGCTGTTTTTTATATGCCTTTTGGTGCGGGTTCCGTGTTGGGCGGATTGCCTGTCATGCCTGCCTCCCAGTGGTGGGCCCTGGGGTTTGTGGTGGTGTGTACCACCTTGCTTACCTATTTTCTCAACATGCTCTCCATGAAGACGCTACGACCCACGACAGTCAGTATGTACCTGTACCTGCAACCCCTCACAGCAGGCTTTACAGCGGTCATCCTGGGGGTTGACTCTCTGAGCATGGTGAAGATTATTTCAGCGTTTCTGGTCTTTTTGGGGGTGTATCAGGTGAGCATTATCAATTTCAGGATTTTCTCCCCGAAATAGGCCTGAAGGTATGGGAATCTCCAGGAAATTTGATTATCTTTGGTAAACCAACCTAAAATGCTGACCATGAATATTACCGGCCATTTCCGGCGGCTTCTGTCCGCACTGTTGTTTCTCTGGGTTGCCCTCCCTGCATTTGCCCAGATGGACACGATTTTTCTGCGCAATGGCCACAAGATCGTCTGTGTGGTCAATGAGGTTTTTTATCAGCGGGTTTCCTACTCAGTCATGCAGGGGGACAAGGTTATGGGACCGGAGTATTTTGATCATCAGGAGATCAACCGCATTATTTTCAGCAATGGCAACGTGAGGTACTTCAATGTGCCCGGGAGGGAACGGGAGAGCTTGGGCAGAGTCATCCAACGGGATGAGCAGGACAAGATTTTCCTGGAAGGCTTCGGGCGTCTGCACCCCAGAGAGGGTGTGACACCTTATGTATTTCTGAAAGAATATTTTAAAGAAAAGCATGGGCCCATGAATGCCGAGTTGTTACGCGACGACCAGGCTACGGGAATCGTTGCGGGTAAGGCCCGGAGTCGTACTTCCTACAGGGTCCCGGGGGTGTCTGCTGCCCAGGATCTGGATGTGTTCTTTGTGTACCAGATAGAGTTTAGGATTTCGGAGTCCGGCTATCGGTTTAAAGTGTCGGACATCTTACTGTTTCTGCCTCGTAGCCGTGGCCGTCCGGTAACCATCGAGGCGTTGCTGTCTGGTTATAATGAGTCGGGTTTATCTGAGACCCTTCCAAAGAGAGATTATGATGAATTGAGAGAGCGGGTGTTCTTTCATACAGTGTCCCTGCCTTTCCAGATTCGGAGAGAACTGGAACGGGAAGCCGCACCACGGGAAGTCCCTCCGGTGGGGGCGTCAGTAAAGACTTCTCCCGGGGAAGCGCCCCTGAGAGACTCAACCCCGAGGGACTAGACCCTGAACGCAGCCGCCATCAGCGTCTGTTCGCTTCGCGGGATGCCAATCTGCGTGGCTGTTTGTTGCCATTCAGACACCGATGATGTTACTTCGTCAATGATGAGGTTCATATCCTTGGCTCCAAGACGGAACAGCGCTCCAACACTTTTTGCCAGTTCGATGTCCTGAGCATTATGGTCTTGGTTGATGTTGATGGCCAAACCGTCTTTGTCTGTGCATGGATTGATGTCGTAGGCTGGAGACAGTTTCCAGCCCTTGGGGGTGAGGATGAACCCGTGGTTGCGCAGGTGATCATCGTTGTTGGATATCAGTATATTAAAAATGATTCTTCTCCATAGTTGGTGCAAATCCTCATCGATATGAGTTCCGTTGAACTGGATGAATTCGACGATATCCAGGTACGATGGAGTCGTGTCCCGGATGAGTTCTTCTGTGAGGCCCGTCATGGTCATTGCTGAAGCAAAATGAATGCGCCTCGATTTGTTTCTGTCAAATCGCTTGGTGAAGAATGTATCATATCTTCCGGAAACGTGTTCCAGCTTGCATTCCGCCATCTCAATGCCCGCTTTGATGGCAAGGCGATAAGCGAGGAATTCCCATGCTCCTTTGTTGAAGGTGTCGTTTTTCGATGGGAATTTTGCGATCCAGAGGTGACCTTCAGGGTCAGGGATATTGGCTTTTGGTCTGGCTCCGCCAAGGGAGGACCCCGGAGCCATCAACAGTGCAATCCATCGGGATATTTCGGTGGAGTCTGCATCCGATTCCAACACTTCGGCGCTGTACTGCAATTCCCGGATACTGGTCCAAGGTGGAGCGGGGGATATCGGGTCATTGTCTAGGAAGGCCCCTTCCGGCTCCCTCTTGAAGCGTATTGCCCCCATTCGGCACAGGTCATGAACGCCCAACAGAAAATCAATATCGTGTAACACTGGAGCAGGTCTTCCATTTTCTCTCGCAGCTATTGCGGCACGTTTTTTCATCAAAGTCCGTCCCCATGTGTCAGGCATGGAGTCCAGAAATACACCAAAGTTGTCCTTCCCTCCCGGATATTGCTGCCCGCGGAACCATGAAATATCAGGGTCAAGAAGGATTTGCTCTTGACTGTCAATCCATTCTGGATGATAGGCAAAACTATATGCTTTTCTTCCTCTGATTTGTTGTGCGGATAAACTTCCCAGACATCTGGGGGAGACCATTCCTTCCCAGTCTGCATATACCCATATATCTACGTTGTTAGCCATTGTTTATTTTTTTAGCATTCTCAGGTCTTGCAATTTCCGGCCGAATTCATCGTCTGCGGCCAGCTTCAAGAGGTCATTCTGAAGTCCCAGTACCCTGAGTACATTGAACAATGCCCAAAGGGACACACAAGGGTTGCCTTTTTCAATGTGATACAGGGTGGACCGGTTGATGCCGGCCCGCTCGGCAACTTGTATGGTTGTGAGTTTGCGTCGTTTTCGTGCCAACTTGATGTTCTCGCCGGTCTGCTCCAGAATTCTCTGAAACTGTGGGAGCAAGGGCTGTTTGTTAATCCTCATATGTTGCTTATTTTCGACAAAAGTACGGATAATGTTTAAAATAAACAACAGTATTTTTTCTGTTTCATCTCTCTGTTGCCTTTTTCAATGGATACAGGGTGGCCCGGTTGATGCCGGCACGCTCGGCAACATTCATAAAATATCTTAAAAGGGGAGCAGGGTGTTAAACAAAACACGCCAGGAGGAGTCTTACATACAAAAGCAATAATAACCGCTGCCTGCGCAGCATAATAGAACTGCCATGAATACTGCAATCCGAACTCTGTTTGTCCTGTTTTTCTCGTCTTTATTTGCCTGTACCCTGATGGCTTCCTCTCGTCAATATGCCGTTCTCTCCATTTGGGAGCTGGGTGCCATAGAACAAGTCAATGTTCTGGGAGAACCTTCCCCAGAGCTCGCTCTGGAGGAGCTCAAACTGCTCCTCTCTGAACCTATTGAAATGTACAACGACAACCCGGTCTCCCCCGAACTGGCGCTGGAAGAACTTCGGCTGCAGATTCGGGATATAGCTTCACGGAGCCTTCCGGAGCAGAACGCTTCGGAGCTGGCCAGCGAGGAAAGAGCCCTCTCGGCTCCTGGATCATCGCCTTTTTGCGGCTAACTGGGTGTTCCGAAGCAGGGAGACAATGGTCATGGGACCAACTCCTCCAGGAACCGGGGTGATGTAACTGCATTTTGGAGCTACCTCTTCGAAGAGCACATCTCCGCGCAATCTGAAGCCGCTCTTGGTTTCGGAGCTGGGAACCCGGGTGGTGCCAACGTCAATCACAACGGCTCCTTCCTTCACCATATCCCCGGTAACGAAACCAGGGCTGCCGAGAGCAGCGATGATAATGTCTGCCTGGCTGACCAGTTCCTTCAGGTTCCGGGTGCGGCTGTGGCAGAGGGTAACGGTAGCATCTCCGGGATTGGTTTTCTGCGCCATCAGCATGCTGACAGGTTTGCCGACAATATTGCTTCGGCCGATAACCACGCAATGTTTCCCCGAAGTTTCTATGTGGTACCTTCTCAAAAGTTCCATAATGCCCGAGGGGGTGGCCGATACAAAGCATGGCAGCCCGATGAGCAGTTTTCCTACGTTCACAGGGTGGAAGCCGTCCACATCTTTCTCGGGGGAGATGGCTTCGATGATTTTTTGCTCGTTGATGTGCCGGGGCAGGGGGAGTTGTACAATAAATCCGTCAATTTCGGGGTCGTTGTTGAGTTGCTCAACAGTCTCCAACAGCAGTTTTTCGGTGACGTCCTCCTCAAACCGGATCAGGGTGGACTGAAATCCCACTTCGGCGCATGCCCGGACCTTATTGGCTACGTATGTTTCGCTACCGCCATCGTGGCCCACCAGCACTGCCGCCAGATGCGGGGCTCTGGCGCCCTGTTGTATCATGAGTTCGGTTTCGCGTGCGATTTCCTGCCGTATTTCCTGGGAGATTTTTTTGCCGTCAATAAGTATCATGGGCGAAGGTATTGGTTTGCACGTGTTTATGTCTAACGTCGGGACATCTGCCGCATCATGCCCGCCATCTTTCCTTTATCGGTCATCATCTTCATCATTCTGCGGGTCTCATCAAACTGTTTGATGAGGCGGTTGACCTGCTGAATGTCGGTGCCGCTCCCCAAAGCTATTCTTTTGCGGCGGTTTCCGTTGAGTATGGCGGGGTTGGAGCGCTCGGCGGGAGTCATGGACTGGATGATGGCTTCGATGCCTTTGAAGGCATTGTCGTCTATGTCCAGATTTCGAATGGCCTTTCCTACCCCGGGAATCATAGAGGCGAGGTCTTTGAGGTTTCCCATCTTCTTGATCTGCGCAATCTGGCCGAGGAAGTCGTTGAAGTCAAACTGGTTTTTGGCAATCTTCTTTTGAAGCTCGCGGGCTTCGGCCTCATCGAATTGTTCCTGGGCCTTTTCCACCAGGGATACGATATCCCCCATTCCCAGAATCCGGTCGGCCATGCGGTTGGGGTGGAAGACATCCAGAGCTTCCATCTTCTCTCCGCTGCTGACGAACTTAATGGGTTTGTTCACCACCGAAAGGATGGAAATGGCCGCACCCCCCCTAGTGTCCCCATCGAGTTTGGTAAGGACCACTCCGTCAAAGTCCAGGCGGTCGTTGAACTCTTTTGCTGTGTTTACGGCATCCTGTCCGGTCATGGAGTCAACTACGAACAGAATTTCCTGGGGTTGAACGGCATTTTTGATGGCTTCGATTTCGTCCATCATTTGCTGGTCCACAGCCAGACGTCCGGCGGTGTCAATAATGACGGTGTTGAAGCCGTTCTGGCGGGCATGGCGGATACCGTTTTGTGCGATGGAGACCGGGTTCTTGCTGCCTTCCTCGGTGTATACGGGTACCTGGATCTGGGCGGCCAGTACACGGAGTTGCTCAATGGCGGCAGGTCGGTACACGTCGGCTGCAATCAGCAGGGGTTTCCTTCCTTTCTTGCTCTGCAACATCAGGGATAACTTGCCGCTGAAGGTGGTTTTTCCCGAGCCTTGCAATCCGGCGATGAGGATGACCGAGGGATTGCCCGACAAGTTGATGTCTTTCGATTGTCCTCCCATCAGGGCAACCAGTTCATCGTGCACCAGCTTGATCATCATTTCCCCGGGACGGACCGATGAGAGTACATTCATCCCCAGGGCCTTTTGTTTTACAGTATCCGTGAAGGTCTTGGCCGTTTTGAAGTTGACGTCGGCATCCAGCAAGGCCTTGCGCACCTCTCTGAGGGTTTCGGCCACATTGATCTCGGTGATGGTGCCCTGTCCTTTGAGCAGTTTGAACGCGCGGTCCAGTTTATCGGATAGATTCTCAAACATGGTATGGATGGTTGTCTGTTACATTCGTTCGGGGACTTCGATGCCCATCAGGGACATGGCCGATTCGATGACCGAGGCTGTGTACTCGCTCAGGGCGAGGCGAAGAGCCCGGATGTCCTGGTCGGCTTCCTTCAGGATGGGGAAATCGTGATAGAACTGGTTGTATTCCTTGGCCAGTTCATACACATAGTTGGCCAGCAATGCGGGGCTGAGGGTGTTGCCTGCTTCCCGAACCACTCTGGGGTAGCGGTAAAGCATCTTGGTCAGGGACAGCTCCTTGTCGTTGAGCAACCGGGCGGTATCTCCCGGCACCTGGTTCCCGGTTTCGGCAGAGATCCCTGCTTCGGCCGATTTGCGCAACACGGAGCGAATGCGGGCGTAACTATACTGCACAAAGGGCCCGGTATTCCCGTTGAAATCAATGGACTCGCGCGGGTCGAACATCATGTTCTTACGGGGGTCCACTTTCAGGATAAAATACTTCAAAGCACCCTTGCCAATAATATCGTAGATTCTGCGGGCCTGCTCCGGGGTGTACCCGTCCAATTTGCCCAGTTCCTGAGCCATATCCCGGGCAGTCTGGACCATTTCTTCAATCAGGTCATCGGCATCCACTACGGTTCCTTCGCGCGATTTCATTTTTCCGGAGGGGAGTTCCACCATCCCGTAGGACATATGCTGGATGTTCCGGGCCCAGGCGTAGCCCAACTTGCCCAGAATCAGGGTGAGAACCTGGAAATGATAGTTCTGCTCGTTGCCTACCACATAGATGTGCCGGTCAATGGGGTATTGGGCGAATCTCTGGCATGCGGTTCCGATGTCCTGTGTCATATACACCGAGGTGCCGTCCGAGCGTAGCAGCAGCTTCTCGTCCAGCCCGTCTCCGGTAAGGTCGCACCATACCGACCCGTCCGGGCGTTTTTCAAAGATTCCTTTTTCCAGGCCTTCGGCAACGATCTGCTTGCCACTGAGATAGGTTTGGGACTCGTAGTAAATATGGTCGAAGGACACGCCCAGTTCCCGGTAGGTGGTTTCAAATCCTTGGTACACCCACCCGTTCATGGTCGTCCAGAGTTGCAACACTTCAGGGTCGCGGGCTTCCCAGAGCCGGAGCATTTCCTGAGCCTGAAGCATCAGGGGCGCTTTGCGGGCGGCATCCTCTGCAGACATACCCTGATGGGAAAGGGTTTCCATCTCTTTTTTGTATTCCTGATCAAAGCGGACATAGTAGTCTCCCACCAGATGGTCGCCCTTCTTCCCGGATGAGGCGGGCGTTTCCCCGTTGCCAAAGAGTTTCCATGCCAGCATGGACTTGCAGATATGGATGCCCCGGTCGTTGACCAGGTTCACCTTGATGACCCGGTTGCCGTTGGCCGAGAGAATCTGTGAGAGGGAATATCCCAGCAGATTGTTCCGGATATGTCCCAGATGAAGGGGCTTGTTGGTGTTGGGGGAGGAATACTCAATCATCACTGTCGGAGATGTTTCCGAGATACCAGTGGTGCCGAAGGTACCGTCGAACGCGGATTCCTGCAGGAATCCGGCCCAGAACTCCCTGCCAATGACCAGGTTGAGAAAGCCCTTGATGACATTGAATTTTTCCACAATCGGGCAAGAACTCAGCAGGGCATTCCCCAAGTCGGTGGCTGTGGCTTCAGCGGTTTTCCGGGAGTACTTCAGCAAGGGGAAGACCACTACGGTCAGGTCGCCCTCAAATTCCTTGCGGGTTTCCTGAATCTGAAGGGCTGTTTCCTCAACCTGAGTCTGATACAACTTCAGGACGATTTCCTGAACGGATTTCAGAACCAGTGATTCAATGGATGTGATCTGTGCCATACGGGATATTCCTGTTGAACCGGCAAAGGTATAAGTATTTGCAGAAATCAGCAAGACGGCAGAGCAATTCGCAAGGGCGGAATCGCAGTCACTGACGGGTTCGCCCGGGATTCTTGCTGATAAAGTCTTTCCAACTTCTGGAAGAGGGCAGGCCGTTGTCAGGGCGATACTGGTAGAGGTGGCACAGGGCAGCGGCAAGTCCATCGGTAGCATCCAGCTTTTCGGTAAAGGCATCCACCTGCAGAATCTTCTGCAACATCAGCGCCACCTGCTCCTTGGATGCATTGCCCTGGCCGGTGATGGATTGCTTGATTTTTCGCGGGGCATATTCAAACACCGGGATGTCCCGGGACAAGGCTGCGGCAATGGCTGTGCCCTGTGCCCGGCCCAGCTTGAGCATGGACTGCACATTCTTGGCGTAAAAAGGAGCCTCAATGGACAGTTCGTCCGGGTGATACTGGTCAATGAGCATCAGGGTCCGGTCGAAAATCCGCTTCATGCGGACCAGTAAATCATCGTATTTGTGCAACTCCACAACCCCCACAGCCAATACCTTCACCTCCCTGCCGCGGCTGCAGATGATGCCGTAGCCCATTACCTGACTGCCCGGGTCAATGCCAAGGATAATACGTTCGGATGGGGTGGAATGTGTGTCGCTCATGGCAGGGGTGCTGGCTCCAAAGGTACTGTTTTGGGAGGAATTTCTCAGACTCAGGGGGGCTGTTAATTACTGTTAAATGGTTCTGAAGGCTTTTTTTATCACACCCGATATCTTATCTTTGGTGGTTTGTGACAGTTCTGTCACCATGAAGAATTTAAAACTGCTGCGATGAGAAAATTACTTGCTTATGGTTTTTTCCTGTTGGCTCTTGTGATGGCGGGATGTTCCGGAAAGTCCGATCTGGATTGGCCTGAGGCCGGACAGGAAGCCCGGCCTGGTACCCGCTGGTGGTGGCTGGGTAGTGCGGTGGACGAAGAGAACATCAAATACAACCTTCAGGAATTGTCTGCTGCCGGTTTTGGTGCCGTGGAGATTACGCCCATTTACGGAGTGCAGGGGAATGCCGATAAAAATATTGATTATCTATCCCCGGCCTGGATGTCTATGCTGAAGTTTTGTATCGAAGAAGGAAAGCGTCAGGGAATTTCAGTGGATATGTCCACGGGAACCGGCTGGCCTTTTGGAGGCCCTCAGGTGGATGCAGCACATGCAGCAACGCTCATGCGTTTTGGCCGCTGGACTGCCCGGGGAGGACAGCCTTTTGAGGTCAGGATGGAAGTAGCCGGAGGCCGCGGGACTGTGTCGCCCGACGACGTGCTCCTGCATGTGGTGGCCCGTTCCGAAGCGGGAGAACAAATCAATCTCAAAGCTCAGGTAGGTCCCGATACGATCCTTCGGTGGACTCCTCCTGCTGGTACGTGGGAAATTCTGGCGATGTTTCAGGGAAAGACTCGCCAGGCAGTCAAACGGGCAGCTCCCGGAGGTGCCGGGCTGGTGATGGACCATTTTTCCCGCGAGGCTCTGGATATCTATCTGCAAAGGTTTGAGCAAGCTTTCAGGGAAAACCAGACCCCCGTTCCTGCCACATTTTTCAATGATTCTTACGAAGTTTATGATGCGGACTGGTCTCCGGTCTTTTTCGATGAGTTCCGCAAGCGCAGGGGTTATGCTCTGGAGGATTATTTGTTTGAATTGGCCGGGGCCGGCAAGGATTCGGTGTTGATGGGTCAGGTGAAATCCGATTACCGGGAGACCATGTCGGATGTGCTTCTGGAAAACTTTACGATACCCTGGACCGAGTGGGTTCACCGTATGGGTAGCATCAACCGGAATCAGGCGCACGGATCGCCCGCCAATCTTCTGGACCTTTACGCCACCGTGGATATCCCAGAGTGTGAAACTTTTGGCATGACGGTTTTTGATATTCCCGGACAACGCCGCGAAGAGGAGTTTGTGCGCAAGGGGGATGCCGACCCCATGATGCTGAAGTTTGCTACATCGGCAGCTCATGTGGGCAACAAAAAATTTGCCTCTGCCGAGACCTTTACCTGGCTGGCGGAGCATTTCAGAGTGTCCCTCTCGCAGTGCAAACCCGAGCTGGACCAGCTGTTTCTGGCCGGGGTGAACCGGGTGTTTTTTCATGGTACCCCCTATTCGCCCAAGGAAGCAGCCTGGCCGGGATGGCGGTTTTATGCGTCCGTGAACTTCTCACCCACCAATGTTTTCTGGAAAGATGTGTCCGGGCTGACCAGCTACATCACTCGTTGTCAGTCATTCCTGCAGAGTGGTGCTCCCGACAATGACTTCCTGCTTTACTGGCCCATATTTGATATCTGGGGAAGCCCTGATGGCCAGGATATTCCCATGACCATACACGGAATTGAAGAGTGGATGAAGCCGACGGCTTTCTATCAGATAGCCTCCTACATCAAGGATAACGGGTATGATTTTGATTATGTTTCTGACCGCCAGATTCAGTCTGCCCAGGTGACCGAGGGGCAGGTAGCCACCGGGGATACCCGGTACAAGGCCATCATCGTTCCGGATGTGCGCACGATGCCGGTGGAGACCTTCGGGAAACTCATTGAGTTGATCAAATCGGGGGCAAAGGTAGTGTTCGTCAACCGTTTGCCGACTGAGATTCCGGGTGTTCACGATAGGGAAGCCCGGATTGCTCAGGTGACAGAATTGTACAAGGTGATTGGATATACGCCCACCAATCTGCTCCCCAGAGTGAATCCTCTGGGTCAGGGTGAGTTGATTACAGGGAGCGCCTTTGACTATCCCGGAATGTTCGAGTTGATCGAAGTACGCAGTGAGCCTATGAAACTCATAGGGCTCAACTATCTGAGGCGGAAACACTCCGAAGGGTATCTCTATTTTCTGGCCAATCAAAAAAGCGCTGATGTTTTTGGATGGGTGACATTGTCTGTTCAGGCGCAGAGTGCGGTGTGGTTTGATCCGCTTGATGGAGCTTCCGGGGTGGCCCAGATCCGTCAAAAGGATGGGAATACCCAAGTGCTTGTTCAGATGAAACCGAATCGCTCGCTGTTTCTGAAAACCTTTACTTCCCGTGAAGTGAAGGGTGCTGCCTGGCCCTATTTTTCTGCCGAAAAGCCTGTTGCCCTCGAAGGTACCTGGAAGGTAACCCTGCAGGGACATCCTGCCGTGGCCCGGACCTTTGAACAAAATCCGCTTACTTCCTGGACGGAGTGGGGGGATTCTCTGGACGTTTTTTCGGGCACCGGACGTTACACCCTTACCTTTGACTGGGCAGGGGATGATGCTTCGGATTATCTGCTGAGCCTGGGTAAGGTGGCCGAGAGCGCCCGCGTGAAACTTAACGGGGAAGATCTGGGTATATGGTGGAGTGTCCCCTTCCAGGCTTCTGTAGGTGCCGCGCTGCGTAAGGGAACCAATACTCTGGAGGTGGAGGTGACCAATCTGGATGCCAACCGTATTGCGGCTCTGGATCGGAAAGGGGTTCCCTGGAGGATTTTTGAAGAGATCAATTTTGTGAATGTCAATTACCAGGTGTTCGATGCCTCTGGATGGGAGCCCATGCCTTCGGGTTTGTTGGGACCGGTGACGATTTCGCCCCTGTATTCGCTCAAGCTGGAGCTTGCCCCTGAGTACCCTGCCTGGGATTATGAAGATTAGACTTAATACCACGATACCGATGAAAAAGTGCTTATTGATTGCGTGTTTGTGCCTTTGTTGGGCGGGTTCATCTCTTGCTCAGCCCGTTGTGGAACCCAAGTGGCCTGAGATTACCCGGGAGGCAAAGCCCTGGGCCCGCTGGTGGTGGGAGGGGAGTGCTGTGCGGCCCGTGGATATCGCTGCTTCCCTGGACCGATACAGTAAGGTAAATATCGGGGGGTTGGAGATTACCCCCATTTACGGGGTAAAAGGGTATGAAGATCGGTTCCTCGATTTCTTGTCCCCCCGGTGGATGGAGATGCTTCAATACACGCTCACAGAGGCAAAAAAGCGTGGTGTGGGCATCGACCTGGCCAACGCATCCGGATGGCCCTTCGGAGGACCATGGGTCGGTCCGGAGGACGCCTGTAAGAATATCGCTTATAAATATTACACCCTCAAAGCAGGACAAAGGCTGGAGGAGAAAGTGGCAGCCATACAGACGCCTATGTCGCGGAGTATTGGAACCAGGATTGCCCCAGAAGACCTTAAGGAGCCACTCTCGGCCAATGGGAATCTGCAGGAGATTGCCTTTGAGCAGGTTCGTTTCGCCAAACCCCTGCCCTTGGTTGCCCTGATGGCTTTTGACCAGAACGGCCGTTCGGTGGATCTTTCTTCTAGGGTAGATGCTCAGGGAACACTCAACTGGGTGGCCCCCGAGGGAGAGTGGGGCCTGTATGCCCTGTTTATGGGCTGGCACGGTAAAATGGTGGAACGAGCTGCACCCGGTGGGGAAGGGAATGTGATAGACCATTTTTCGGCGGGGGCAATTGACCGGTATCTGGCCTATTTTGACAAGGCTGCCCGCGGGTATGACCTGAGTTATCTGCGCTACTACTTTAACGACTCTTACGAGGTGGATGATGCCCAGGGAGAGTCCAACTGGACACCGGATCTTTTTGAGCAGTTCCGTACCCGTCGTGGGTATGATTTGAGACTGCATCTCCCGGCCCTGCTGTCCAGGGACGAACCCGGCAAGAATGCCCGGGTGCTTCATGATTTCCGTCAGACCATCAATGACCTTTTGATTGATGAGTACTCCAAACACTGGCAAAGTTGGGCGGCCGCCCAGGGCAAGGGAATCCGCAATCAGGCCCATGGTTCTCCGGCAAATATTCTGGATGTCTATGCTGTGAGCGATGTTCCTGAGATTGAGGGGAATGACCTGCTTCGCATCAAATCGGCTCCATCGGCCTCGCATGTTACGGGCAAGAAATTGACTTCGTCCGAGTCCGCAACCTGGTTGGGTGAGCACTTCCATTCCACTCTGGGAGATGTCAAGGGTGCCATGGACTTATTCCTGCTGGGTGGAGTGAATCACACTTTCTATCATGGAGCCAATTTTTCTCCTGAGGATGCTCCTTTCCCGGGATGGTTGTTTTATGCTGCAGTGCATTTCACCCACCACAATCCCTTCTGGAATGATTTCGGGAAGTTCAACCAATATATTGCCCGGTGTCAGTCCTTCCTGCAGAGCGGGAAGCCGGATAATGACATTCTGCTCTATTTCCCGGCGAGCGATGTCTGGTCCACCCCCGGAAATGCCATGCTGGAGCATTTTGACGGACTCAATGCCCGCTTTAACGGCACCTCTACCCGCATTAGTGCTGACTCCCTGCTTAAGAGGGGATATGCGTGGGATTATGTGTCGGACAAGATGATTCTCAACAATCTTTCTTTCCGCGACGGAGCCATCCACACAGGGGGAACTACCTATCAGGTAATCTATGTCCCGGAATGCCGGTATATGCCCTCCGAAACGGTTGACCGGCTTATGGAGCTGGCGGCACAGGGGGCTACTGTTGTGGTTCATCGTGCGCTTCCTGCACAGGTGGCAGGATTCCATAACTGGGAGGCCCGGACAGAGGCATACGCTGCCCAGAAAGCCCAGCTCAGGTTCGTCCGTACGGCTTTGGGCGTGCAGCGTGCTCCGCTGGGCAAGGGGGCTTTCCTGTTGGGCAATGATATCGAATTGCTGATGAAGGAAGCCCGGGTTCGTCGTGAATCCCTTTATGACTCTGGTTTACAGTGTATCCGCCGTCGGCTGGACAACAGTACGGTGTACTTTATCAAGAATACCTCCACTGAAACTATCCGCACCTGGGTTCCTCTGGCAAGCGGATTTCAGTCAGCTGCCCTCTTTGACCCGATGACTGAAACCAAGGGTTATGCCTATGTGCGCGGCAATGCAGACAAACAGGTTTACCTGCAGTTGCTTCCCGGGGAGACGGTGCTTGTGGAGGCCTATCGGCAGGCCCGTACCGGAGCCCGGTTTGACTACTATGAGTCTGCGGGTGCTCCCGTGGCGCTGCAAGGCTCCTGGAAACTCTCCTTTGCTTCCGGAGGCCCGCAGCTGCCTGCGGCAACGCAGCTTTCCCGACTGGGCTCCTGGGCCGATGCCTATCCTTTCTTTTCAGGAATGGGAGTTTATTCGCTCAGTTTTGCCCTTCCTCAGGGGAATGCACAGGCATGGATGCTCGACCTGGGTTCGGTGGGAGAGAGCGCTTCGGTGTGGGTGAACGGTACCAACGTCGGAACCGTATTCCGCGCTCCTTACAAGACAGTGGTCCCTGCTTCCCTTCTGAAGGCCCAGAATACGCTTGAGGTCCGCGTGTCCAATTCCATGCTCAACAGGGTTATCGGGATGGATCGCAACAACGAGAATTACCGCATTTTCTACAACACGAACTTCCCTGCCCGCGTGGGGACCAATCGTGGGACAGACGGGTTGTTCAATGCCTCCAAGCTGGAGCCGCGTCCTTCGGGCCTGATGGGTCCGGTGTCGCTTTCTCCGCTGCGGAAGGTGGTGCCACAGGATTAAAAATTCATTAACTTTGCTGCTTCATACGTTTTGATACAATCCGTAATTTAAGCAGCATGCCCGTTACGTCGCAAAGAGGAACCCTGATGCCAGCTTCCCCCATCCGGAAGCTGGTACCCCTGTCTGATAGCGCAAAGGCCAGGGGGATCAAGGTGTATCACCTCAACATCGGTCAGCCCGATCTGCCTACTCCTCAGATTGCTCTGGACGCCCTTCACCGTATTGACCGGCGGGTGCTGGAGTATAGCCCCAGCGAGGGGAACCTCAGCCTGAGAGAAAAACTGGCGCAGTATTATGCCACCTTCGATATTCATGTGTCGGCGGAGGATATTCTGGTTACCACCGGGGGGTCCGAGGCGGTTCTGTTTGCGTTTATGTCCTGTCTGGACCCGGGCGATGAGATCATTATCCCGGAGCCCTCGTATGCCAATTATATGGCGTTTGCGGTGTCTGCCGGAGCGGTGATTCGTACGGTCCCCAGCTCCATTGATGATGGCTTCCCGCTGCCCAGGGTGGAGGAGTTTGAAGCTCTTATTACCCCCAGGACCAAGGGCATCCTGATATGCAACCCCAACAATCCTACAGGGTATCTCTATTCTCAGAGAGAGATGCTCCAGATTCGCGACCTGGTTAAGAAATATGATTTGTTTCTGTTCTCCGATGAGGTTTACCGGGAGTTTTGCTACACGGGTTCGCCCTATGTCTCAGCGTTTCACCTCAAAGGGATTGAGAATCATGTGGTGCTTGTGGATTCTGTATCCAAGCGCTACAGTGAGTGTGGTATCCGCATCGGAGCACTGGTAACCAAGAATAAGGAGGTGCGTCAGAAGGTGATGAAATTCTGCCAGGCCCGGCTGAGTCCGCCCCTTTTGGGGCAACTTGTGGCTGAAGCCTCCATTGATGCGCCACGGGATTATATGCAGGAAGTGTATGAGGAATACCTCGGCCGGCGCAACTTTTTGGTGGATGGCATCAACAAAATCCCCGGCTGTTATTCTCCCATTCCCATGGGGGCATTCTACACTCTGGCTCGTCTGCCAATTGACGATGCAGACAAATTCTGTGCATGGTGTCTGGAGAGTTTTGAGTATGACCGGCAGACGGTGTTCATGGCTCCGGCATCAGGTTTCTACACCACTCCGGGCCTGGGCAAGGACGAGGTCCGCATTGCTTATGTGCTCAACCGGCATGATCTTGCCAAAGCATTGCTGGTGTTGCGCAAGGCCCTCGAAGCCTATCCGGGACGCACCCTGCCAGGGTAATTCCATATAGAGGGTGTCTCAAAAATCTGAGGCACCCTCTGTTTTTTATCTCTCCGCTTTTTTTAGCTTGATATTGGGCCTGGGAGCTTTCTCAGTGCCTGCACCCAGCCAGAAGCCCAGATGGGGCGGCTGGTTGTATCCGGCATTCTGCCAGGCGATGGACAGCCGGTACTGGGGGTCGTGCATCAGGGTGTACATCCGGTGCTGTGTCGGAATCGTTGTGGAATAGATGCGAAGTTCCTTGTTGTCCTGTGACCGGAGTACCAGTTCCTCCCGCCAGTCCCCGAGCAGATCTGCACTCAGGGCAGGGTTTGATTTGGACCCATTGTTGGCCTGGCTTCCGGTGGCGGTGAAAATTTCCTCACCCTTGTAGGAACTGATTCTGTTCCCGTTGAGCAATTGACGGTTCAACTCGCCGTTCCACCAGATGAGGAAGTTGGTGGAAGGAGGAGTATTCCCGACGACTTCACCCTTCATATTCAACAATCCTCCGGAACCGGAGAACCACATCTCAGAGCCAAAATTGTCCGGATTCACGTCCTCGGCAACCCCACGGCCTGTGTCCTTGCCGAACACTCCTTTCCAGTACACCTCACCGCTGCGGGCATTGTACACGGCTGCTCCCGGCCCATCGAAAGTGTCTTCAATCTCATGCACCCCGAACACCTCCAGACCGGGACGTGAGGGATCGAGATCTCCGACATGCAGGGCATCTCCATGCCGGAATCCGGTGGAGAAAAGGCCTTGGCCCTGATGGTCCACGACCATGGAGCCGTAAATGATCTCATCCTTCCCGTCTTCATCCACATCGGCAACAGTCAGGTTGTGGTTCCCCTGGCCTTCGTATGTTTTGAGAGCATCCTTGCCTTGGGTATCAAAAAGCCAGCGCAGGGAAAGTTTTCCTTTTCGGAAGTCCCAGGCGGCAAGGGCAGTCCGGCCATAATAGCCGCGGCACATGACCACGCTGGGAAGTTTCCCGTCGAGGTAGGCGACACAGGCCAGATATCGCTCTGAACGGTTGGCGTAGGCATCTCCCCACGAAGAGATGTCCCCCAGAGCAGGTACATAGTTCACTGTGCTCAGGGCCTTTCCGGTAGTGCCTTCAAAAACTGTCAAATATTCCGGGCCACTCATAATGCGACCGTCGGTGGCGGCAACCATGCGCCCTTCGGCGTCCCGGGAGCTTCCCGTCCGGTCATTGGTCGGAACGGACTTCCCTCCCTTTTCTCTCCAGTCGGCATTGGGGTCTCCAAGAATATTGCCCAGCCCATCGCGGGTGCCGTCAGCGGTTTTGCATACCATTTCGGCTTTGCCGTCCCCGTCCAGGTCGTACACAATAAAGGGAGTGTAGTGTGCTCCGTCACGGATATTTCGTCCCAGGTTGATCTCCCAGAGCATCGTTCCGTCCAGCTTATAGGCTTGAAATACCGCATCGGAACTGTTCCCGGAGAAGGCATTGTCCACGCCCCGTCCTATCATGTGCACTACCAGTTCATAGCTCCCGTCTCCGTCCAGATCTGCTGCAGAACAGTCGTTGGGGCTGTATCCTTCGGGTGTCTTGAGGGGAACAGACAAATAATTCTTGTCGTAGCCGGCAGGCAATGTGAAGGAGCCTTCGGTTTCGAGCTCTTTGTTGTTCAGTACCGGGCGTACCGAGTAGGTCAATTCTTTGGTGACGTCCGCACCCTCATCTACAAAGTTTGTAGGCCCGGAAATGGGCTCCTTGTTGATTTTTTCGGCGTTTCCTCCGGCTGTGGTGCGGTACAGATTGAAGGAGACAGCAGCCGGGTCGGTACCTAAAAGACGCCAACTGAGAAAGACCGACCCAGGTGCTTTAGGTAGGGCTATCAGGCCCCGGTCCAGCCACTCCATGTTGCGTTGGGCATACAGAAAGGATGAGCCCGTCAGAGCTATCCACAGAGATAAGAATAGAATCCGGTTCATAAATGGGGGAGGAGTTATATCCAACGTACAATGCTGAAGTCCTGGCGATGGGGAAGCCCTGCGTGTTTGGGAAAGATGCGGATGCCCAGATCGAACACCCCGGCACTCTGGGGTTTTAACCCTGCCTGATACACGGCTGTTTTTCCCAGAATCGAGGTAAGTGAAAGTTCCTGAGTGTGTACGCTCTGGGCTGGCTGATGCCTGGATGCCACACCTACCAGAACACATTCTACACCGATGTCCTCAGGGGAGAGTTCGTTGAGGTCCAGAACTACTTCGCTGGGGTACACCTTGCCGGCCACAATGGGTTCCCTGGTGATGTCCGGGGTTTTGACGGAGAGCACCTCGATGCTGTCCCAGGACCGGCTGATCTTCTTTTTCCAGGCGGAGAGTTCCTTGGCAAGGGCGTAATCTTCGGCAATAATCTTGTTCCTGCGCTCAAACAGCGGGGTGTAGTACTGGTCCATGTAGTCGCGGAACATACGGGTCGTGGTGAATCGGGAGGCCACCAGGGCAATAGAGTTCTTGATGTATTTCACCCACCCTTCAGGTACGCCCTCTTTGTTGCGGTTGTAGAACAAGGGTGCGATTTCCGATTCAATAATGCTGTAGATCTGCTCGGAATCCAGCTCATTCTGGACATCCTCGTTGTCATAGGTGTTTTCTTCGGGAAGCATCCACCCGGCATCTTCCCGGTAGCCTTCGGCCCACCATCCGTCCAGAACGCTGAAATGCAACCCTCCGTTCATCACCACTTTTTCCCCGCTGGTGCCCGAGGCCTCCAAAGGCCGGGTAGGGGTGTTGAGCCATACGTCCACGCCCGACACCAGTTGGTGGGCCAGGTTCATGTTGTAGTTCTGCAGGAACAGGATTTTGCCGCGAAACTCGGGTTTTTTGGAGATCTCCACAATCATTTTGATCAGGTCCTGACCTGCTTTATCTGCGGGGTGTGCCTTTCCGGCAAACAGGAACTGTACCGGCATTTCCGGATTGTTGACCAGCTCACTGAGCCTGTCCAGGTTGCGGAAAAGCAGGTGAGCCCTTTTGTAGGTGGCAAAACGGCGGGCAAAGCCGATGGTGAGGATCTTTGGGTTGAGTTGCTCGGAGATCTCAATCAGGTACCGGGGACGCTCATGCCGGATTTCGCTGGAACTCCGTATGGCCCTCTTGATATAATTGATGAGTTCATGGCGTAGCTGGTTTCGTAAAGACCATATCTCCCCATCCGGCACGTCGAAGATACGGTTCCAGAGGTTCTGATCCAGTTGGTGTGTCAGGAAGCCTTCTCCCATGTACTTGGTATAGAGAGCTCTCCAGCTTTTGCTTGTCCAGGTCGGGAAGTGGACCCCGTTGGTGACGTATCCCACATGGTTCTCCTGCGGCAGATATCCGGGCCACATGGGTGCCAGAATTTCCTGGCTTACCCGGCCGTGCAGACGGCTGACACCATTGACTTCCTGAGACAGGTTGGCGGCCAGGAAGCTCATAGAGAAGCGTTCGTGGGGATTGTTGGTGCCTACCCGCCCGAGGGACATAAACTGAGCCCAGCTGATCTTGAGTTTTTGGGGATAATGCGAGAGGTACATCCGGAGCATGTTTTCCTCAAAGGAGTCATGGCCTGCGGGAACAGGGGTATGGGTGGTGAAGAGTGAGGAGGCCCGGACAATCTCAAGGGCTTCGCTGAACGTCAGGTTCCGCTGGCGGATGTACTCGTACAGCCGCTCCAGCCCAATAAAGGCCGCATGCCCCTCATTGCAGTGGTACACATCTGCACGGACACCCATCACGCGCAAGGCCCGGATACCACCGATGCCCAGCAGCATCTCCTGTTTGAACCGGTTTTCCTCTCCACCGCCATACAGATGGTGTGTGATGGAGCGGTCTGCTTCGGTGTTGTCTTCAAAATCGGTATCCAGCAGGTACAGGTCCACCCGGCCTACTTCCACTTTCCAAACACGGGCTTTGAGGGTGCGGCCCGGAAACACGATGCCGATGGTGGTCCAGTTTCCGTCCTTGTCGCGCATGGGAATAGCCGGAATCTTGGCAAAGTCCTGGGCATCGTGCACGGCAACCTGCTCCCCGTTGGCCGAGATCAGCTGCCTGAAATATCCAAACCGGTAGAGCAGCCCTACGGCCGACATCCGCACATTGAGGTCACTGGCTTCCTTAAGGTAGTCACCGGCCAGAATGCCCAACCCACCCGAGTATATCTTCAGGGAGTTGTGCAGCCCGTATTCCATGCTGAAATAAGCAATCTGGGGACCCTCTTGCTTTTGTTTTCCGGCCATGTAATCCTGAAACTTGTCATAGACCTGCTTAAGCCTGGAGGTGTAGGCGGCGTCCTTTTCAAGCGTGACCAGCCTGTCATAGGGAATCTGGTCCAGAAAGCGCAGTGGATTGACGGTTTGTTCCCAGAGTCCGGGGTCAATGGAGGCAAAGAGCTCTTCGGCCTCGGGGTTCCAGCACCACCATAGATTGTTGGCCAGTTCCTCCAAAGCCTTGAGATTCTCGGGGATATTTTTGTCCACCAACAGCCGTTTCCATTTGGGGGTGACATCGGTGGCGGGTTTCTCAACCGACGGAAGCACCTCGGCAGGGGTTTCCCGGGTAGCCATCTGCTGAAGAGCCGGTTCGATATTAGCCACAGCCTTCGAGAAGGCTTCGAAGTAGTAGGTGATGATGTTTTTCCAGAGGGCGGTACGCGAAACCTCAAAGGCTTTTTGCCTCCACTGGCTGATCTCTGCTTCCTGTGCATGCGACATCTGGAGGATGCCGGCCTCGATGGCATCCACACATTCCCGATCATTCGTGTCGGTACGCGGGATAACAATGGTAGCCTCACCGGCTTCGGGACATTTCTGCTCCACCCACAAGCCGAAACCAGCCAGAGAGGTCGTGACCGTGGGAATGTGGAAGGCAACGCTCTCAAGCGGGGTGTATCCCCATGGCTCATAGTATGAAGGGAATACGGTGAGGTCCATCCCGATGAGCAGATCGTAATAACTCATATCGAAGATGCCGTCCTTGCCGTTGAGGTAACAGGGAACAAACATCACCTTCACCCTTGACCCAGAGCCGTTCGACAGCCCTGCATCGTGAATGGCCTTAAGAATGGGGTCAAAGTCAGCATCATGAAGGTCGTGGGTGAGCACATGCCCGTCCTGATGACTCTCAGCAACTCCTGAGAGGATTTGCTGCAAATCCTTGCGCGGCCCGTAGTGGTTGGCGGGGATCAGTACCAGTGCAACGATATCCCTGGTTAGGTCCTCTCTTTGAGAGAGTTTACCCAGGGCCTGAATGAACAGGTCAATCCCTTTGTTTTTGAACTCATATCGTCCGCTGTTGGCAACGAACAGCGGGTTTTGAGGAGCGGAGCCAAACAGGGCATGTGCCACAGCGGTGAGTTTGTTCCGGGCCGCTTCGCGTTTCTGGCCAAAGAGTTCACCCTGAGGGACAAAGGAGTCCTCAAATCCATTTGGAGTGACCACATCCACCTTCTTGTCCAGGAAATGCGCGCATTCCCGGGCTGTGATTTCACTCACCGTCGTGAAGGCATCCGCATGACGTGCCGACAATTTCTCCAGAGAGAACTTGGCTGTGACGCCAAACTCAGCAGCTCTGACGTCGGGGTTGAATTGTTCCATCTCGCTGTACAGCGGCAGGTGGTTCCCGGCCAGGCAACGGCCCAGCACAGTGGCGTGGGTCGTGAAGATGGTCCCGATATGGGGCATCTCGGATTTCAGATACAACAAACCGGTACCGGTCATCCACTCGTGGAATTGTGCAACAACCTTGTCCCGGATACTGAGATGGAAACGCACGAAGCTTTCAATCACTTTAGCTGCAGCGTATCCGAACAGGGCGGGTTCGATGTAGTCCCAGTGCCCCGAAAGAGAGTCCAGTTTGTACTGCTCCCAAAAGCGGGCAAAAATGGCATCCTTTTGTGGGGTGAAGGACTGGAAGTCCACAATCACGGCTACGGGATTCCCGGCGATATTCCAGCGTCCGATGTGTATGTGCAGCCCCTCCTCGGAGGCCCTTGCCTTCCAGGAACGAAAGAGCTGGGGGTCCTCCATAAACTCGGGGTTCTCTGAGGTGTCCCGCCAGACATCGGGTCCAATCAGGATATAATTGCTTCTGAACTGGTTGACCAGAGTGAGGGCTTTGGTGGAGATTACAGTGTGTATGCCACCAACCTTGTTGCACACTTCCCAGCTGGTTTCAAAAATATAATCGGGGGCAAGAAGATGCTGATTCATAGAGGAGATATTAAGTTCCGGGCCCCGGCACGCTCCGCAGATCTCTCGACACTAAACCGTTCCGCACGATATCCAGGCAGGGCCCGGGGGTAAAGGTACAACATTTTGTTTTTATTCAAAATCAGGAGCAACCTGAGCTGGTAGTGTTCCAATGTTATCTTTTGTTATCTTTGGCCAAAACCCTCTTAAAAAATTGGCATATGAAATCCATTATTTCGCTTCTGCTCACGCTTGCCTGTACTCTGGTTTTCGCGGGAAATCTCCAGGCTCAGACTGCACCCGAAGGGAAAAAAGTTACGGTGACCTACCAGTGGGTCAGAATCCCCGGGCCTGGCAGCAACCAGGTGGCCATATGGGTTGAGGATGTGCGCGGCAGTTATGTCCGCACCTTGTTCGCTACCCGCTACACCGCACAGGGAGGCTATGTGCGCCGTCCTGTTTCCCTGAGTGAGTGGGTGCAGAAATCCGACTGGAAGAACGCTCCTAAGGAAGAGGTAGATGCGGTTTCGGGCAGTACCCCGGCTGCTGGTTTGCAGACAGTGACCTGGGATGGCCGCGACCGTACAGGGAAGGTGATGCCTGCAGGTACCTATGTGATTCGCATGGAGGCCAACATTCTGAACGAGAAAAAAATGTTCTTCCGTGGCGAGATCTCTGTCGGGGGGGGCAATCAGAAAACCAACGGGAATATCACCTACTCTGAACCAGGCCTGGAGAGCGGAAATGTGCTGTTCCGGGATGTTGTTGTGGAGTACAAGTAACTTCAACAGGACAGATATATTTTGTATCTTTGCCCGTAGTTTAAAAGGTTAAAGACAGGTACATTTATGGAACAGCCTCAGATTAGGACAAAGATTAGTGAGTTGGTGTATTCCGATGCTTTCGGACAGAATTTTCTGGTAAAAGGGTGGGTCCGGACCAAGAGAGGCAACAAACATGTTGCCTTTATTGCTCTCAACGATGGCTCCTGTATTCACAATCTGCAGGTGGTCGCTGATGTGGCCGCTTTTGATGAGGAATTGCTCCGGAATGTCACCACCGGGGCTTGTGTGGCGGTTTGTGGCAAGTTGGTTCCCTCCCAGGGACAGGGGCAGTCGGTGGAGTTGCAGGCAACGTCTATCTATCTTTACGGCAAGGCCGATCCGGATGTCTATCCGCTCCAGAAGAAGGGACATTCTCTGGAATTCCTCCGTGAGATTGCACATCTCAGGCCCCGAACCCAGACCTTTGGTGCCATTCTCCGTATCCGGCATGCCATGGCTTTTGCCATCCATAAGTACTTCAACGATCACGGTTTTTTCTATCTGCATACCCCAATTATTACGGCTTCGGACTGTGAAGGGGCTGGAGCTATGTTCCAGGTTACCACCCTGAATCTCAGCGAACCCCCCAGAACAGAGTCAGGGGAAGTGGATTATGCACAGGATTTTTTCGGAAAGCCTGCCAACCTGACGGTTTCAGGGCAACTCGAAGGCGAGCTGGGGGCTATGGCCCTCGGGGCCATTTACACCTTCGGGCCCACGTTCCGGGCCGAGAATTCCAATACCCCCCGTCACCTGTCGGAGTTTTGGATGATTGAGCCGGAGATGGCTTTCTATGAGATTCAGGACAATATGGATCTGGCTGAGGATTTTTTGAAGTTCCTTATTGCCTACGCTCTGGAGCATTGTGCCGACGACCTGGCATTTCTGGAGAAAATGTATGATGCAGAACTCACGGACCGGCTTCGTTTTGTGCTTGACAACCGTTTTGTCCGGCTGTCCTACACCGAGGGGGTGGAGATCCTGCTCCGGTCCGGGGCAAAGTTTGAGTTTCCTGTGTCCTGGGGTATGGATTTGCAGTCCGAACATGAGCGCTATCTTGTGGAGCAGCACTTTCGGTGTCCGGTGATTCTCACCGATTATCCAAAGGAGATCAAGGCATTTTACATGAAGCAGAATACGGACGGGAAAACGGTTCGGGCTATGGATGTGTTGTTCCCCAAGATCGGGGAGATTATCGGAGGTTCCCAGCGGGAGGAGGATCTGGAAGTGCTGCAGAGGCGCGTTGAAGAGCTTGACTTGCCCCAGAAAGACCTTTGGTGGTATCTGGATACCCGTCGTTTTGGATCGGCCCCGCACAGCGGGTTCGGTCTGGGATTTGAGCGTTTGTTGCTCTTTGTTACCGGTATGGTCAATATCCGTGATGTGATACCCTTTCCCAGGACCCCAAAAAACGCTGACTTCTAACCATGCTGCACCAGAGTCTGCAACAACGGCTGATTCAAAAACTTTCTCCCCAGCAGATTCAACTCATCAAATTGCTGGAGATCCCTGCTATGCAGCTGGAGCAACGTATCAAGGAGGAACTGGAGGAGAATCCAGCTTTGGAGGAGGGAGCTGAACCGGACCCCGATGCTTCTCCTGAAGAACAGGAAACAGCCAAGGCCGAGGGGGAGGATTTCTCCATTGATGCCTACCTGAATAGTGACATCCCTTCGTACAAGCTGAATGTCAAGAACTACAGTCAGGACGACCAAAAGACCGAGATGCCCTTTTCTGCAGGCTCTTCCTTTCACGAAACCCTGTTGTCGCAGTTGGGACTAAGGCCTCTGGAGAAAAGGATTGATCAGCTGGCCAGATACCTTATCGGGAATATTGATGATGATGGTTACCTCAGGCGGAGTCTCGAAGCGGTCGCTGACGATCTGGCGTTCTCCATGGGAATCACCACCAGTGAACAGGAACTTGAGCGGATTCTGTCGGTCATCCAGGAGTTTGATCCGCCCGGTGTGGGGGCCAGAAACCTTAAGGAGTGTCTGTTGCTTCAGCTTAGAGGACGCGATGATGTGACCTCCGTTACGGATGCCCGTAGAATCCTGGAGTTGTATTTTGACGAATTCTCCAAGAAGCACTATGATAAAATTCTGGCCCGGATGAACATCACCGAGGCCCGGCTCAAGGAGGCCATGGACGAGATCCTTCGGCTGAATCCCAAGCCTGGCGGATCTTTCAGTGATCAGCACCTCAAATCGAGCGAGCACATCATCGCTGATTTTATTCTCGAAAACAAGGACGGGGAACTGCAGCTTTCCCTCAATTCCCGGAGTATTCCCGAGTTGAAGGTGAGCCGGATGTACAGCGAGATGCTCGAGTCGTATCAGTCTAACCGGCGTAATGCCAGCCGACAGGATAGGGAGGCTGTGAGTTTTGTGAAACAAAAACTCGATTCGGCCAAGTGGTTCATTGATGCCATCAGACAGCGGCAACAAACCCTGACCCTCACCATGAGTGCCATCATTGACTATCAGCGCAAATACTTCCTCAGCGGGGGGGATGAATCCTTCCTGGTCCCAATGATCCTCAAGGATATTGCTGATAAAACCGGGCTGGATATTTCCACCATTTCGCGGGTGGCCAACAGCAAATACATTCAGACCTATTTTGGCCTTTTCCCCCTGAAGTTTTTCTTTTCCGAAGGCCTACAGACCGACTCGGGAGAGGAGGTCTCCACCCGTGAGATCAAAAAGATTCTGCAGGAGTGTATCGATGCCGAGTCCAAGAGGCGGCCCCTGACCGATGATCAGCTTGCAGAGATATTGCAGGAAAAGGGCTACCTGATAGCCCGTCGTACGGTTGCCAAATACAGGGAACAACTGAACATCCCGGTAGCCCGTCTTCGTAAAGAACTCTGAGAACTACCGGGATGAACAGCAGAGAGAGGGTTACACATGCACCCGCTGCTCCTGCGGAATGATGTCTGTGAGGTCCGCAATCCGGATGGCTTCACCGGTGTCGCAGCTTTTACGGGCTGCAATGCCAATGAGAATGGAGAGTGCCCCGTCACGTGTGCTGGCGGCCTGACACAGAGGGTCTTCTTTCTTTTTGAGGAAGATTTTGTCGCGCAGCAGCGTATCCCCTCCGCCATGGCCTTCCGCCTGAGGAACCTTTATGAATTGACGCTCCCCAAAGCAGGGGAACAACACCAGTTCATCGTAGTCCTTTTTCTCCATCGGTTTGCTTTCCTCAATCCAGGCATCGAGCCGTCCCTTGGTGCCGTTGAAGGCAATCCGGTATCCCTCGTAGGGAGAGTAGGCGGTGCAGGAATAACTCACCTGGACGCCGTTAGCATATTTGATGGTGGCCGCCATTTTGTCGAAGATGTCAATGTCTTCCTTGAAGACGCAGCCGTCCCGAAGGTAGCCGTCGTATTTCTCATTGTTCACGTACAAATCAACAAGACGTTGGTTCTTGGTGATGTCCCAGAAGAAATTGCAGTTGGCGGTTTGGGGGCAACTCCTGCAATTGTTGGCCCGGAAGGGCCCCTTTTTGCCGTAAAAATCCAGAGAGCCGGCGGCAAATACCTCGGTAGGATCGCTGTCAATCCACCAGTTCAACAGGTCAAAATGGTGGGTGGCTTTGTGGACCCACAGCGATCCGCCCTGAGAGCGAAGCCTGTGCCAGCGTCGGAAGTAATCTGCACCGTGGCTGGTATCCAGATACCAGTGAAAATCTACGGAGGTAAGTTCCCCGATAGCTCCCTCGCGCAGCAACTCCCACATTTTGGCGCGGTGGGGAGAATAACGATAGTTGAAGGTGACAATCACTTTCTTCTTGTACTTTTTCTCGGCATCGAGAATGGCCTGACATTTCACCTCATCGGTGGTCATGGGTTTCTCGGTCAGGATATCGGCACCCATTTCCATGCCCTTGATGATAAACTGATCGTGGGTGGCATCAACCGTTGTGACAATCAGCAAATCGGGCTGGGTCTCGCGCATCATCTGCTCGAAATCCGTGAAGGTAGGACAAGTGACATTCATGGTTTTCAGGGCCAGCTCCAAACGACCAGGGTTGATGTCACACAGGCCGACGAACTCAATTTGTTCGCTGTAATCACGCACGATATCGCTGCCCCACATGCTGGTTCCCCGGATTCCGGTACCCACCATGGCCACTTTGGTCTTTCCACCCAGCACAGCGCAGGAGACGGGAATGGAACTCAGGGCTACGGTTCCGGCAACAGCGGTGCCCGTGGTGGTCAGGAACTCGCGGCGGCTAACTGATGATTGTTCTTCCATAATGATGATGTTAGGTTGAGTGAAGTAATGTGTCTGGATTTCAGGGTTTTGTGGCTTGCTGTTTCAGCTCGTCAGGACTGTCCGTAGTGAATGTTCGGATTTTCTCGCCCTCCTTGAGAAACAGGTTTCGGATGACCGAAATGTCCACGGACTGTCCCGGGGCAAATTTAGCCGAGTTCATATAGGAGAGCAAGCTGTACCGGAGTTGCCTTGCAACAATCCGGGTATCCGGTTCGCTGGTGATATCGGCACTGCACACCATAATTTTCCCCTTGCCGACCTGTGCTTCGAACAACAGGCCTAATTTTCGGTTGAGGAACCAAGTGTCAATGGGTTGGACCAGGGGCTGGAATCCTTTGGGGAAATCAGTCAGTTGCATACATTGCTGGCGGTTGATCAACTCCCACCACTGGATGTTTCCCCAGAAGTCGGTTGGGAAACGTTCAAAAGCAGGGTGTTCCGACTGGATGAGAACCCCGGTGGTGTGGGGTGCTCTCATCTTGAACCACGAGGTATTCCAGAACACAGGGGTGAACTGCTGAGCCACCTCTTTACCGTACTCCACCTTCCCGGCAGCAAGCAGGAGGACCTTGCCGCCTTTACGGAGAGCCTGCTCGGCAGCTTCATCCAGAGATGAGGTAATCAGCACCTCAGAGTCAGTTTCCGGAAGGGCACGGGGATACACCCATATCTCCCAGTCATTCAGGGCTTCAGTCCCTTCGATGCTGACCTCAATCCTGAGTTTTACAGGAGTGCTCAGGCCTTTGAGCGGAATCTCAATGGAGCCGAGAGGGATGCAGTTGCCAACGGGAATATCCCGGGCAGGCAGCGTGCCCTGTCGGATTGCCTTCCCCCTTTCGTCCAGCAACCTCCATCGCGGACGGGCGCCCGTGATGGGTTTTGCACCGAAGTGGGCCACTTCGGCCGTGGCGGCAAATGTTTCATCGTCGGTGTACACAAATTTGGATGTCCGCATCAGGGGAACTGTGGGGCTGCAGAATTTTCGGAACTCCTCGGCCCGGATATAACCTTTTTCGTCCCAGAAAGCGTCAACGACTCCGACAATGGCTGAGCCCTGTCCGGAATAGTCGTTCAGGCACAGCAACTGGAAGCCGGCGTAACGAGCGGTGCGCAGCCCTTTCTCAATCTCGTGCTTGTAGCACAGGGCCTGCAACTTGCCCGATGCCATCAGGAAGTCGGCTCCCAGAGCACCCATATCGCTGTCCGAGAGATCCTCCTGAAATAGTTCGAAGTTGCGGGCGCGCATGACCCCTGTGTATTTGGGTATCTCCCTGAAATTGGGGAATGCGCACCATTGGCCCATCTCGTGGGTAACAAAAGGAATACTGATGGTGTCAATCTGACGGAGGAAATCGGAGTTGGTCTCAGGTCTTGCACCCCACGCCAACCCCCGGACTCCGGCCCGGACGTGGTACTCGTTTCCGATTTGCCACGGCCAGCTTCCACCGACGGAGGCGCCAGCATACACCCTGCGGGAATCCCTTTCTTTCCAGAACTTCACAAACTGTGTCATCCAGGCCACGCCGCCTCTGGGCTCGTTTCCGGCGGTGAGCATACAGAAGGAGGGTGAGTTGCCATAATAACGTTCCATTCTTTGGGTCTCATCGTAGAGGTACTGGTCGATGGGAAGTCTTGATCCCAGAGAGGTGCTGTGGTTGGGCCACGAGGGCCCTTCGGGTTGGAGGTAGAAGCCCACCAGGTCGGCCGCAAGGAAGGCAGCTTCGGGCGGGCAGTAGGAGTGGAACCTCATGTGGTTCAGGCCAAAGCTTCGGCAGACACGGAACACTCTTTCCCAGTCGGAAATGGTCACAGGGGGATATCCGGTGCGGGGGAAGACACAGTTTTCAACGGTGCCTCTCAGGAAAGTTTCCCGTCCATTGATGAAAAATCGAGTGCCAATAATCTTGAATTCACGCATCCCAAACTGGACCATGCATGTGTCGGATTCACCCGAAGGCAGGGTAAGCACGGCCTGCAGACGGTACAGGGCGGGGTCAAACTCGTCCCAGGTAAGGAAGTCATTTCCCATAGGTATGGCCAGAGCACACTCGTTGTTCCCTTCCTTAAAGGTGAAGGCGGCCGAAACCGGGGCAGGAGCATGGGTGCGCGAGGAGTTGAAACTGGTGGCTGACAAGGTCAGGGTTCCCTTTCCGGGTAGAGCACCGGGTGCATGCACCGTGGCGACAACCCGGGCGGACTTCCCGGCCAGGTCAGGATACACCTGAACCTGATCCAGATACACCTGGTTCCGTGCCACAAGGGCCATCTTTCCTACCACTCCGTTCCAGTTGCCCTGTGTCTGATCGGAGACACTGTGAGAGTTGAGGCCCACATCGATCACCTTCAGGCGGTTGTCAATGCGCAGAGCCAGAGTGTGTTCCCCAGAAGAGAGCTTTCCCGTGAGGTCGTATTCGTGCGGGGTGCTCAGGCTGTACTGCCTGCCCAGTTCCACTCCGTCCAGAAACAGGCGCGATTCAGTGTGAACCCGTTCCAGAAAGAGGCTTACCGAAAGCCCCTTCCAGTCAGCAGGGATGTTGATCTTCCGGACATACCATGCCACCCCGACATAATGCTTCTCAGGGGTGAGCATAAACGGGATTTTGATATTGCCCGGTTCCCGGAATTTTGCCAGACGGGGGGTGTAATAAAAGGAACTGTCGTACACACTCCCGGTCCAGGGGGTCTTCAGGGTGATGTCCAAACCCTTGCCCCGCTCGGGCATAGAGCCCGGGAGATACATGGTTTCCGAAAAGGATCCGCGGGACCAACCCTCGGTGATGCCCACATCTTCGGGATCCATACGAAATTGCCAGGGGCCGTTGAGTGGGATGGCTGCCGGGCGGGCAGCGACAAAAAGAGTGCTTGCAGCGAGTGCAAGGGCAAGAAAAGAGGTTCTGTTCATAAGGCGTTGTAAACGAACCTCCAATCTAGTGAGTTTTTTTTAAACCAGCAAGGATTTGGGCTAAAAATTGAATGACAAGGTCAGTTGAAAACGGGCATTGGTGACAGCGTGTTCGTTGGTGATGGTCCCCCGGGTTCCGGGAACTACCTCTCCGAACCATGCGGTGGAGATTTCAGCCTCGGCGCCGAACTGGAACTGATTGAGGGTGTGCAGGATGTGCGGGGCAAACCGGGTCATTTGCTTCATGCCGGGCTCTCTCCCGAAGAATCCGGAAGCTCCGGCGGGGACGGTCCTGGTAGTTCCCAGATTGCGGATGTATCCGGCAAACAGTCCGGCCCTCCAGCGCTTCCCGTAGGTGATGTTGATCCAGTTGGAAAGGTGTTGGGTGGGGGTGTAGCGTTCCCGTCCGGTTGTGGGGTCCGTTGCGTGAATACCATACCCGCCGAACATGAAGGATTCGTACATGTTCTGTCCGTAGAGGGATTCGGCTTTGAGCTGAAATTTGTCGCGGGTGTAGGAAATCCATCCCTGCCCCGAGAAAGTGGTCAGCTTCGTGGAAGTCTTGTACTTGAGGTTGCCCGCCCCGGTGGTGAAGTTTCTGGGCTGAATGGTTTTGGTTTCACCGGCAAGCCCAATTTGGAAGTTTTTTCCATAGCGGACGGACAGTGTCATCTCGGGCAGCAGGGTGTTCCTTTGGTATTCGGAACTTTTCACAGCAGCAAGCGGTCCGGGCGAGGCATAGTCCGCCTGATAGACATGGGCCAGGGTGAACAGAAAGTTCCCGGCACGGTGCTCCAGTCTGAGTTGGGGGCTCCGGTTGAAGGCCCAGAAAGGGGCCCCGGTATTGAGGCCAATGACGGTGGGCGTCAGGTTGGACGACAGCGGATGCCACGCCTGTCCCACCAGAAGCCGGGTTTTTTCCCAGTCCAGTTGCATATAGGCCTGACGCAGTCGGACCCCGCTGGTCCCGCTGAGTACGCTGGTGAAGTCAAACTCAATGTAGGCCTGGGTTGCGGCTCCGATGAACTGTGGTCCGAAAAACCGTGTTGTGAGCCGGGATGCCAGGGCGGCATATCCCACTTTCCCGTTGGCATTGATGTCTTTCCCGGCGGCATCGTAGGATGGTGCCAGAGGGTAGAACGTAAACAAGCCTTCGGCGGCTTCGCTGGTTTGGCGGGAGTCCATCAGGAAGTCTGTTCTCAGGAACCCTCCGACGGTAAGGGACAGGTCTTTACCCAGGGTGAGCGATCCGGTGTTCTGGGCGTTTGCGGTGCTGTTGAGCAAAAAAATGGCAAGCAGCAGGGTCAGTGGCAAAAAGCAGCTTCGGTTCATCGTTATGTATTTGTTGGGGTAGGTACACAAAAAAAACTGCCCTCTGTTTGGGAAGGCAGTCCATTCTTTGTTTTGGCAGTCGCCTGGAACTGTAACTTACTGAGCTACAACGGGAGCAACAACAGCAGAGGAGTCAACAGCGGTGGTGTCTACAGCGTTGGTGTCCACAGGAACAACAACGGTAGAATCAACAGCCAAAGTGTCAGCACTCTCAGCAGGTTGGTTACTGGATCCGCAGGCAGCAAGGAAAGCCAACGCGAAAAGACCGGCTAAAATTTTTGCTTTCATGGTGGTTCAAAGATTTAATCAGGTTTGAAATATGAGTCCGCAAATATATGAAGTTTCAAAGCATCAAACACAATTTTTTGGATTTTTTTTGAAAAAAATTCGTTTTTCAGGATTCGTCGGAAGTTTTTTCGGATTTTCGGTCTCTTCCGGAGACCATAAGGACCATTTCTCCCTTCAATGCATCCCTCTGCTGGAGGATGTCTTTGATTTCCTGAAGTGTACCCCGGATGGTCTCTTCAAACTTCTTGGACAGTTCCCTGCAGAGGCATGCCTTTCTGTCAGGTCCCATGATTCCGATCATTTCTTCCAGAGTCCGGATTACCCGGAAAGGAGACTCAAAAAGGATGAGGGTGCGGGTTTCGGCAGCCAGTTCCTGGAGTCTTTTTTGCCTTCCTTTCTTGACAGGCAGGAACCCTTCAAAGCAAAACCGCTCACAGGGCAGGCCCGATTGAACCAGAGCGGGGACAAATGACGTTGGCCCGGGCAGACATTCCACCGGGATGTCTGCATCCACGCAGGCCCTGACCAGCAGGAATCCCGGGTCGGAGATGGACGGAGTGCCTGCATCGGAGACCAGTGCCAGGGTTTCTCCGAGCCGAAGCCGTTCCACCAATTGTTCCAGAGCCTTGTGTTCATTGAATTTGTGAAATGGCTGCATCTTTTTTTCGATGCCCAGATGCCGCAACAAAAAACCGCTGGTACGGGTGTCTTCGGCCAGGACACTGTCCACTTCCTTCAGGACCCTGATGGCCCTAAGGGTGATGTCTTCCAGATTGCCTACGGGGGTAGGCACTACATATAATTTACCCATAGCTTCAGGAATGTCGGCGTTTGACGAGGTCCAGAAATTTTTGTACTGCAGGCAAGGATTCATCCCACTGAAACCGGGAATGCAGCCACTCCAGGGCTTCTTCGAGATTCCGGGATTGATTTATTCGGGCCACGGTCTGTTGATAGAGCGAGGGGTTGCTCTTGAAGAGCTCCCGGGTGAACAGGAATTTGTCGTTCAGGCCGATGCCTGCGGCAAGGTCTCTTAAGGGCGCTTGCTGCAAGGCCTGAGCCATATCTACCCCGGAATGATGTTCGGCCAGCAGGTCGTTGACGCACGCTTTGGTGACAGACGCAGGCTCATGCACCGGAGGCTGATGGCTCTGAGGCACCTCATGGATGGGTTGTGCCGGTTCGGGAACGGGTTCGGGAACGGGTTCGGGAACGGGTTCGGGTGCAGGTACAGGTTCGCTTGCGGATGGATGCAGGAGCATGCGGGCCTGTTCCAGACGTTCGGAGAATTCCTGACACAGCTGACAAAAGAACGGGTTGCCTCCAGCGTCCCCACGGACCTGTTCGAAATCTTCTTTCCGGATGTTTTCGCTGCCGTCAATACCATAGCCGATAGAGGCTGTCCCCGCAAATTCCCGAACAGCATCTGCCCGGACCATCTGCTCCCAGAGTTTCTCCGCTTCCTCCCATCGTTTCAGAATAGCTTTCAGGTCGCTCAGGCCTCCGGGCATGGCCTCACAGTGGTTTCGGATGAGGGGCGCCAAAGCCGCCCTGCCCCGGGTGTTAAAGATGCTGCCGGCTTCGCGGAGTGCCTCTTCAAGTGCGGGAAGACTGTTAATCCGTCTTTCCTCCAGTTCTTTGCAGAGGTGTTCCATGGTTTGCCGGGGGGCAAACATTCCGGCCACATCAATCCATGGTTCGGGGGCACTATCGGTGGGGATATGGTCCCACAATCCTTCGGGGGTGACCGGGGGAGCCCCGGATGTGGTGTCCCGGGTGGAAGTTGACCGATTCAGCCACAGGGAGATTTCCATCCCTGTGAGCCGGTCCATATAGGTCGAGTACACCTTGATGCCCCTTTCGAGGGAAGTTTTTTTCATCCGGACTCCCTGAAAGTCGATGTACTCCTTTCCTTGGCAATCTTTGCAGAAAGCGTTCAGTACTTCCAGGCCGTGGGCCACCGAACCTGCCAGATAAGGGCTGAACAGATCGTTGTGAACGATATCTCTGAGGTCCGTCCCGGACCGGCGATCTCTGGTGGCCCATTTGTACAAGTCCCTGAGCGTTCCGGTGTTCATCAGGTTGGCACCTGGACTGAGGAAAGAGATGCCATCCTTTTCGGCAATAACCGAGAAGGGAAAATCCCGGGTGTCGAAGTGGCCGTGATGATGTCCCTTGACCAGAGTAAACGGAGCGGTCCGGCAAGGCCACATGAGATAGGTGTCGCTACCGGTTTTGGAGCCTCGGCCTAATATGCCCTGATGAACGGGTCCGAGCCGGTACATATGGTTGCTCTGGTTGGTCCCGCTTCCTGCGTTGAAGAAGGAGTAGTAACCGGCAATCAGCAGAGTGGATTTATGGTGGGTGACGGTATAGGGCCCCGCGAAGACCGAGCAGGCCTCCCCGTGAAAGGCTTCGCAATTGGCGAAGAAGAGGGAATTGGTCGCGGAAAACTGTGCCCCGATCTGGCAGCCCTGTCCCACAAAACAACGCTTGAGGATGGCACCGTCTGTAACCGTCGCACCGGAACACAGGATGAACTCGTCCAGAATGGTGCCATCGCCCACCATTGTGGGGACTTCGGCACTGCTAAGGATCGTTCCCTCAGTGGCCCGGATTACCCCCTGAAGGGTCGCATGGGCGCCGATGCGTAGATTCATGAGTCGTCCGCAATGCAACAGCCGGGCTCCTTCGCCGACAGTGCCTGTGGCAGAGGCAACGCTACGCGCGTGTTGTTCGATGATATCTGAGAGTGCGGTCAGGGTGCCCGGTCTGTGCCGGTACATGGCCAGAAGATAGGCTATCTGGGCCGTGAGCCTGTCGGAAAGGGGAACCTCCCTGCCTCCGGCTTCGTTCAGCACCGGAACCCGGATCCCGTTTCCGAAACGGCTCAGTCCCCGTGTAGAGAGCTGGGCTACATTCTCAATAATGGCATTGTCCCCGATGGTGTATCGGTTGATGCCTCCCGGGACATCAGCAATGTAGACATTGTCTCCGATGGTACATTCGCACAGGGTGGTGCGGTACACTCCGGAATGAATTGGAATCCCCTCCGGTTCGGCCATTAATTGCTGGGTCCCGATGCGAACCTGGCCGACAAAATGAACCCCCCGGATGTACTCCGGGGAAAAATCCGGAGCAACCTGCACCAGGCTCCAGTCAGCGCAGGTGCATGCCTGGCCGGTGAGTTGCATGATTTCTTGGGGATTCAGGGCTCTGTAGATAGGTTCCATCTTCTGCACAGTTAAAAACGTTTGAAGAATTTGTGGACCGGGTACCAGGTGGTGAACCACCCGGTAATGCCCACCGCCATGAGGGTGTAGAACAAGTCCATTGCCCGGAGTCTCACCGGGTAGGCGCTGATGATAAAGTTGCCGTCACCCTGAAGTTTCAGCAACCCATATTGTTGTTGCAGCCAGCACAGCAGAACCCCCAGCAGGATGCCTCCGAGCGCACCAGCCAGGGAGATCAGCATGCCCTCCCAGAGGAACACCTTTCGGATGAGGGTGTCTGTGGCGCCGAGATTCCTCAGGGTGTGCATGTCTCGTTCTTTTTCGAGGATGAGCATGGAGAGCGTTCCGGTAACATTGAAGGAGGCTACCAGCAGGATAAACACCAGAATCATGAATCCGGCCCATTTTTCGTAATTCATGATCTTGTAAAACAACTCCTTTTGCTGGAACCGGTTCTTAACGGCAAAGCGGTCTCCGGCAATTTGTGCAATCTTTTGCCGGGCAGCTTCCGCATCCGCTTCGGGCCGGAGCCGGATTTCAATGGCGTCGGCAACGGAATCCTTTCCTGTGAGCTGGCGAAGCGTTTCGATGGGTAGCAGCACATATTGGTTGGCTTCTTCCTCAAGGGCAAAGACACCCGCGACCGGTAGCGTGATGCGGTGAAAATACTCTGATGGGTCCAGAGGGAGGCCAGAGCCTCCGCGGAGCAGGAAGAACTCAACCGGGAGTGCATTGTCAGGATCGGCCTGCAGATTGATCGCAACCGTCTGCCCAAGCAAGGCATAGGGCATTCCGTTCTGTTCCAGTGATGAGGTGCCCCGGGACATATACCGATGGAGTTCGGTCCCCCGGATGTAGTTTTCGTCCACCCCCTTGAGCAGCGGAAGGTCCTGATAATCCCTGTGTCGCGCCAGAGCGTGCTCCTGAAGCGTCACCGATACCGATGAGATTTCCGGGTCGGAATGCAGTTGCTGCACAAGAGCAGCCGGAGGGGTGAAGTTCTTGCCCTGAGCCAGCACGATCTTGAGGTCTGGGTCAAACGCATGGTACATACTCCTGATAAGGTCGTCGAATCCGTTGAATACCGAAAGGACGACGACCAGGGACATCGTGGTAACCATCACCCCCGCCACCGAGATGGCAGAAATCACGTTGATGGCATGGTACGACTTTTTGGCGAACAAATACCTGAACGCAATCTGGAGGGCGAGCTTCATGTATGTTTATTTTCGGGCGACCACAACCAACCCGGTTCCGGACCGGTGCCTGAACCGGGTGTCAAACCAGTTCAGTATCAGTATGAAAACACCCATTGCTGCAAAATATGGAACCAGCACTACGCACAGAACCCGGCTAATGCTAAGGAGCAACATGGGGAATTTGATGGAAAGTACCCAGGAAAGATGTCCCGGAAAGCCGTAAGAGTATTTGGAGTCAATTTCCTTAAAGCCCGCAGCCTGAAGTTTTCGGGTGATGTCCACCCGGCTGTACCCATTGCGCACATGCTCCCCGATGAAGGACTCCCCGCCGGGATGGCCTGCATCCGAACCGCCTTGGTCCGATGGAGTGGAGAGCACAAGAAATCCTCTGTCTGTAAGGGCATCGTACAGGTTCCTGAAAACAGCCTCATCTTCTTCAATATGTTCCATCACATCCACAGAGAGAATCAGGTCATAGGAGCGGGGCTCCGAAAACCGTGTGAGATCGGCTACTTCAAACTGAACATGGTTGCGTCCGGCTCGTGGGAAGAAGTCAGTGCAGTCGGCGATTTGCTCCTCCTTTACATCGACCCCCTTCAGGATCCAGCGGCGGGATAACCCGGAGAGATAAAACAAGTACTGTCCAAACCCTGACCCGGCATCAAGGATTCGGGCTGTCTCGGGAAGCAGGGGACGAATGGCCCTGATCTCCCTCTTGATGTGCCAGGTGCGAAGCAACACCAAATCCAGCAGCAGGTACAGAAGCTTACGGAACCATGGATGACGGCGTCCCCATTTTCCTACCTCATGTTTCAGCGGATCGTACTTCATATCAGTGCTTTAAAAGGTCGTCAATTCTTTCGGCGTAGTCAAGGCTGTCATCCAGGAAAAACACAAGTTCCGGAATAATCCGCAACTGATGCCGCACCCGGTTGCCCAGAATCATGCGGATGTTTTTGGCGTTTTGCCGGATGGCTTCGAGGGTTTGTTCGCGCTGTGCGGCCGGGAAAATGCTGACATACACCCTGGCCACGCTGAGGTCGGGGCTGATGCGAACAACGGTAACCGTGATGAGTTGGCCCGGTGCCAGGGTGGCATTCATTTTTTGCAGGATGTCGCTGAGGTCTTTCAGCAACAGCCGGGCTACTTTATTTTGGCGAGTTGTCTCCATTTGTGGGAACTATTTCTAATTTTGCAAATTTGGTGATTCTTTGTCAATATATTGCAATCTATATGGAAACAGTTTTAAGCGGTATTCGTTCCACAGGCAACCTGCACATCGGGAATTATCTGGGAGCCCTGCGCAATTTTGTGCGGATGCAGCACGACTACCGTTGCTTTTTTTTCATCGCTGACCTGCATTCTCTCACGACCCATCCTCACCCCGACGATTTTCACGGAAACGTGCGCCGGATTCTGGCCCAATACCTGGCTGCGGGCATTGATCCTGAGGCTTCTACCCTGTATGTACAGAGTGATGTCCCTGAGATCACTGAGTTGTATTTGCTGCTGAATATGATTGCCTATACCGGCGAACTGGAACGCACGACCACCTTCAAGGACAAAATCAGGCTTCAGCCGGGAAACATCAATGCCGGGCTGCTTACCTATCCGGTGCTGATGGCCGCGGACATTCTCATTCACAGGTCTCATAAGGTGCCTGTGGGAAAGGATCAGGAACAGCATCTGGAGTTGACCCGGGTATTTGCCCGGCGGTTCAATAATCTGTATCAATGTGAAGTATTCCCCGAGCCTGTCGCCTTCAACTTTGGCGAAGAGCTGATCAAAGTTCCGGGTTTGGACGGGAGTGGCAAAATGGGCAAGAGCGAAGGCAACGGCATATACCTGGTGGAGGATCCCAAGTCCATCCGCAAAAAGGTGATGAGCGCTGTCACCGATTCCGGTCCGGTGCCCGGCCAGCCTATGAGTGAGCCCATCAGCAATCTTTTCACCATTCTTTCGTTGGTGGCTGCTCCCGAAACAGTGCGCTTCTTTGAAGAACAGTACGCAGCGGGCACTATCCGCTACGGTGATCTCAAGAAACAACTCTCTGAGGACATCATTGGTTTCCTAACGCCCATACGGGAAAGATACCTGAGCATTGAGTCGGACAGCGACTATCTGAGGAAGGTGGCCGCCCTCGGGAAGGATAAGGCGCGTGAGAGTGCCCGTGCCACGCTCGACCTGGTTCGGAGTGCTGTTGGGTTTAAATCATTCTAAGTTTTTATATCATGAGTTTTAGCCGTCTTTCAAGCAGGATCTTTCAGGAGGCCACCGAGGCTTACCATCGTACTGACCATGTGGATGCTCCGATGCCCCGACCCTATGCTGACCGTACCATCGAGCATTTTCTGTTTCTGAAGAACTGGATTGATGCGGTTCAATGGCACCTGGAGGACATCATCCGGAATCCCGCCATTGACCCTGTGGAAGCTCTGGCCATCAAACGCCGCATTGATGCTTCGAATCAGGATCGGACCGACCTGGTGGAACTCATTGATAGTTATTTTCTGGATCAGTACAAGGAGGTCCGCTCCCTGCCGGAGGCTGCCATCAATACCGAAACCCCGGCCTGGGCCGTGGACAGGCTATCCATTCTGACCTTGAAGATATACCACATGAGGGAGGAATCCACCCGTGCAGAGGCTTCGGAGGAACATCGCCAGCGTTGTCAGGATAAACTCCGGGTGCTGCTCACCCAGCAGGAGGATCTTTCCCGTGCCATTGACCAGTTGCTTGAGGATATTGCCTCGGGCCGAAAGTATATGAAGTTGTACAAGCAGATGAAGATGTACAACGATCCTTCCCTGAACCCTGTTTTGTACGCTAAAAAGTAACCGATGGCCCGGATTCTGCTGTTGCGCTTCTCTGCCCTGGGTGATGTGGCCATGACGGTTCCGGTCATCCATTCGGTGGCAGTACAGTATCCCCAGCATGAATTTTTTGTTCTGAGCAGGGAAAAGTTCTTCCCCCTGTTTGAGCGGCTTCCGTCCAATGTGCGGTTTCTGGGGGTCAATTTCAAGCAGCAATACCGTGGGATTCGGGGCCTGAACCGGCTGTACGGGGAATTGAAGGCCTTTCACTTTGATCGGGTGGCCGATCTGCACGGGGTGTTACGCACCTGGTATCTGGGGATTCTCTTTCGACTCTCCGGGGCAGCGGTGGTGACCATTGACAAGGGCAGGGTAGAAAAATACAATCTGGTTCGCAGAGAGGGGAAGGTATTCTGCCAGCTGAAGTCTTCATTTCAGAGGTATGCAGATGTTCTGGATCGCCTGGGCCTTCCGGTGGAATGGAACTTTACATCGGTGTTCGGCTCTGGAAGGGGCCCCCTCGAGGGACTGGAGCGATTTACCGGACCCAGAAACAGCGGACTGTGGATTGGGATTGCTCCCTTTGCCCGTCATCCGGGCAAGGAATATCCGTTGCGGTTGCAAGAACAAGTCGTTGCCACCTTTGCGCGCGACCCCAGGGTGAAGGTCTTTCTCTTTGGGGGAGGCGACAGGGAAAAGCGTATTCTTGACGACTGGACTCAGAAGTATCCCGGTGTAGTTTCTGTGTTGGGGCTGCTCAATATGCGTGAGGAGCTCATTCTGATGAGTCATCTGGACTTGATGCTCACTATGGATTCGGCCAATATGCACCTGGCGTCCCTGGTGCGCACTCCCGTTGTCTCTGTCTGGGGTGCCACCCATCCTTTTGCGGGGTTCATGGGCTGGAACCAGACAGCCGAAAAATCCATTCAGGCCGATCTGGAATGTCGTCCATGCTCCATTTTTGGAGACAAACCATGCTTTCGAAAGGATTATGCTTGTATGAACCGTATTGCTCCCGAGCGCATCATCCGTACCATTGAGAAAATCCTTTTCACAGCACCCCGATGATCCGGATGGTGCTGCATCCGGACTTTGAACCGCTCAGAGATTTTGTGGAGCACCTCTGTACTGGTTTTCACGTTTCCGGCCAGGTGTTGTACCGGGGCCGGAATGAACTCCGGATCTTTGAAACCCAGTCAGGACCTGTGGTTGTGAAACGGTTTCGAACGCCCCATATCATCAACAGAATTGCCTATACCTTCCTGCGTCCCTCCAAGGCAAGACGTTCCTATGAGTATGCCCGGGTGCTGTTGCACCGGGGTATCTCTACCCCTCATCCTGTGGGATATCTGGAAGAGTATGCGGGGGGGGTGCTTGCGCGGAGTTTTTATGTTTCCCGGTATGCCTCTGAGGCACGGAGCCTGCGTCCCTATCTGGACGGTACCCAAACCGATCCGGATATCCTGCGGGAACTTGCCGGATTTATTGCTGAAATGCACGCACAGGGGGTGTTGCACCTGGACCTGTCGCCCGGAAACATCCTGATGGAATCCCTGCCCTCAGGGGTACAGTTTTCTCTGGTGGATATCAACAGGATGCGTTTCGCGCGTGACATTCCTTTTGGGGCTGCCTGCGCAAATTTCCAGGCTCTGGCTTGTTCCTCCGAAGCCTCTGCCCTGCTGGCGGAATGCTATGCTGCTTGCCGGGGGTGGGATCCTGTTGAGGTGCGGTCTGCGATAGATGCTGCATCGGACCGTTTTTTTGGAGGCAAGGCCGGACGTTTTGCCCGCAAGGCAGTGCGGCGTGAAAAGGGCTGGCTGTGTTCTGTTTTGGGCCCGGTGCAGGGCTACTATCTGTGCCGCACGGCGCGTAAGGTCATGCATCTTGCCGCATTGCGGGGAGCTCTGGCCATTCGGTGCCGCGAACTCGAAACAGCTCTGTATTACCGTTGGATGCTTCCCGGAGATCTGCGCCGGGTGCTGGAGCGACGAAACGGATATCGCAGAAGCCCATAAGTCTCCCGTGGCGTTCCGGGATGTCTCCGTCCGAAAAGGGGGCCACCTTCAGGTCCATGGTCAGTCCTTGACTGCCCGGATCAGGGCTCTGCGCAGATAGGGTGGGGAGAGTTTCTGCCGGTTGTAGTAAAACAGCATGTATCCCCGGGAGAATTCGGTTTTGAATCCGTGTCCATTCAACAGTTCCATGAATTCCTGGTCGTCTCCCTGCCGGTGATAGGTGCACAGGGCCAGGCGCATGGGGTGGGCTTCCCGGAGGGTGTTTGTGGCTCCTGCAAGCAACTCCCGTTCAGCTCCGTCCACATCGATCTTCACGAAATTAATCTCCGGGTCGTCTTCCATCAGGGTGTCCAGAGTGATGCAATCCTGATCGTCGTGGTCCGAAACAAATTTGTGCAGAATGGTCACCTTGTCCCGCCAGGGAGCAAAGGTGGCGCGCAATGCCTCAATCCACTCACCGTCAGCCTCTATCAGGTAGATTCTTTTAACTTTATCCACGACTGAAAGGGCGAAGTTGCCTTCAGCGGCACCGATGTCCACCAGTACGTCCCCTGCTTCAACCCGGAATTGGTCAGTAAGGTAACGGTGGGGGGATGTGGGGTCCTGCTCCAGCCGCAAAGCATTGTATTTTCTGCGGATTTTGCTCCCTTTCCAGCTTTTTTTGAGGTAGATACGATGGCCGTCCTGCAAGGTATAAGGCAGGGCGCAGGCTGTGTCGTAGAACACCGGGACATCCTGTGGCCGGTAGTGTTCACAGAATGAGTATGGGAAGATCCAGGCGGGGTGGTTGCGCAGATACGCGACGACCTCCACTTGTTCCTCGTTGCATGTGCCGGAAGGCAGAGCATCGTAATAGGCCACAACGGCCCGGCTTAGTCGCCATTGTTTGTTCAGAAAACGCAGGAAGCGGGGTGTGTTCATGATGTGGTGGGAAGGGTTTGCTTGAGGATCAGAGGGAACCAGAATCTTTTCATTTTGCGTCCGTACCACGAGTGGCAGCCAAAGGGGAGCTGATTGCCGTTGAGCCGGAAACACAGTGCAGGATACTTGTCGAACGAAAACTTCAGGGCTTCCATGTAGTGGGGATAATGGAATCCCATTTGATGCCGGTTGACTTCCACGGCGAAGAAGACATCTTCGTGAAAGATGTGGTTGTGCTTGTGCGCCAGATAGAATTCGATCACTTTCGATAAATCCCGGGTGGCTTTCAGGTGGCTGCTCACTTTGCGCAGGGAGAATCCTCCATTGCCCACCCGGTAACGGGTAATCTGTCCGTTGGGTGTCCCCGTTGCAAGACAGTATTGTTTTTTGAGCCAGGAAGCCAGTCGGAACAGCGGGAACCGGTACACCGGACGTACCAGCCAAGGGGCTCCGATATAGTCATAACCTTGGGCACACCAGTACTCGAGTTCATCCCGGAAAACATAGGCATCCAGCTGATGGATCAGGATATAGGTGCTGTCAGCAAACCGCTCGTAGAAGCAGGGGGAAAGCATCAGCGCGTTGTATCCGCTGATGCCGGCAAAATATCTATCCTCAAAGGCTTCGAACCTGGTCGTTGGCAAGGTTGTCTTCAGTCCTGACACATCCAGACTGCGGGGATGAATCACAGCCATGGGATACCGGCCAAGCACTGCACATGCCTGAGAGAGCGATATCTGTTCAAAGTCGCTCAGGGTGGGGCGGTATATGGGGACTACGACACTTACGTTGTTCATCAGGGGCCTTGCAGCTGACACCCTGCGAAAGTACGAATTTTTCCTTCAGGATAATCCGTGTATATTTTGGTATCTTTGCCCCCGATACAGACAACCATAAAAGGCACCATTATGACACCGAATCAGGAACAAATCCTGGCAGCTCTCAAGCATGTGAAGCATCCAGGCATGGAGCAGAATATTGTGGACGCCGGGATGGTTTCAGACGTGCGGGCAGAGGGTTCTCAGGTATTTTTCTCGCTCACGTTCCCCAAAACCAATGATCCCCTTTCCTCCGCAGTGGTCAAGGCCTGTACCAAGGCACTCAAAGTCTATGTGCACCCTGATGCAGAGGCTCATGTGACCCTCAAGGTGCATCGTGCCGCAGAGCCTCCTGTCGCTACTGAGTTGCAGGCCAGGCATACCATAGCTGTTGCATCGGGTAAGGGGGGTGTGGGAAAATCCACCGTTGCCGTGAATCTGGCTGTGGCTCTGGCCGGGGCCGGGTACCGGGTAGGGCTTCTGGATGCCGACGTGTACGGTCCGTCTGTGCCCAAGATGTTTCGGGCTGAAGATGCGGTGCCCGTTGCCATCAGCCGGGACGGGAAGGACTGGATTCAGCCTGTGGAAAAGTACGGGGTGAAGATGTTGTCCATTGGATTCTTTGTCAAACCAGAGCAAGCTGTGGTATGGCGGGGGCCTATGGCTACCAGTGCTCTCAAGCAATTGGTAAACCAGGGAGACTGGGGTGAGCTGGATTTTCTGCTCATTGATATGCCCCCTGGTACCGGAGATGTCCACATCACCATTGCTCAGGAGCTCAAACTGACCGGTGCTGTGATTGTCAGTACCCCTCAGGAAGTGGCTCTCTCTGATGTCATCAAGGGGATTGCTATGTTCCGGGCGGAGCATGTGGAAGTGGAGGTCCTGGGGCTGATTGAGAATATGTCCTGGTTTACCCCTGCGGAACTTCCGGATCACAGGTATTTCATCTTTGGCAAGGAGGGCTGTAAACGGCTTGCCGATGAAATGGAACTCCCTCTGCTGGGGCAGATTCCTCTGGTTCAGAGCATATGTGAAGGCGGAGATATTGGCGTGCCCCCGGCCCTGGATCTGGAGAGTGTTACCGGGGCGGCTTTCCGGCAGTTGGCCGGAAGGTTGGTGGACGTGTTGAACAAGCAAGCATAAAAGTCAGACTGAGTATATGGAGTACCAATTTTCGGAGATTGAGGCTAAATGGCAGAAGGCATGGGAGGAGCAGGGCACCTACAAGGTGACCGAGGACCCTTCCCTTCCTAAGTTCTATGTTTTGGACATGTTCCCGTACCCATCCGGGGCGGGTTTGCATGTGGGGCATCCCCTGGGATACATTGCCTCGGATATCTATGCCCGTTTCAAGCGGCTCAAGGGGTACAATGTATTGCACCCCATGGGGTATGATGCTTTTGGCCTTCCGGCCGAGCAATATGCCATACAGACGGGGCAGCATCCCTCTGAGACTACCCGGAAGAATGCCGCACGATATCGGGAGCAACTCGATAAAATCGGGTTTTCCTTTGACTGGTCCAGGGAAGTGCGGACCTGTGACCCGGCGTATTACCGGTGGACCCAGTGGGCCTTCATTCAGATGTTTCATTCCTGGTATAACAAGGAAACCGACAGGGCAGAACCGGTGGCGCAACTCGTTGCACTGTTCGAAAAGCAGGGAAACCGGGAGGTGCCTGCCGCACATTCCTGTCCCGTGGTGTTCACGGCAAAGGAGTGGAAGGCTATGGATGAACCACAACGCATGAAGATACTGCTGGATTATCGGCTGGCGTATCTGGCCGACACCATGGTGAACTGGTGTCCGGGTCTGGGTACGGTGCTGGCTAATGACGAAGTCAAAGATGGGGTGTCGGTTCGTGGCGGCCATGTGGTACTCCAGAAACAGATGAAGCAGTGGTCGCTCCGAATCTCTGCCTATGCGCAGCGGTTGCTTGATGGGCTGGACCAGGTGGAATGGACCGAGTCCCTCAAGGACATTCAGCGACACTGGATTGGCCGGAGCGAGGGCGCCGAGGTGTTCTTCCCCGTTCGCGGGCTCAAGGAGTCCATGCTGATTTACACCACCCGTGCCGACACCATGTTCGGGGTGACCTTCATGGTGCTGGCCCCCGAGAGTGAATGGGTGCAAAAGGTAACTTCACCCGAACAAAAAGCTGCCGTTCAGGAATACCTGGAACAGGTCAGCCACCGCAATGAGCGCGAACGTCAGGCGGAAACCCGGACTATGACCGGGGTCTTCACCGGGGGGTATGCCCTCAATCCTTTCTCCGGCAAGGAGGTTCCCATCTGGGTCAGTGATTATGTTCTGGCGGGATACGGCACCGGGGCGATTATGGCTGTTCCGGCCCATGACAGCCGCGACTATGTCTTTGCCAAAACCTTCGGTCTCCCCATCGTCCCCCTCATCGAAGGGTGCGATGTCTCCACGGAGAGTCTGGATGCCAAGGAAGGGATTATGATGAACTCGGGCTTTCTCAACGGGAAGACGGTAAAGGAGGCCATCCCGATAGCCATACGTGAGGTGGAAGCCCGCGGAATCGGACGCCGCAAGGTCAATTACCGGCTGCGCGATGCCATTTTCAGCCGCCAGCGGTACTGGGGCGAACCCTTCCCCGTCTATTACCGGGAGGGGATTCCATATACTGTGGAGGAGAAGGATCTCCCGGTAGTGCTGCCTGAGGTGGATGTTTATCTCCCCACTGAGGCCGGGGATCCGCCTCTGGGCCGGGCAAAGGACTGGACATACAAGGGCTATCCCATGGAGCTCAGTACCATGCCAGGGTTTGCAGGCTCTTCGGCCTATTATTTCCATTACATGGATCCGGGGAACCCCCACCGTCTGGTTTCAGAGGATGCTGTCCGCTATTGGAAGAGTGTTGATTTGTATGTGGGAGGTACCGAGCATGCCACAGGACACCTCATTTACAGCCGGTTCTGGTGTAAATTCTTGTATGATATCGGAGTTGTCCCCGAGGACGAGCCTTTCAGGAAGTTGATCAATCAGGGCATGATACAGGGGCGTTCAAATTTTGTGTATCGCGTTCGGGGCACCAACCAGTTTGTTTCGTTGCATCTCAAGGACCAGTACGACACTACGGAGCTCCATGTGGATATTTCACTGGTGCAGAACGATGTGCTGGACATCGAACGCTTCAGGGCGTGGTCCCCTGACTATGCCGATGCGGAGTTCATTCTGGAGGACGGTAAGTATGTCTGCGGATGGGCGGTGGAGAAGATGTCCAAGTCTATGTACAATGTGGTCAACCCCGACGAAGTCGTGTCCCGGTATGGTGCCGATACCCTGAGAATGTACGAGATGTTCCTGGGCCCCGTGGAACAGTCCAAACCCTGGGATACATCCGGGATAGAGGGAGTGCACAGGTTTCTGAAGAAATTTTGGAATCTGTTCCGGGACCGAAGCGGCGCGTGGTGTGTGGAGGATGTGGCCCCCACAGAGAAGGAACTGAAGATTCTGCATCGCACTATGGCCAGGATAGAGAACAATATTGAGCAGTTTTCTATGAATACCGCTGTGAGCAGTTTCATGATTTGTGTCAACGAACTTCAGGAACTGCGTTGCTGCAAACGACAAATCCTGGAACCCCTGCTGGTGACCCTGGCTCCCTTTGCTCCTCACATCACCGAGGAACTCTGGCACAGGCTGGGACACACCGCAAGCATTCACCAGGCCACGTTCCCTGTGGCCGATGTAAAATATCTGGTGGAGAATGAGTTTGCATACCCGGTGTCGTTCAACGGGAAGACCCGCTTTACCCTCACCCTGGGATTGGATCTGGACCGTGATGCGGTGGAGCAAGCCGTTTTAACTGATGCCAACACGCTGAAATACCTTGACGGAAAACCCGTCAGGAAGGTGGTCGTGGTTCCGGGAAGGATCGTGAATATTGTATTTTAGCCCCTTAGCGCCGCAGCGCCACTGACGATTTCGGAAATCTCGTTGGTGATTGCTGCCTGGCGTGCCTTGTTGTATTGCAGGGTAAGGTCGCTGATGAGCTGGGTGGCGTTGTCGGTGGCTTGTGTCATGGCCGTCATCCGCGCACCATGTTCTGATGCGGCTGAGTCAATCAGTGCTTTGTATATCTGCAACTTAAGGGTTTGAGGAATCAACTCTCCCAGAATGATGGCCGAGTCTGGTTCAAAGAGGTAATCGGGCCGGATGCCACTCTGGTCCTTGGTGCTTGCTGCTGAGGGTTTCATCTTCAGAGGCAGAAACTGTTCAGAGGTCACCCGGTGCAACGAGGCGTTTTGGAATTGGCTGTAAACCAAATCAATGCGTGAGTATTCCCCGGTGGAAAATGCTTCCATAAGCTGGGCAGCCAATGCCACAGCCTGTTCAAAGGAAGGGGTGTCGGTACATTGCACGCTTGCTTTTGCCAGGGGGAAGCCTTTCTTGCGCAACAGGTCGGACCCTTTCTTTCCGATGGCCAGGAAGTCAGTCTTTTGGTGCTGGGGCTGCCCGGCGAAGGTTCCGGCGAGCTCAATAGCCTTACGCACGATATTCCCGTTCAGGGCTCCGCACAGGCCCCGCTGCGAAGTGATGGTCACGATCAGAACCCGTTCGGGAGCTCTCTCGGTGAGCAGCGGATGTTCCAGAGACTCGCCCAGATTTTCCGTTACCCGGCCCAGAATCTGCTGCATCCGGTTGGCGTAAGGGCGTAAGCGGATTACCCGGTCCTGAACCTTCCGAAGTTTGGCGGCAGCCACCATTTTCATGGCCGAAGTAATCTGGCGGGTGGACCGGACTGAGACGATGCGCTGTTTGATCTCCTTTTGGCTGGCCATGGTTACTTGTATTTTTCAGCGATCTGGAGGGCAACGCGTTCCAGGGTGTCTGCCAGCTCATCATTCCAGTTTCCCTTGCGGAGTTCGCCAAGGACTTCCCTGTGGCTGTTTTCGAGGTATCCCAGAAAGTCATCCTGAAACTCCCGCACTTTGTTTTCAGGAACCGATTTGAGCAGGCCCCGGGTACCGCAGAAGATGATGGCCACCTGATGCTCGACGCTCATGGGGGCATGGAGCCCCTGTTTGAGAATCTGCACATTCTTCCGGCCCTTATCGAGAATGGACATGGTAGCGGCATCAAGGTCTGATCCAAATTTGGAGAAAGCCTCTAGTTCCCGGAATTGGGCCTGGTCGAGCTTGAGGGTCCCTGCCACCTTTTTCATGCACTTAATCTGGGCATTTCCACCCACCCGGGACACCGAAATCCCCACGTTGATGGCAGGTCGGATACCGGCATTGAACAGGCTCGATTCGAGGTATATCTGCCCGTCCGTGATGGAGATAACATTGGTGGGAATGTAGGCGGACACGTCCGAGGCCTGGGTTTCGATGATGGGTAGCGCGGTGAGGGAACCCCCGCCTTTGACTTTGTCGCGCAGGGCATCGGGCAGGTCATTCATCTGGGCCGCCAGTTCATCAGACTCAATAATCTTTGCCGCTCTTTCGAGCAGGCGGGAATGCAGGTAAAAGACGTCTCCCGGGTAGGCTTCCCTTCCGGGCGGGCGGCGCAGCAACAGAGACACTTCCCGGTAGGCAACGGCCTGCTTGGAGAGGTCGTCGTAAATCACCAGAGCCGGACGGCCTGTGTCGCGGAAGTATTCCCCGATGGTGGCCCCGGCAAAAGGAGCAAAATACTGAAGAGCGGCGGGATCAGAGGCCGTGGCTGAGATAATCACGGTGTAGGGCATGGCCCCGTATTCCTCCAGAGTCCTGGCGATGCCTGCAACCGTGGAACCCTTCTGTCCCACAGCTACATAAATGCAGTACACCGGTTTGCCCTGCTCGTAGAATTCTTTCTGGTTGATGATGGTGTCCACCGCAATGGACGTTTTCCCGGTTTGCCGGTCCCCGATGATGAGTTCCCGCTGGCCGCGGCCGATGGGAATCATGGCGTCGATGGCCTTGATCCCGGTCTGCAGGGGCTCCTTCACCGGCTGCCGGTAAATTACCCCGGGGGCTTTCCGTTCCAGGGGAAGCTCCATGCGTTGTCCTCCGATCGGACCTTTTCCGTCCAGAGGGTCCCCGATGGTGTTGATCACCCTACCCAGCAGGCCTTCGCCAACTTCGATAGAGGCAATCCTCCGGAGTCTTTTCACCTGGTCCCCTTCGCGCACTTTTTCGGAAGAACCCAACAGTACGGCTCCGACATTGTCTTCTTCGAGGTTCAGCACAATTCCCTTGATGCCGCTCTCGAATTCAATCATCTCGTTCGATTCCACATTCATCAGCCCATATATACGGGCAATACCGTCACCCACCGTGAGGACGGTTCCGACCTCTTCGAGTTCTGCTTCGGTTTTGAATCCTTCTATCTGCTGCCTGAGGATTTCGGATACTTCTGAGGGTTTGATATTGATCATGACATTCTTGGTTTTCCTGAGATTTAGGATAGGTTGCGGCGGGTGAGGGCCTGCTGGATTTTCTTGAGTCCGGAGGCAATGCTGGTGTCGTAGCGGTCGTCGCCCACCCTGAGGACGTATCCGCCCATCAGCTCCGGATCCTGGCGGAATTCCATGTCCACGATGGACTGGTAACTTGCTTCGACCGCAGTCCGGATGGCCTGCGCCAGTTCGTCTGTGACGGGGACAGCCGTGGTGCAGACGGCCGAGCGGATGCCCCGGGTTTCACGGGCCATGCGCAGGAAACTGCGGGCAATATCGGGGAGCAACGCTTCGCGTCGGTTTCTGGCCAGCAGGGAGAGGAATCCCATGGAGGCCGCGGAGATGCGGGAGCCGAAGATAAGTTGCAGGGCACGGGCCTTACCGGAGGAACGCACGACAGGGTTGCCCAGTAGCAGGCTGAGTTCCCCTGAAGCGGCTATTACTCCGGAAATCAGCTCCATATCCTGCTCCAGTGGCTCCAGTTGTTCCTGAGCCTTGCCGATACTCAGCAAGGCCCGGGCATATCTCACCGCGATGATGCTTTCGTTCATGGATTAGCTCTTGTGGATGTCTGAAAGGGAGTCCTCAATCAGTTTCTTCTGTGCCTCATCCGACTGCAGTTCCCTGCGGAGCAGCCGGCTGGCGATACTCACGGAGTATTCGGCTGCAATGTTGCGGATATCCTGCAGGGCATCGGCGCGTTCCTTGAGGATGACCTTTCGGGCGTCCTCGATGATGGAGGCTTTCTCTTCCCGGGCCTGCTCTCTGGATTCCGAGAGGATCTGCTCTTTGAGTTCGCGGGCTTCCTTCAGAATTTGTTCTTTTTGGCGTCGGGCCTCGGCCATCATGCGCTCATTCTCCTGGCTCAGTTTGTCCAGGGCTTCCTGTGCATTCCTGGCGTTCACCAGAGCTTTACTGATAGAATCTTCCCGTTCCCGGAGCATATTCAGGATAGGCTTCCAGGCCAGATGTTTCAGAAGGAAGAACACGATCAGGAACGTAAGCAGCATCCAGAACAATGTTCCCCAGTCGGGAGTGACAATACCCATATCTGTGACGGTTAATGATGTTCAAAAAAGCTTTGCAGGGGGCCAACCGCCCGGCCTGCAAAGCATAGTTCCATGCCTAAACAAAAAGGATCAGCAGGCAGATCACGATTGCGAAGAAAGCAACCCCTTCGATGAGGGCTGCGGCCACAATCATGTTCGAGCGGATGTCCCCCACTGCTTCGGGTTGACGGGCGATGGATTCCATGGCGGAACCCCCGATTTTGCCAATCCCGATACCGGCAGCAATAGCGGCAATCCCCGCACCCAGCCCGGCACCCAGTTTGGCCAGTCCAGCTCCGGCGGCAGCTTCGGCGACAGCTTGCAATAAAACGGTTAACAACATATTGAAAGGTATTAAGGGTGAAAACTAATGAACAGATTCATGCACTTCGTGCTCCTCCACAGCCATCCCGAAGTACAAAGCGGAAAGCAGGGTGAAGACATAAGCCTGGATAATCCCCACCAGCAGTTCAAGCAAGGTCATGAAGATGGCAAAGGCCAGCGATACTGGAGAGGCAACCATGCCCAGCATGGGGCTGATGGCTCCAAACACGAAGATCAGGCTGAAGAAGCCGAGCATCACGATATGCCCCGCGGTGATGTTGGCAAAAAGCCGGATCATCAGTACGATGGGCTTGGTGAAAACCCCCACGATTTCCACGATGGGCATCAGAGGTACCGGAATTTTGAGCCACCAGGGAACTCCCGGAGTATTGAAGATGTGTCCCCAATAGGACTTGTTCCCGCTGAACAGGGTGATCCCGAAAGTGATCAGCGCCAGGGCCATCGTTACAGCAATGTTCCCGGTGACATTCGCTCCGCCCGGAAACAGGGGAATGAGTCCCATGATGTTGTTGATCCAGATAAAGAAAAACACCGTGAGCAGGTAGGGCATGTAACGGGCGTAGTGCTTGCCGATGAGGGGCCGGGCAATGTCATCCCGCACAAAAAGGATAAACACCTCCAAGGCGTTCTGCATCCCCGAGGGCGCTCCGTCAGGGTATCGGCGGTAGCGGCGGGCAAGCCAGAGAAACAGGGATACCAGCAGGATCATGCTGATAAACATGGCCATCACCGTTTTGGTGATGGACAGGTCCACAGGTCTGGACACTCCTTGGGGAGTGTCTTCCACAATTTCTCCCTCGTACTGCTCCTCAGTTGCAAGCCGAAAACCCTCAAACGTGTGGCCATGCGCCAGGCGGGCGGAAGAGAATACATGGAGGCCGGAGTGGCTGCTGAACAGGATGACGGGCAGCGGAATGCTGATGTGGTGGGCGTGGACGGTAAGGATGTGCCAGCTGTAGGCGTCTTCAACATGCTCAAAGATAAAGGCACCGGCATCGAACCCTTTTTCCGGAGCCTCTGAGGAAGTCTCAGTAGCGGATGCAGACAATAAAACCGGGCACAGCAGGAGCCACCCCAGCAGTGTCAGCTTCAGAAGACTCCATGACCATTCAGACCTTCCCTTAATCATTCGGAATGAAATAAAACCCCCGAATATACTCATTTCTCTTACTGGTTGGAATTTGGTTTTTCGTTTTTTAGAAAAATTAACGTACTGACCACGTCAAAGATTCCGAAGAGGAAGTAAGCTGACACAAAGGTGAGCAGGAAGGGCACGGCATACTCCCGGTAGAACCACAGATAGCCCACCATATAGGCCAGATAGAGGAACAGCTTCACCGTGGTGCTGACCATGAAGGTCCGGGTAAAATTCCCTGGATTTTTTGCCAGGGTCCGCCTCAGGGCGATGTGTCCTGCCAGAGTGGTGAGCCACATGAGCAGCAGCGGAATCGCCAGCCCGGGGAAGGAATAGGCCTTGAGCCATATCATATAAAGCAATTCCAGACAAATTACCAGGGTGAAGGTGAAGAGCATCAGGATGCGGGCATACTTCCGCAGGGTAATGGATTTATTCATGAGGATGGTTTTTGTCGGGAGTGCGTACCGCAATGTAGATGGCCAGTGCGATGGCTCCTGCGGAAAGGAGTATGGTACAGACCGGGATGGTCCATCCCAGCCATCGGTCGAGTTTGACGCCGCCAACTACCCCGGCGAGGATGACCACCAGCATCTGAATGGCCAATCCGGAGTATCGTTCGTAGGGATTTCTATGCGGGGAGGAGTTCATCGGCAGGAACAGCCGTCTGCTGTTCTTCCATATTGCACTGGCCATTGAACTGGCAGCCCGGCTCAATCTGTATTTTCTGCACAAATACATTGCCTTTGAGGACCGCGCTGGCCCGCATGGTGAGTTCGGAGGCAAAGATCTTTCCCTCCACTTTGCCGAATACATCCGCATGCCGGCAACGGATGACCCCGTAGATCTGGCTGGACGGGCCGAGGACAACGCGGGCCTCGGTGTCCAGATTCCCATGGAGAATTCCGTCAAAACGGATGTTCGCACCCGAACGGATGTCCCCTTTGATTTCTGTTCCTGCAATGATGTTACTCAGCGAATTGGGGCTTTCAGCCACTTCTGTTTTTGCCATACCCTGTGAAATTTCGGATAACAAACCTACAAGTTTTTTTTAGATTCCCGAAACAGCTCGCAGGCTTTTTTCTATCTTTCGGGCTTATATAAAGAAAAACAGGGAAGCATCACTGCTGCCCTGTTTCGGAAAATAACTAACTACCAACTAAAACTTAAACCTATGAAAATTTAATTAAGATGATGTACTGCAAAAGTAACTATTTAATCGTTTCAGCGAACACTTTCTTCGTTAAAGTTTGTTAAATGAATTTTTTGCCCCACGGTGCATTTCTTATCTTTGAACCGGACGGAAATTTTTGATAAGTTGCAGAGAGCCAGAAATAAATGGATATACGTGATGGCGGTGGTGATGAGCCTTGCGCTGGGAGGGCTGATTGTGGTTCAGTCCCTCTGGATTCAGAATGCCTACGAATCGGGCGAGGCTCAGTTCAATCTGGCCGTTTCCTCCGCCCAGCGCCATATTATTGACGATGTCCTGGAGTTTGAACTGCTTGCTCTTCAGCGACAGGCCGATCAGCCCTTTCCCTATCTTCCCAACAGTGCCCTGCGAACTACCAGGGCGGAGCTTGACTCGATTATTCACATGGGCCGGACGCATCCGGCACCGGGGGCAGACACGCTTTCACGTAACGTTTCTGCTGGTTCTACCGGCCCGAGGTCGGGGAGAATCACTGATGTTGCCCCACTCCCCGGGGTGAACCAGTTTCGGGAACAGTACGGCTCGGCTATTGATCGCTATTATCTGAGGGCCTCCCGTGGGGAGTTGTCTCTCCAGGAACGGATCGGTAAGGAGTCCTTTGAGTATTTCATCCAGTCTGAGTTGCTCAAATCAGGGATCGATGTGCCCTATGAATATGCCGTCCTTGACTTCAGGGGCGGGGCCGTGTATCGTTCCCCGGGCTATGCGCGGGATGCTCCCTTTCGTACCTTTGAACTGCCATTGTTTGCTGGAGACCGATATGTGTTTACCCTGTATTTTCCCCACAAGGGATCCCATCTTCTGCAATCTGTTGTGCTGATTGCAGCCCTCTCCATCCTGCTGATTCTTGTCTTGGTGACCATATTCATTGTGTCCATCTATACAATTGTGCACCAAAAGAAACTCTCTGAGATGCGGACCGACTTCATGAACAATGTTACCCATGAACTCAAGACTCCCATCTCCACCATATCGCTGGCATCCCAGATGCTTGGAGATTCTTCTATTCCCGACTCGTCCAAGAATCTGGGGCGTCTGGCCTCGGTAATCAGCCACGAGAGCAAACGGCTGGGCAACCAGGTGGAAAAGGTGTTGCAAATGGCCATCTTTGAGAATGGTCGCATGAATCTCAGGTGGACCGTCATTGATGTAAACCAGCTTCTGGAGACGGTAGTAGAGAACGTTGCCATACAGGTCACAGACCGGAAGGGTACCATTGATTTGTATCTTGATGCTTCCCAGGCTGATATCCGGGCCGATGAGATCCATTTTACCAATGTTTTGTTCAATCTGGTGGATAACGCCATGAAATACAGCCAGGGAGCCCCGTGTATCGAGATATTCACCCGGAACGTGGGGAAATGGTTGAGCATTTCGGTCAAGGATCGAGGCATTGGCATCCCCAAATCCGATCAGAAGCGCATTTTTGACCAGTTCTACCGGGTTCACACGGGCAACGTACACAATGTTAAAGGATTTGGTCTGGGATTGAGTTATGTCCAGAGAATGATAGCCGCCCACAAGGGCCGGATTGAACTGGAGAGTGAGGTGGGGGTGGGAACCACTTTTACCTTATATTTGCCATTGGTTTGCAGAACTGATAATTAAAGGGATATGAACAGGATTTTACTGGCTGAAGACGACTCAAACCTGGGGCTCCTGCTCAAGGAGTACCTGGAGGCGAAAGATTATGTTGTGGAATTGTTTCCCGACGGAGAGGCTGCCCTTGAGGGTTATCATCAACAAACTTTCGATCTGTGCATCCTGGATGTGATGATGCCCCGTAAGGACGGTTTTGCCGTCGCCAGGGAAATTCGCGCGCACAATCAGGAAATACCTCTGTTGTTTTTAACCGCCCGCTCTATGAAGGACGATGTGCTCGAAGGGTTCCGCATCGGGGCTGACGATTATCTCACCAAGCCCTTCAGTATGGAAGAGCTCTTGTTCCGCATAGAGGCTATTCTGAGACGTACCCGGCAGGGCGGAGCCGAGCAGGGCTCACCCTATCGGCTGGGTAAGTACACTTTTGAATCCCAAAAGCAGGAGCTTGTATGCGGGGAGGTCCACTACAAGCTCACTACCAAGGAGTCTGAATTGCTCCGGTTGCTTTGTGACAACGCCAACCAGGTGCTGGAGCGGAACTTCGCCCTGAAATCCATCTGGGAGGATGACAACTACTTCAATGCCCGAAGCATGGATGTGTACATCACCAAGTTGCGCAAGTACCTCAGGGATGAACCCTCCGTTGAGATACTGAATGTGCACGGAAAGGGATTCAAACTAATCCGTTAATCCGGCCCGGTCTTAGTCCACTACGTCAAAATAGGAATTGTTCTCCCTGATTTTCACGCTGTTGTTCTCTCCAGGATGCAGTGCCAGCCCTGATTTCTCGGCTTCTCTTCCCGGCTCCTCCTGAGTTTTCTGCTTTCTTATGTAGGCTGGGGTATTCTCCAGATCATCAATGTCAAACAGTTCCTGCCGGCCTTGGGATCTGGCCCGGAGCGTGCCATCTTGCCCATATTCCGGACGTGGCTGCTGCTCAATAACGTCGTCCAGAGAATAGCCCTTCTCCACTACCGTGAAGTTGATGGTTCCCTGAGTCACCTCCATCGGCACCCTGTCCGCAGCCTTCATGCTGGCAGCTCTTTCAGCCCTTGGAATGTCCAGTACGGTGCGGATGGGCTCTCGGGCCGGGCTCAGGTCCAGTTCGGGAAAACTGTTCCCGGTGAAACTGGTAGCCACGACGGTCACCCGCAGCTCATTGCCCATACGTTCGTCGTTTCCTGCCCCCCAGATGACCGAGGCATCTCTGGCAACGGACTGGGTCACAAAGTCGGTGATTTCACCCAATTCGTCCATCGTAACCTCGTTCTCGTCGGTTCCCGAAGTGATGTTCAGCAGTATGTTCCGGGCGCCCGAGATCTCGTTGTTGTTGAGCAGGGGAGAGGTCAGGGCTTCCTCGACCGCTCTGCGGGCACGTCCTTCGCCACTCGCGGCAGCCGAACCCATCACGGTGATGCCCCCGTTTTTCATGGTGGTCTTAACATCAGCAAAGTCCACATTGACTTTTCCTGGGATGGTCACCAACTCGGCTATGCCTTTGGCAGCCGTGGTGAGGATGTCATCAGCGTGAGAGAATGCCTGGGACACGGGCAGGTTTCCGTACATCTCCCTGAGTTTCTCATTGTTGATAATCAGCAAAGAGTCCACGTGGTTGCGCAGTTCCCGGATGCCGTCCAATGCCTGCCGGAATCGGATGGTGCCCTCAAACCGGAAGGGTATGGTGACAATGGCTACTGTGAGGATGTCCATCTCCCTGGCAATCTGGGCGATGACCGGGGTGGCTCCGGTTCCGGTGCCACCGCCCATCCCGGCTGTGAGGAACACCATCCGGGTATTTCCATCCAGAGCACTCCGTATGGCCTCCTGCGAGTCCATGGCGGCATCCCGCCCCACCTCGGGTTTGTTCCCTGCCCCAAGTCCTTCAGTCTGTTTGCCCAGTTTGATCTGGTTGCGCACCGGACTTTTTTGCAAGGCTTGAGCATCTGTGTTGCAGATGATGAAATCCACATCGTGAATTCCTTGCTGATACATATAATTGACGGCGTTTCCTCCTCCGCCTCCGACCCCGATTACTTTGATGATGGGAGTGGGGTTTTCGCTCCAGCCTATGTTCAAATCGTCCATATTCTCAATAATTAATGTTATTCAAGTGTTGGGTCTTCTTTTTCCGAAAAGATGTCTCCCAGCAAGTTTTGGGCAGTTTGCAGAAAACTGGTTTTTCTGGGGGCTTTCTTCCTCTTGCTCAGGTCGGTGATGCCCTGAGTGCGTGGAGCAGGTTCTGTTTCCCGGGCTGCCTGCTCAACTGCTGGAGCAGACTCGGCCGTGTCGCACTGGGGATGCTCGTCCAGATAGTCGAATCCTTTCTTGAGCAGACCGATGACCGTGGCGAACAGGGGTTCGTTCATATCCCCTGCTTCTCCTACCAGATGCTGGCCGGGGAACCCGATATTCACTTCCAAGCCTGTCTGGAAGGTGAAGAGTTGCTTGAGATGGCGCAGCATGGAGCCGCCTCCGGTGAGCACAATACCGGCCCCCAGATTGCCTTCGCATTCGGAGTTGCGGAGGTGAAAACCTACCATGTCGATGATTTCCTCCATACGTGCCTGGATGATACCGGCCAGGTGGGTCAGGGAGACTTCTCTCTCGGCGCGTCCCGGGATTTCACTCGGGATGACAATCACCTTGTTGCCCTCGGCTTGTTCCGCCAGGGCTTCGCCATGGATGATTTTCAGTTGTTCTGCGGTGTTTTCCAGCAGTCCGCAGGCAGTCCGGATGTCCTGGGTGATGATGTTCCCGCCAAAGGGAATCACTGCCGAGTAACGCAGGGTATTCTCATAGAAAACCGCCACATCGGTGGTGCCGCCCCCGATATCCACCAGAGCCACACCCACCTCTTTCTCCTCGGAGTACAGCACGGCCTCGGATGAGGCCAGAGGTTCCAGGATGATGTCCAGGATGTTGAGCCCGGCATGTTCCACGCACCGGCGTATTCTCCGGATGGAGTCAACGCTCCCCACGATGATGTTGAAGTTTGCCTCCAGGCGTTTCCCCATCATGCCCACAGGATTGAGGATGTTTGTCTCGTTGTCCAGAGTGTAACTCTGGGGGATGACATGCAGAATTTCCTTGCCCGCCTCGAGCCCGATGTGGGCCGCGTCCTCGTGTAGGCGCCGGACATCGGCAATGCTGACCGTTTCATCGGCTCCCGAAAGATGGGTGTGGGTCCGGTTCTTGATCAGCCGAATATGTTCTCCGGCAATGCCGGTGAAGACATTCCGGATGGTGTATCCGGTTTTCTTCTCCAGATCGGATATTACCTGCCGGATTACCCTCGATGCCTCCTCAGGATTCAGGATCTCCCCGCGCCGGATGCCTTTCGAAACCGACTTGCTGTACCCCAGAATCTCCAGCCGGCCGTTATCGTTCCTGCGTCCCAGAGCGGCCACAATCTTTGTGGTGCCCACATCCAGTGCGGCAACCAGACGTTCATTCCCGGTACGGACCGGTGCTCCTGATGCGGGGCTTTGTTCGGATTTGTTATTGATCATATTCTTTCGTGTTACAGTGAATGATTCATCAGAGTATCCCTGCGCGTGCATACAATCTGGTTCCGGTACTGCACATTGATGGTGCTGTAAGTATCCCAGCCCTGGATGTTCAGGGCGTTTCGGTACAATGCCTCCAGACGTTCGAATTTGTCCTCATCATCCCCGGGAGGGCCCCAGAGGATGGTATGGTTGCCTGCACGGGGAATCAGTTCCAGTTGCTGCTGTTCGTTTACGTATATCTGTTGTATCTGGGCATTCCAGAAGGGATGGTTGCGAATGTAGGTGCCCAGCCGGAACAAGGCGGGGAGCATTTCCTGTTCCCGCGCCTTTTCGTCAATGTAGCCGCTCGCTACCGGTACGTGCGGGGTGTAACGTGCTACTGGTGTGAGGATTTTGCCCTCACTATCCAGAAAGAAACTTTCCTGAAAGCGGTTGATGACTCTGAGTATCGGGATGCGTTGCCGGACTTCCACACAGAGCGTTCCATCGGCAGTGGTATAGGTCTCAGCCCCGGCCACGGGAGGATAACGCCTGACCACCTGCTCCAGTTCCCGGGTGTTGATCTCGTGCAGGGGTCGTCCCAGCAGCCTGTCCTCAAAGGGAGAAACCAGCGGATAGATGTCCGCAGTCCGGATAAAGCCGTATGCGGCACTGTCGGTGACCACAATCCTGATTTGGGTGCAGAGGCTTTCCTCCGTTTTCTTCACGGTGAAAGCCACTGCGAAGAACAGATATCCGGCCAGCAGGACCCAAAAAAGTATGATGAGCACCTTTTTCAGCATTTGTGTGGGATGATTGATTGTTCGCACCATTGTGTAATGACAGGTACCAGCTGGTCAATGTCCCCGGCACCCATGGTCAGGAGAATGTCCGGAGTGCACTGCCTGAGCAGGGGAATCAAACCCTCTCTGAAACACAGGAAGCGCTCAGGAGAGGTTATGTCCTTCAAAATCAGCTCGGAAGTCACGCCCGGGATGGGTTGTTCCCGGGCTGGGTAGATGTCCAGCAGGATGGCTCTGTCCAGCATACTCAGGCTACGTGCAAATTCTTCATGCAGGTCGCGGGTTCGGGTGAACAGGTGGGGCTGGAAGATACCGGTGATGTGCCGCCCCGGGTAGAGTTCCCGGACAGAGCGAATGGTAAAACTCAGTTCCTCGGGATGGTGTCCGTAGTCATCAATGTATAAACGGGTTTCTGAGCGAAAGCGGACATCAAATCGTCGCTGCACCCCCTGGAACGTTTCCATGGCATCGCGGATGCCATGCTCCGGACATCCCGTCAGCACGGCAACGGCCATGGCAGCCACTGCGTTTTCCACATTCAAAAGCCCCGGAACGCCGATGCGGATGTTGCTGATGGTTCCCTGTGGGGTGGACAGGTCAATGACATAGGCCCCTTCACGGATGGTGACGGAAGTGGCGCAGAAATCGGCCGGACCCCGAAGCGCGTAAGAGTGTGCCCGTACACCGGAAGGCAGCCGGAGCGAAACCCCTTGCTTGATCAGGATGTTTCCCCCCGGATTGGTCCGGGCCACAAACTGTTCAAAGGCTTCTTTCACAGCCTGATGGGTTCCGTAAATGTCCAGATGGTCTGCATCGGTTGCTGTGACTACTGCAATGAACGGATTCAGGTGAAGGAACGAGCGGTCGTATTCATCTGCTTCTGCCACAAGGTAGGTGCTGTCAGGATGGAGTAGCAGGTTTGTCCGGTAGTTTTTTGAGATTCCTCCCATGAAGGCATCACAGGGCACCCCACACTGGGTGAGCAGGTGCGCGGTCATGGTGGTGATGCTTGTCTTTCCGTGGGTCCCGGATATGCCTATGGTTCTTCGGGAGCGCGAAATGGCTCCCAGTACTTCGGCCCTTTTTACTATTTCAAACCCTTGCTCCCGAAACCAGACCAACTCTGCATGGTTGCCCGGAACCGCAGGGGTGTAAATAACCAGGGTGCTTGCCGGGTCCCTGAATGACTTGGGGATGAGTTCGGGGTCTTCGGTGAAATGTATGTCCATGCCTTCCTCTTGCAAGGCATCGGTCAGTGGGGTAGGCACCCGGTCATAACCTGCCACGGGGAGCCCACGTGTGCCGAAATACCTTGCCAGGGCGCTGACACCGATGCCCCCTATCCCCAGACAGTACACCTGCTTTATCTTATCTATCGGACGCATAGTTCTAAAACCTTTTTGGCAATTATTTCTGAAGCTCCGGGATGGGCAAACTGCCGTATTGCTGCAGCCAGAGCTAAACAGGCCTGTTCGTCCCGGATACACTGGATGGCCTTGGGGAACAGCTGTTCCCGGGCGGAGGCATCGGAGATCATCAGGGCCGCACCGTGTTTGGCCAGCACTTCGGCATTGCGTGTCTGATGATCTTCGGCCACATTCGGCGAAGGAACCAGGATGCAGGGCTTCCCCAGGATGCTGAGCTCCGAGATGGTCCCGGCACCGGCTCTGGAGATAACCATATCGGCTGCGGAGAAGGCCATCTCCATCCTTTGGATAAAAGCATGCACCTGCACGCCCGGATGTTCCTTGGATAGGGCTGCGGCACGTTCATAATATCCGGGACCCGTCTGCCAGAGCAGTTGGATGTCCTCCGGAAGCCGGCACACTCCTGCTGCCAGGCTTTCGTTGATGGTGCGTGCCCCCAGGCTGCCTCCAAGGGAGAGCAATACCTTACGGGCGGGATCCAGTCCGAAGAACCGGCAGGCCTCCTCCCTCGGGGGCAGGGGCTGCTCCAGGACCGTGCGTACAGGATTGCCCGTCACTTGAATCTTCCCGGCCGGGAAGAATCGCTCCATACCGGGGTAGGCTACGCATATGCTCTTTGCACGGCGTGCCAGCCATTTGTTGGCCACTCCGGCGTAGGAGTTTTGTTCCTGAATCAGGGTTGGCACTCCTGCCCATCCGGCTGCCAGCAGAACGGGAGCACTGGCATATCCGCCCACACCCACAGCCACGTTGGGGCGAAACTCCCGGATAATCTTCCGGGCTTGTCGTACACTTTGAAACAGGTGAAACAGCACCTGAAAGTTGCGTAGCAGGTTGTGCCGGTCGAAGCCGCTGACAGGCAATCCCTTAATAGGGAACCCGGCTGCAGGCACTTTCTCCATTTCCATCCGGCCCAAAGCTCCGACAAAAAGAATATCGGCTCCGGGGTTTAGCTCCAGAAGTTTCCCGGCAATGGAAACGGCCGGGAAGATGTGGCCTCCGGTGCCGCCTCCGCTCACGATGATTCTCAGGGCAGTTGTGTTTGGGGATGTGTTCATTTTGTTTGGGGATGAGTCGGTGTGGGATCCTGAAGGTCGTCTGCCGAGACCTTTTCGCTCGAATGATCAGCAGCCTCTGATGTACTTGCGCTTTCCTGTGCACCGGCCAGAGTTGCCTTCTCGGATTCCTGAGCTCTTTTCCGGGTTTCCCGGCTGATTCCCAAGATGATTCCCAGCGAAACCCCGGTGGAGATGATGGACGACCCCCCCATGCTGATCATGGGCAGGGGCTGTCCGGTCACCGGGGCCAGCCCTGTCCCCACGGCCATGTGGATAATCGCCTGGAAAACAATAATCAGGCACAGCCCGATGGCCAGGAAGGCAGGGAAGGAGCGGTCACTCATCCGCACAATCAAACCGACACGGAACAGCAGGGCCACGTACAGCAACAGAACCAGGAATCCTCCGGCGATGCCGTACTCTTCAATGATGATGGCATAGATGTAATCCGAGTAGGGATGTGGCAAAAAGTTTCTCTGGGTACTCTGCCCCGGCCCCTTGCCAAAGATTCCTCCCGTGCCTACCGCGATACGCGCCTGTTCTGCCTGGTAGTCTTCGGCCAGCTTTCGGTCCTGTTCTGCTTCACTGTGGATGTTGGCCGACCCCCAGTCCTGAAACAGGGAGAAGTTGCTGATCCGGTTGACCCATGTGATGCCCCTTCCGGTTACGGACGTGTGTACTCCGTGCTTTTCCAGTTGGTACGAGGCCATCAGGTACACGGAGAAGGCCAGGGCGCAGCCTGTGATAAACAGCAGGATGTTTTTCGTGGGGACCTGGCCAATGAATATCAGGCACATGGCCGCTCCCAGGGACAATGCAGCCGTGCTGAAGTTGGCCGGGAGGATGAACGCAAACACCAGGGAAATGGCCACAAATATCAAAGGAACTCCCTTGGTGGTTTCGGTGTCTTTCTCCTTGAGGTTTGCCAGTTTGCGTGCCAGAAACATCATCAGGGTGATTTTGGCGATGTCCGAAGTTTGAAAGGTCATCCCGAATATTTCGAGACGTCGTACCGCATCGTTTTCGGTGACCCCCATGAATAAGGTCATCACCAGCAGGACCACGGAACCCCAGAAAACAAGAGGGGCCGCGTACCAGTAGGTTTTGTAGGGCAGCCTGCTGAACAACAGGATGCATGCCAGGCCAATCAGCAGGTGTCTGATATGCCTGATGATGTACACCGAGGTGTCTCCGCCCTGCCACTGGTATGCCAGGGTCCCTGAGGCGCTGTACACGCTCAAGACCGACATCAGGACCATCATGATGACAATCCCCCAGATGAAGCGATCTCCCTGAAACCAATGTTTGAACTGAACAGGCATCCTAGTTGTTATAGGTTTCTCACGCACTCTTTAAACTGACGTCCCCGGTCCTCGTAATTCTGGAACAAGTCAAAACTGGCGCAGGCTGGGGACAGCAATACGGTGTCTCCGGGCGATGCCAGATGGTAACATGCTGCGACAGCATCTTTCATGGAACGGGTTTCCACAATCTGGGGTACGATGTCCCCGAAGGAGGCCACCAGTTTGCTGTTGTCCTTACCCAGGCAAACCAGTGCCTTCACCTTGCTGCGGGCCAGTTCGGACAATTCGCTGTAATCGTTGCCTTTGTCTGTCCCTCCGGCAATCCAGACTACGGGGGTGGTCATGCTTTCCAGGGCGTACCAGCTTGAATTGATGTTGGTGGCCTTGGAATCATTGATGAAATGGATGCCCCGTATCTGCAGGACATACTCCAGACGGTGTTCCACCCCCGGGAAGGTGCACAGGGCCTCGCGGATGTTTTCCTTGCGGATGCGCAGAGCCTGTCCGGTGATGCCTGCCGAGAGGGAATTGTACAGGTTGTGCTTGCCCTTCAGAGCCAGGTCGGTTACCGGGAGGGTAAAATCGTTGCCTTTCAGGGACATATGCAGCAGGTTGTCCTCAATCCAGCCCCCCGGATCCTCTTTTTGTTTGAGCGACACCGGGAGCATCTGGGCTTTGAGGACAATCTTTTCCAGTTCCCGGATGGTCACATCGTCATCGGAACAGAAGATGAAATACTCATCTTCCGAAAGGTTGCGCACAATGCGCATTTTGGCATCAATGTATTTCTGGTAATCATGGTCGTACCGGTCCAGGTGATCGGGGGTGATGTTCAGCAGGATGGCGATATCGGCTTTGAACTGGTACATGCCCTCAAGCTGGAAGCTGCTGAGCTCCAAAACGTAGTAATCAAAGTTCTGCTCAGCCACCTGCAGGGCGAAACTCTGCCCGACATTTCCGGCAAGTCCCACATTCATTCCCGCCTTGCCCATCATATAATATATGAGGGTGGTTGTGGTCGTTTTTCCGTTGCTACCGGTGATGCAAATCTTGTAAGCGTCGGTGTAGCGGCCCGCAAATTCAATCTCGGAGATCACCGGGATTTCCTTTTCCAGAACCGCTTGCATGATGGTGGTCCGGTCCGGGATGCCTGGGCTTTTGATAATCTCATCGGCTTCGAGGATGCGTTCCAGGGTATGTTTTCCTTCTTCGTATTCGATGCCATAGCGATCCAGACGCTCCTTGTATGCAGGACGGATGGGTCCGGAATCGGAAACGAATACATCACACCCCTTCACCTTCGCAAGGACTGCTGCCCCCGACCCGCTTTCTCCTCCTCCCAGAACTACAATTTTGTTGCTCATTTCTATCGGATTTTCAACGTTACCAATGTTATTACAGCCAGAATAAGGGATACAATCCAGAACCTTACCACGATTTTGGCCTCCGGATATCCTTTTTTCTGATAATGGTGATGCAGCGGCGACATCAGGAAGATGCGCCTCCCTTCCCCGTATTTTTTCCGGGTGTGCTTGAACCAGGCAACCTGAATCATCACCGAAAGATTCTCGGCCAGGAATACACCGCACAGGATGGGAATCAGCAATTCTTTCCGGATCAGAATGGCAAAGACGGCAATGATGCCACCCAGGGTCAGGCTGCCTGTGTCGCCCATGAAAACTTGTGCCGGATAGGTGTTGTACCATAGAAAACCTACAATAGCCCCTGTGAAGGCGCTGATAAAAACCACCAACTCTCCCGTGTACGGTAGATACATAATATTTAGGTAGTTGGCGTATATCAGGTTGCCCGACACATAGGCCAGGATGCCCAGGGTTCCCCCGATGATGCCCGAGGTTCCCGCAGCCAGCCCGTCCAGTCCGTCGGTCATGTTGGCTCCGTTGGACACGGCTGTGATGATCAGGATGAATGCCAGCACCATCACCAGCCACACCCATTGTTCGGAATGCCCTCCGAGGAATGATATGAACCATTTGTAGTCCAACTCATTATTCTTGACAAATGGGATGTTGGTCCGGGTGGATTTCACATCCTTGGACAGCGTTCCGTGGTCCATCACCGTTTCCACCACCTGGTCTGAGGTGTGGGAAGCTGGTTCGCGCACCACGATATTATCCGAGAATATCACCGTTAAAGCTATCAGAAGCGCGAGGCTTACCTGCCCCAGAATCTTGAACTTGCCTTGCAGCCCGGCCTTATCCTTGAGAAACACCTTGATATAGTCATCCGCACCGCCCAGCAGGCCCAGCCAGATGGTTGTTGCAATCATCAGCAGCACATAGGTATTGGTGAGGTCACAAAACAGAAGTACCGGAACCAACAGGGAGATGATAATGATGATCCCGCCCATGGTGGGCACGCCCTGCTTGATGTTTTGTCCTTCGAGGCCGAGGTCCCGTATGGTTTCCCCTATTTGTTTCTTTTTCAGGAATATAATGATGTGCTTGCCGATGAACAGGCCAATGGCAAGGGCGGTAATAACGGCCATAGCGGACCGGAAAGAAATATACCGGAACATACCGGCGCCCGGGATGTCAAAGTTTTGTTCCAAATATTGAAATAGATGGTACAGCATGGTCTTTCCTGTTTATGATGAACGTGAACTTAAGGCTGCTGAGGCTTCTTCCATGTCATCAAAGTGGGATTTGACCCCCTTGACGATCTGATAGTTCTCGTGCCCTTTGCCTGCTATCAGGACGATATCCCCCGCACCGGCCATCCGGCAGGCCGTGCGTATGGCCTGGCGCCTGTCGGTGATGCGCAGGGTTTTCGCCAGGTCGGCTTGGGACAATCCTGCCTGCATATCGTCGAGGATGGTTTCCGGATCCTCGCTGCGTGGATTGTCTGAGGTGAGAATCAGGGTGTGGCTTCCTGTGGCGGCAATCCGGGCCATCTTGGGCCTCTTGGTTTTGTCCCGGTCCCCTCCGCAGCCTATGACGGTGATGACTTTGTGGCCCTCCCCCGGAACAATCTGATGGATGGCTTTGAGCACATTTTCCACGGCATCCGGGGTGTGGGCATAGTCCACAACCGCAGTGACCCCATCTGCGGACGATATATACTGAAACCGTCCGGCAACTGGGGTAAGTAAGCTCAGGCAGCGCAGAATGTCTTCCTCTGCCAGACCCAGCAACATGGCAGCCCCGTACACGGCCAGCAGGTTGTAGGCATTGAAATCTCCAATGAATTGAACCCACACCTCCCGGCCGTTGATGGTCAGTTGCATCCCTCCAAGATGCTTTTCGAGCACCCTTGCCCGGAAATCGGCCATGGAACGGAGGGCATAAGTGCTGACTTTTGCCCGGGTATTTTGCACCATCACCATCCCGTTTCGGTCGTCCTTGTTGGTGAGCGCAAATGCACCGGGGGGCAGCAGGTCGAAGAATTTTTTCTTTGCCTGCAAATACCCGGCAAAGGTGTGGTGGAAATCCAGATGATCCTGAGTCAGATTGGTAAAGACCCCCCCGGCGAAGTGTAGTCCGGTCACCCGCTCCTGCACGATACTGTGTGAACTCACCTCCATAAAGCAGTGGGTACATCCGGCCTGAACCATTCCGGCGAGCAGCCTCTGCAGGGATACTGCGTCCGGTGTGGTGTGTGTGGCCTCGATTTCCTGGTCGTTCACATAGTTGACTACTGTGGAGAGTAGTCCGCATGAGTAGCCCAGGTTTCGGAACATGCGGTACAACAGGGTAGCTGTTGTGGTCTTCCCGTTGGTCCCGGTTACCCCGGTCAGCGTCAGCTTTTGTGAGGGATGGTCGTAAAAGGCAGCACTCACCAGGCCCAGAGCATGGGTTGAGTCGGAGACAACGACGCATGTGGCGTCCTCAGGAGTGTCTTCGGGGATGGTTTCGCACAGTACAGCAGCGGCACCCTTCCTGAATGATTCCGAGATAAACCCGTGTCCGTCTGACTGGGTTCCCCGCAGGGCTACAAACAAGCACCCCGGTGAGACCGCCCGTGAGTCAATGCAGATCTCCGGAATCTCTGTGTCGGGGTTGCCCGTGGTGCGCAACACGGGTATCTCCCTGATGATATCGCTCAGTTTCTTCTTCATCCCATGGAGAGTTCAATGGTTATTTTCTGTTGGTTTTCCAGCGGGCTTCCGGGAGTCAGGGACTGGGTGCTTACCGTACCCCGTCCCTTTACTTCCACTTCCAGGCCGCTGTTTTCGAGCAAATACAAAGCGTCTTTGAGACCCATGTGCAGCACATCGGGCACGAAGCCCCGGCCGGGTTCCGGACGGGCCCGCAGTTGCCATGCTCCGGGGATGGAATCGCGTTCCACCCACCGGGCTCTCTGTCCGCTTATGGTTGCCGAGATTCCCAGTGCCTTGCCCAGCACCAGAGCATCAGCAGAATTCCCTGGAGTCAGTACGGGAATTGGGGACGGTACTGTCGTTCCGGATTGGACGACCGGGAACATGTCCGGGAGGGTGGCATATATTCTGTCTGCAACCTCCCGGAATACGGGGGCGGCCACCACACCTCCTCCGGTGCCGTTGATTGTCGGGGCATAGACGGTGACAATGCCCGAGTATTTGGGCTGGTCGGCCGGAAAATAGCCAACGAAGGAGGCATAATGTCGCTTGTCCCGATATCCAAAACGGGCGTTGGCAATCTGGGCCGTTCCCGTTTTCCCGGCGATGCTGTACCGCTCTGTCCTGATGTTTTTTGCTGTTCCCGAATCCACTACCGTGCGCAGCATCTGATGAGCCTTGTCGAGGGTGGCCTGTGTGCAAATGGGGTCCTTGATGACTTCGGGTTCAAATTGCTTTTCCACGATGCTCTGTTTGCGCAACGCCCGGATCAGCCGGGGCCTGACCATACGGCCATTGTTTGCGACAGCGTTGTAGAAGGCCAGGGTGTGGATGGGTGCCAGCATCATTTCGTAACCGTAAGCTATCTGTGTGAGCGAGAGGCGGGACCATCCGTCCTCGCGGGTAGGGAACTTGATGTAGGGGCGGGCTTCACCCTTAATGTCCATGCCCAGCCTGTTTCCCAGCCCGAAGCTGTGGATCCGTTCGATAAATTTTGCTTCCTGATGCCTGTAGTAGTGATCAATGACCTTGGTAACAGACACATTGGACGAAAGAGCAAAGGCTTTCTCGATAGTCAGTATTCCCTTGGTAGAGACACGCCCATCATCGTGTACCCGTTTGCCGTAGTAGAACACTTCGCCTTCTCCGTTGTCCACAATGTCGTTGAGGCCGATGTACCCGTCCTCAAAGGCGGCCATGTACGAAGCCAGTTTGAAGGTGGAACCCGGGTCCACTGCCTCTGCCAGGGCATAGTTGAAGGTTTCGTGGAACACCCCGGTGGTCCTGTTCCGACCCAGATTCACGATGGCCTTGATCTCTCCGGTGGCTACCTCCATGATGACAACAGTGCCGTGGTCGGCCTCATGCTTGATCAGGGCTTTCCGGAGGGCTGTTTCGGCGACATCCTGTATGTCAATGTCTATTGAGGTTACCACATCGCCGCCGTTTTCGGGGAGTACCGTATTGCTGCTGCTGATTTCCACCAGATTGTTGTGTGGAAGTTTCTGCATCACGCTCAGGCCCTCCTTCCCCCTGAGGTATTCGTCAAAGGCGCCTTCAATCCCGGGAAAGTTGCCGTCAGGATTCCGGGCCATGAAATATCCGATGGTACGTGCAGCCAGATCTCCATGTGGTAGCTCTCTTTCCTGCCGGTGCTCCAGGATCAGTCCGCCCCTGTTCTTGCCCTTGCGTAATATCGGGTAGCTGCAAACCATTTTCATTTCGGGATATTTCAAGTTGCGTGCCAGTGCCAGATATCGCTTCCCCGACTGGCGTGCGCGCACAAGCTCATTGTAGTAAGCGGTGGCGCTCTTCTTCCCTGGGAATACTGCTAAAGCACGAGCCAGTGCCTGAGCGTTGTTTTGGAATGTGTCCGGATGGATTCCTTCGGCCAGCGGGTCCATGTAAATGTCGTACGAAGGAATGGAGGTGGCCAGAATCCGCCCGTCTGAGGCCAGAATGTTGCCTCGTTCGGGAGGCACGGTGATGTCCTTGAGGCTGATTTTTTTGGCTTTTTCGCGCAGTTCCTCTCCCTGACTCAATTGGGTATAGAGTGCCTTGCTGAGGATGGCTAGTCCCAGCAGGGTTACCATAATGTAGAGCAACCCCAGTCGTGCCAGTATGTTTTTTTTTGCGGACATTATCTCTCAAGACTATAGGGAGGGGTGACAGCCTCCTGAAGCTCCATTCCCCTCTGACGGATCATTTCGGTAACCACAGACTGGCGGCTCACATACATCAGGCGAGCCTCCATGGTGACAGCCTCGGCCCGGAGCTCTTCGACCTCTGCTTTGAGCCGGAATATCTTCAGGGCTACACCCTGAGCGTGGTAATTGTTGGCTATGTAGAGGAAGCCAAGAAACACGATCCAAACCAGGAAACGCAGATTGGGAAGCATGCCCTTGAGGAAGATATTGCCGCTGAGCAGATCCCTGAATGCAGGCAACTTCCTCTCGGGAGTTTCCTCCCCGGGATGAATGAATTCCAAAAGTTTTTTGCGCGGGCTCATTGGCCTATCCCTCCTTTGATTCGTTTCTTTCTGCAATCCTCATGCGGGCGCTTCGCGCCCTGCTGTTCTTTTCCGTCTCATCCGCCCCGGGGATGATCACTCCCGAATGCAGTTGGCGGAAGGGTACCCGGGTGCGGCCGTAGATGTCTTTCACTGCCTCCCCCTCAATCATCCCGTTGCGGATGAAATTCTTCACCATCCGGTCTTCAAGGGAGTGGTACGAAATAACCACCAGCCTTCCTCCAGGGCGGATCAGTGCCGGACTTTGCTCCAACAGGGAACGGAGGCTTTCCGTTTCCTGATTGACCTCAATCCTCAGGGCCTGAAAAACCCTTGCGAGGAATTTGCTGGGCTGATCGCGCGGGGTAACTTCCGCGAGGGCTTCCAGCAGGTCGGCATTGGAGCGGAACGGTTGCTGAGCACGTCGTTGCACCACCAGCCGGGCCAGACGGCGAGCATTGTTGATCTCTCCATACTGCCTGAAGATGCTGCTGAGTTGCTCCTCAGGGTAATCATTCAGAATGCCTCCGGCCGTTCTGGGAGATGACGCATTCATCCGCATATCGAGCGGGGCGTTTTCCCTGAAGGTGAACCCTCTTTGGGAGGCGTCAAAGTGGTGGGACGATACCCCCAGATCGGCCAGGATGCCGTCCACCTGTGCGTAGCCCAGATATTTCAGGTACTGGCCCAGAAACCTGAAATTGCCCCGGACCAGCCGGAAACCGGGATGATCGGGAGCGTTGAATTCCGCATCGGCGTCCTGATCAAAAGCAATCAGCTTCCCGGTAGTCAGTTGCCCGAGTATGGCCCGGGAATGCCCCCCGCCTCCGAATGTGGCATCCACATACACACCATCCGGGCGTATTTCCAATCCGGCAACGCTTTCGGACAGCAGTACTGGTACATGATAGGTCATATCTCATTGGGATTGTAAGAGGCATTCTTCATGATTCTTATGGCCCTTTCGCTTTTGCTGAGGGCATCCCCGCCGGCGTTTTCGTACAGCCCCGGGCTCCAGATCTCTATTTTGCCCACGTGCCCCACCAGAACAACCTCTTTGTCAATCTGTGCCGCTCTGAGTAGCCGGGCAGGAAGCAGGAAGCGGTTGGCAGCATCGAGTTCCACCTCGAGGGCCCCTGAGCGAAAGTCGCGGATGAGTTGCCGGTGTTCCGGATCATAGGGATTTACATTCCTGAGCAGCATTCGGTTTTGCACCTCCCACTCGGACAGGGTGAACATCTCCAGGCACGGTTCGTACAGATCCTTCTTGACCACAAAGACAACGGGGTCTCCGGCTGGCATCTTTCGCTTGAAAGCGGCCGGCAGGACGATGCGCCCCTTGGCATCCGTTTTGCACACATATTCGCCTATGAATGTTGTCATTGCAGATTCTGGTAATCTGGAGTAAAATTATACAATGTTTCCTACTTTCTCCCACTTTCCCCCACTTTTTGGGGCATTGTTGATAACTTTTTTGGTTACCTTTGTTTTTTTCGCCGATGGAATCGCTCCCACTGATTGATATTCAAAAGGTCTTTAGCAAGAAAAACCCCAAACTTGCCCATATGTTTCCGGGTTTTGCGTGGCATGCCCTCGAACATTTGATTCACCAGGAGGAAATCAACGGTGTGATTACCCGGTATGCCCATTGCGATCCGGCGGGCTTTATCCGCGGGGCACTCTCGGATATGCAGATAAGCTACACGGCTCATGGTTTTGAGCGCATTCCGGAAGGGGGACGGTATGTCTTTGTCTCCAATCATCCTCTGGGCGGTTTGGATGGCCTGATTTTGATGGATGTGATGGCCTCCCGATTTGGGAACTTCCGCTTTGTGGTCAATGATGTTCTGATGAATCTTCCTGTCGTTCAAAAGGTTTTCGTTCCTGTGAATAAGTTTGGGCGCCAAAAGTCTGGCTATGTAACTGCTTTGGATGATCTCTTTGCCTCTGACGCCCAGGTGTTGTTTTTCCCCGCAGGGCTGTGTTCCCGCAAGATTAGAGGTGACATCTCGGATCTTCCCTGGAACAAAACTTTTTTGACCAAGGCCATTCAGCATCAGCGGGAGGTTGTTCCGGTGTACTTCTCAGCCAGAAATTCAGCCTTATTTTATCATTTGGCAAATATTCGCAAGTTTCTGGGAATCAAAATGAATATTGAGATGTTCTTGCTTCCGCGTGAGATGTTCCGTCAAAAAGGCAGGAGCCTTTCGCTGGTGTTCGGGGATCCGATTCCCTGGCAACAGTTTGATGCTTCGAGGTCTGTTCCCGACTGGGTGGAATTTGTCCGCTCCAGAGTGTATGCGATGGCTTGATTTGATTACTTTTGTGTGTACACATCCCATAGATTGCGTTTTATGCAAGATATCATCCCTCCGGTTGACAAAAGCCTAATAAACAGCGAGTTGAGTAACGGTAAGTTTGTTCGTAAGACAAACCGTCTTGACAATGAGTTGTATGTAATCACTGCCCACGATTCTCCCCACACCATGCGCGAGATTGGTCGCCTCAGGGAATTGTCCTTCAGATATGCCGGTGGCGGAACGGGCAACGAGTTGGATATTGACCATTATGACTTGTGCGAGAATCCCTATAAACAGTTGATTGTGTGGGATCCCCAGGAAGAGGAAATTCTGGGAGGGTATCGTTTCCATGTGTGTGATGAGTCTTTTGTGGGCCCCGACGGGGAAATCAATCTGGCCACAGCCGAGTTGTTTCATTTTAGTGAGCACTTTATCCGGGAGTATCTGCCCTACACCATAGAGTTGGGCCGATCCTTTGTACAGCCCGCTTTTCAGTCCACCAATCGCTTCGGAAAGAGTATTTATTCGCTCGACAATCTTTGGGACGGACTGGGAGCACTGGTGGTCCGCAACCCCGGGAAAAAGTACTTCTGCGGCAAGGTCACCATGTACACTTCGTATAACACTCAGGCCAGGAATATGATTTTGTTTTTTCTGGACAAATATTTCAGGGATCGCGACCGGCTGATATTCCCCCGCGAAGAACTGGAGTTGAACGTTGAGATGGATATGGATCAGATGAACGCTATTTTCTGCGGTCCCACCTACGAAGATGATTACCGGGCCCTCTTCCACCGGGTGCGTTCCTACGGGGAAAACATCCCTCCGTTAATCAACTCGTATATGAACCTTTCACCATCCATGCGCACCTTTGGTACTGCTACCAATCCATACTTCGGAGGAGTGGAGGAAACGGGGATTCTGATCACAATTGCCGATCTCTACGGAAACAAGGTTAAAAGGCATATTGAAACGTTCGATTTACAATGATTTTTTGTACCTTTGAACGATGGGTCAGGGGGTTATGCCCCGGAACCGTCAGGGAGGTTTATAGATGAAGCATTATCTGCATATTCTGATTGTTTTGGCTTTCTCACTTGCGTTCGTTTCCTGTGGCGGAGGCGGAGACGAGGAGGTTCCCCCCGTCAAAAGCAGTGAGTGTGACATCAAGACTTTTTCCCTGAAGACGGCCACCAATCTGGTCGCATTCCCCGGCGGATGGGTCTCCGTACAGTTCAATGCTTCACGTCAGGCTAATGTGGAGGTGGAGAAACCGGAGATTAACCTAGCTTCCATTCAGGCCAGGTTTACCATTTCTGCCGGGGCAACCATCAAGGTGGGCAATACCCCGCAGGTGAGTGAGGTGACGGCAAACAATTATACCAGTCCTGTTACCTTTCGGGTCACTGCTGAGGACGGGGTGACCCGTAAAGACTACACGGTCCGGGTAACCCGTGTGGTTCCTTAGGAGGTCCGGGTCAGTTCTGTGAACACGGCAATCGCACCGGAAGCCCTCCGTCAGGTTGGCTTCCTTTTTTTTAGAAAGTTGAATCGTTAACGAAGTGATTATGAGTAATCTGTTAGATTGGGCAAACCTGCCTTTCGGCTACATGAGGACCGACTACAATGTGCGGTGTATCTGGAAGGATGGTGCCTGGGGCAAGTTGGAGGTGACGTCCTCCGAGTATTTGATGATGCATATGGCAGCCACTTGTCTGCACTATGGTCAGGAGGCCTTTGAGGGGCTGAAGGCTTTTCGCGGCAGGGATGGGAAGATCAGGATATTCCGGATTCGTGCCAATGCTCGTCGTATGAAAACATCGGGTGAGTACATCAAGATGAAGTCTCCCGATGAGGAGTTGTTTGTGGAAGCTATTCGCTTGGCGGTGAAACTCAATGAGCGTTTTGTTCCTCCCTGCGAGTCGGGTGCCTCTCTGTATATCCGTCCGTTGCTGATCGGAACCGGAGCCCAGGTGGGGGTGAGCCCTGCCCAGGAGTACACCTTTCTGGTCTTTGTAACGCCCGTGGGTCCCTATTTTAAGTCCGGGTTCAAGCCTGTGGATGTGATCATCACCCGCGACACAGATCGTGCGGCGCCTCTGGGTACCGGACATATCAAGGTGGGAGGCAATTATGCCGCCAGCCTGCCGGCACTCGATGTGGCCCATCATCAGGGTTACGCGACATGCCTGTATCTGGACGCACGTGAAAAAAAATACATTGATGAGTGTGGACCTGCCAATTTCTTTGGAATCAAGGGAAATTCCTACGTTACTCCCGATTCGCATAGTGTTTTGCCCTCCATTACCAACGACAGCCTGATGACGCTGGCTGCTGATATGGGGATGAAGGTGGAGCGCAGGCACATTCCTGTTGAGGAACTGGCCGATTTTTCCGAAGCCGGACAGTGCGGGACTGCTGCTGTCATCAGCCCTCTGGGCAAGGTGTTTGACCCCGGAACCAACAAGGTGTACGAGTTTCCCGACAGCCGCAAGGCTGGAAATGTCTGTGAGGTGTTGTACAACAAACTTAGGGCCATCCAGTTTGGAGATGCTCCCGATACATACGGGTGGGTGGATATTATTGACTAGTTGCGTTTCGTATGGCCATCCAGCAGTTGCGGGGCAGGCAGGGAGAGGATATTGCGGCACAGTATCTGCTGGAGCGGGGATATAGGGTCCTGGAGCGCAACTGGCGTTCGCATCACCGGGAGATTGACCTGATTGCCACGAGGGATGGACAGGTAGTTTTTGTGGAAGTTAAATGCCGTTCTCCCAGAAGCTGGACGGAGCCCTGGGAGGCCGTGGGAAAAGCCAAACAAAGAAGGCTCATTGCAGCGGCACATGCCTATGTGATGCAGCATCATTTGGATGGGGAAGTCCGGTTCGACATCATTTCGGTGATCCTGGGAGACCCGGTGCAGCTGGACCATATGGAATATGCTTTTTACCCATTATTACGCTGACAGCTATGCTTTTCAAAAAAATGTTCGGTTTTGTGGCTTCTTCACTGCGGACTGTGTCCCGCGGGCTCTTCAACCACTTCGTTCAGGGGCTTCTGCTGATTGTGCCTATCGGGCTTTCCTTCCTGCTGGTGTTTATGTTTTTTGGCTGGGTCAGTGAGTTTATCGGCAAGCTGCTCGCTTTCTTTGGCATGGACATCCCGGTGCTGGTCACTGTCCTGGGAATTAACATTCCCACGCTGAAGATCTTTATCTTCCTCATCCTGGTATTGCTGATTGCCCTAATCGGGGCTTTCGGACAGACTGTGATTGCGGCTCCTCTGAAGATGATGTTCAACCGCATGATCCGTAAAACCCCTATCCTTCAGCCTATTTACAGTACTATCAGTGATTTTCTGGATGCCTTTGTTGGAAAGAAGCGCAAGTTCAAAAACCCGGTGTTGGTGACCATCAATGCATCTGCACAGGTGGAAAAAATTGGATTCATTACCCAGTCGGACCTATCGGAGTTGTCCATTAAGGACAAGGTTGGGGTGTTTTGTCCGCACTCTTACAATGTGTCGGGCGATTTCTTTATTGTGCCTGTTTCCCGCGTACGCCCTCTGGATATCCCGGCCAGCGAAGCGATGAAACTGGCATGGACGGGAGGCATTACCCAGATTCCCGACGAAGACGAGGAAGATTTAGTTCAGAATGAGCCGGTTCAGGAATTCCAGGCCGAAGTACTTCAGACCGGAACCGTCGGTTCCGCGAAGGCTTTGGCTAAGAAAGCACCGGCCAGGAGAGGCCGGGGCCGGGCTTAAAGGGTTTGCCGGTCAAAGAGCAATTGTGCTCCGGGAGGGGTTTCCCGTAGGGCACCTTGGCATACCACCAGATTTCCGTTGACCCAGGTATGGGTGACGGTGCTCCCGAAGCTGTGTCCCTCAAAGGGCGACCATCCACAGCTTGACAGGATGCATTCCGGGGTGACCGTAAACGGTTTACCGGGGTCGAGCAGCACCAGGTCGGCATAATATCCTTTGCGAATATATCCCCGGTTCCGGATTCCATAGAGGTCCGCAGGCGCATGGCACATTTTGGTTACCACCTGTTCCGGACTGAATTTACCCTGGGCCGCCAGGTCTATCAGGGCTTGTAGGGCAAACTGTACCAAGGGCCCCCCTGAAGGTGCTTTGAAGTAGGAGTTGTTCTTTTCTTCCAGCGTATGGGGTGCGTGGTCGGTGGCAATCAGGTCCAGGGTGTTGTTTCGGATGGCTTCGGTGAGCGCTTCCTGATCCTGGCGGGTTTTGACGGCCGGATTCCATTTGATTCGGTTGCCTAGCCGGGCGTAATCTCCATCGTTGAACCACAAATGGTGGACACAAGCTTCAGCGGTGATTTTTTTCTTCCGGACATCGGGCCCGCGTTCCAGCAGGCTCAGTTCTCTGGCTGTGGACAGGTGCATGATGTGCAGGCGGGTACCATGCTTGTGTGCCAGCTCCACGGCCAGAGCACTGGACCGGTAGCATGCCTCGGCGCTACGGATAAGTGGATGACAGGATACCGGCACATCTTCGCCATATCTGGCCCGGAAGTGCTCTATGTTTTGCCTGATGGTGGCTTCGTCTTCGCTGTGGATGGCCAGGGGTACCTGAACGGTTGCAAAAATGTCTTCCAGAGCCTTCCGGCTGTCCACGAGCATGTTCCCGGTGGAGGAACCCATGAACAACTTCACCCCGCACACTTGTTCGGGGTCTGCATTCCGGATCTCCGCCAGATTGTCCTTGGTGGCGCCCAGAAAAAAAGCGTAGTTGGCCAGAGAAGAACGGGATGCCAGTTCATTCTTTTGACGTAGTAACTCCCGGGTGGTGGTTTGTGGGACCGTGTTGGGCATATCCATGAAGGAGGTGATGCCGCCGGCAACAGCCGCACTCGATTCGGAGCGCAGATTCCCCTTGTGGGTCAGCCCCGGTTCCCTGAAATGTACCTGGTCGTCAATCAAGCCCGGAAGAAGCCAGCTACCCTGGGCCTGAATGACAGGGCAGGTATCGTACAGAGGAGCCAGGGTGCTCTGCTCCGTGCTGTCATCGTAGAAGATGTCCGCAATACGGTCTCCGGCAATCAATACGGACCCCTTACGGGAGGTCCCTTCGTTGAGGATGGTGGCATGGGTGATGAGCCACGAAGGGGCAGAGGGTTTCATCGCCAATAGTTTATCGTTTGTAGGATCGGAACAGACTCCAAAGTTTCATGGATATCACCCCCCACAACGCCTCGTTGAAAATTCCCCCGCTCATTTTGGACGTTCCCAGGCGCCGGTCGGTGAACACAATAGGAATCTCCACCACCTGGAACCCATATTTCCAGGCCGTGAATTTCATTTCAATCTGGAACCCATATCCCTTGGAACGGATCTTCTCCAGGTCCAGAGTTTCCAGTACCTTACGGGCGTAGCACTTAAACCCTGCGGTGGTGTCGTGGATGCGCATACCCGTGATGATCTGTACGTACAGGGAGGCAAAATAGGACATCAGCACCCTTCCGATGGGCCAGTTCACCACATTGACCCCCGATTTGTAGCGTGAACCGATGGCCAGGTCAGCTCCCTCCTGGGAACAGGCCTTGTAGAGTCTTATCAGGTCGCAGGGATCGTGAGAGAAATCGGCATCCATTTCAAAAATGTAGTCGTATCCGTGAGCCAGTCCGAATTTGAATCCCTCAATGTAGGCAGTTCCCAGTCCCAGTTTTCCAGCCCTTTCCAACAGATGCAACTTTCCCGGGTGGGTTTTCTGAGCCTCGCGGACCAGAGTAGCCGTCCCGTCCGGGGAGTTGTCATCAACGACCAGCATATGAAAGGGAACAGGCAGAGAAAACACCTTTTCGATCATAGCCTCAATATTCTCTTTCTCGTTGTATGTCGGGATGATAACCAGATTTTTGTGCTCCATGGGTTGTTTGGGTTACAGCTCACTAAGGTACGCATTTTTTTAATCCCCGGCCAAACCTGCTATTATTCCCCAATTATGCTTACTTTGTGGTTTCAAAATTGAAAGGTATGCGCTCTTGGTTCTCTAGACTCCTGCGCAGCAGGTATTCATTGTTTATCTCCGGTTTTCTGGTTCTGGTAGCCCTGGGCCTGGCATCCTACAGGTTTCTCAGCAACGCCTCAGAGCAAGCGGTTCGTGCCAATGCAATCCTGCAGTTCGTTGCCCAGGCTTCGGCTCTGTACCATTTCAGCCCCAAGGATATCAATGACGAATTTTCACAGACGGTGTTTACAGCCTATCTGGAGGGCCTGGATGCCGGGAAGCAGTTTTTTACCGCCAGGGATGTGGAGCAGATGGCCGTGTACAGGACATTTATTGATGACCAGATCAGGAGCAGCAGTTTTGAACTGCTGGACCTTTCCCGTAAGTTGTTTGATCAAAGGGTGAGCATGGTACAGGGATTTTACCGGGACCTGCTCAGTCATCCCTTTGACTTTTCGGAAACGGATTCTCTCGAAACAGATGCCGGCAAGCAGGATTGGGCTCCGGATGATGAGGCTCTCCGTGAGCGATGGAAGAAGAAACTCAAGTACCAGGTGATGAGCCGGGTTTACGATAACGCCAAACTGCAGGAGGCGGTGGCATCGCGGAATGATACAGTGACCCTCAAAACTTTTGCGGAACTCGAAGCAGGAGCCCGCAAATCCATACTGAAGACCCATGACGACTGGTTTCGGAGACTGGGACAGATTGATGACACGCAACGATTTGGTATCTATATTAATTCTATCCTGAGGGTGTTCGACCCGCATACTCAGTACCTCCCCCCTGCTGACAGGGATAATTTTGATATCTCCATGTCCGGGCAGCTGGAGGGCATCGGAGCCTCCCTTCAGGAGGATGAAGGGTATGCCCGCATTGTCAGCATGGTTCCCGGAAGCCCCTCATGGTTGCAGGGAGAGCTCAAGGTTAATGACCTCATCATGAAAGTCAGGCAGGAGGATCAGGCCGAGGCGGTGGACATCCTGGGAATGAGCCTGGATGAGGCTGTGAAACTGATCCGGGGGAAGAAGGGTACCCGGGTTACCCTTACGGTGAAGTCCTCTGATGGTGTCATCAAGGAAGTTACCCTGGTGCGTGATGTGGTGGTGATGGAAGAAAGCTATGCACGTTCCTCCATATTGAGAGATTCTCTGAGCGGGAGGAAGTACGGATATATTTACCTGCCCAAGTTCTATGTGGACTTCAACAACACCCCTACCGGAAGGTCTTGTGCTGAGGATATGGCTGTAGAGATACAAAAACTCAAACAGGAGGGTGTAGAGGGCCTGGTTCTGGATTTACGGGATAATACCGGAGGCTCCCTCCCGGATGCCATCCGGGTAGCAGGCTTGTTCATCGGTTCAGGTCCGGTGGTTCAGGTCAAATCCCGCATGGGCAGCCCCTCGGTGCAATCCGATCCGGATCCTGCCGTGCAGTATGAGGGTCCCATGGTGGTGCTGGTGAACGCCCTGAGCGCATCGGCTTCTGAGATTGTGGCCGCAGCCCTGCAGGATTATGGCCGGGCTGTGATTGTTGGCGGGAAGGCCACTTTTGGAAAAGGAACCGTTCAGACGGTACTGGATATGGATGAGATGATGCCCCGTGAGTATCGGGATAAAGGCCCCTTTGGCTCGCTCATGCTGACCATTCAGAAGTTCTACCGCATCAACGGCGGTGCCACCCAGCAACGGGGAGTTATTCCCGACGTGCAACTTCCCGACCCTTATGACGAGATGGAAATCGGGGAACGGGATGAGGACTTCAGCCTGCCATGGTCAGAGATTCGGAGTGCCCAGTATCAGCCGGTAGCCCGCAAGATTCCCTTGGAGCGGATTCAGAAGGAAGCCCTTCAGAATATGGAGCGTGATTCAGGTTTTATAGCCCTCAGGCAACAGGCCGATTTTCTGCGTCGCCAACGACAGTCCACGATGGTTTCGTTGAAATACAGCGATTTTGAACGGGAAGAAAAAGCCAGAGGAGAAGCCATTGCCCGTTTTGAACGCTACACCCGCCGTGTTACCGGGTTACAGGCTACGGCTTTGCCTATGGATTTAAGGCTTATGGGTAGCGACACTGCGAAATTGGAACGCTCCCGGCGTTGGGTGGAAGATCTCAGGAAAGATCTGCCCCTTGCTCAGGCAGTAAGCATTCTGAAGGCAGTTCAATAATCAAATATCAAATACATCCCCGCTGTTCATCACATCTTCGATGGATTGAACGGGGTGGCTTGTATGTTGCGTAGCTATCTGCTCCTCCAGCAGGTCTTCGTAGGTAGGGGCTTCCACAGAGCGAAGTACACCCATGGCCACAGGGGCTTTCATCTCTGCCAGAAGAAGATGCAGTGCGGGGTCATCGGTATGTTGGTCGTGCACCAGAATGTCCTGCAGGGTCACACCGTTCTCGCCAAGAGTAACCACTTCGAGGGTAGTTCCGTTCAGGCGTATCCCCTTTTTCATTTCTGCACCAAAGAGCATCGGTTTCCCGTGTTCCAGCCATAATTGGTTGTCATCGCGAGTTTCACGTGAGGTGATGCGGGCATGGGCTTTGTCGGCAAAAATGACGCAGTTCTCCAGAATCTCGATGATGGCTGTTCCCTTGTGCTGCGAGGCGGCATACATCACCTCGGTCATTTGTTTGGGACTGTTGTCAGCCACACGTGCAAAGAAGGTGCCCTGTGAGCCCAGGACCAGCTCCCCTGGGTTGAAAGGGTGTTCGATGGTGCCAAAGGGTGAGGTTTTGGTAATCTTGCCCATAGGGGTGGTGGGGGAATACTGTCCCTTGGTGAGGCCGTAGATCTGGTTGTTGAAAAGCAATACAGTGATGTCCAGATTCCTTCGCACCAGGTGAATAAAATGGTTCCCCCCGATGGCCATGGAATCCCCGTCGCCGGAGGATACCCATACGCTCAGGTCGGGACGGACAATCTTGATGCCGCTGGCAATGGCTGCAGCCCGTCCGTGGATGCCGTGAAAACCGTAGGTGTTGAGATAATAGGGGATGCGTGAAGAGCATCCGATGCCCGAAACCATCATGTAGTTTTCTTGCCTGAAACCTGCACGGGCAAAGGTTTGGGCAACGGAATTCAGAATGGCGTGGCCCCCGCATCCGGGGCACCATTTGACCATCTGGTCCGAGAGAAAATCGTCCTTAGTGAGGGGTGTGTTGCTCAGGGGTATTTGGGTGGTACTCATAATCTGTCCGTTATTGTTGATGACTTGAGGTTTACTGAATCACTGACTGGATGTGGGCTACCAGCTCCTCAACAAGGAAGGGCTGGCCCTGAACCTTGTTGAATTGGGCATAGTTGTGCCCCGGATGGGTCATCCGCAGGTAATTGACGAACTGTCCGCCATTGAGTTCACAAACGATGATTTTTTTATATCGCCCCAGAATCTCTGAGGTATTGCGGGGCAGGGGCATGATATACCTGAAGTGGGCGTGTGCGACCGGGGTGCCCGATTGCTGCAGTTGGGTTACAGCCGAAGACACGGCTCCGTAGGTGCCCCCCCAGCTTATAATGAGGGTATCGCTTTCGGGATGGCCCTCCAAGGTCTGCTCCGGGATGTTGTCGGCCACCTTCGCGACTTTTTGGGCTCTGAGGTCCACCATCTTTTGATGGTTGAGCGGATCGGTGGAAACGGCTCCGGCTCCATCGGTTTTTTCCAGTCCGCCCACCCGGTGACGGAGTCCTTCGGTGCCCGGAACGGCCCATTTCCTGACCAGGGTTTGGGGATCGCGGGCAAAGGGTTGGTACGAGGTGTCGTTGGCCTGTGCCAGGGGAGGATGGATTTCGGGCAGATCCTTGATGCGGGGAATCCGGAACAGCTGGGAGCCGTTGCCGATGTATCCATCGGTAAGCAGTATCACGGGAGTCATGTGCTCCAGTGAGAGCCGGGCAGCCTCAAAAGCAGCGTAGAAACAATCGGCAGGAGAACTGGCAGCCATCACCAGGCAGGGGCATTCTCCGTTCCGGCCAAAGAGGGCCTGATACAGGTCGCTCTGTTCCGATTTGGTTGGCATTCCGGTTGAGGGACCAGCCCGCTGCACATCTACGATGACCAGGGGCAACTCGGTAATGACCGCAAGCCCGATGGCTTCGCTCTTGAGCGAAAGGCCCGGACCAGAGGTTGTAGTGATGGCTAGGGCACCTGCGTAGCTGGCTCCAATGGCCGAGCAGATGCCGGCAATCTCATCCTCGGCCTGAAAAGTCTTCACCCCAAGAGCGCGGTGCTGAGACAACTCAATGAGAATGTCGGTGGCCGGGGTGATGGGGTAGGAACCCAGGAACAGGGGAAGCCCGGAACGCTCGGCGGCAGCAATCAGGCCCCAGGCGGTAGCAACGTTCCCGATGACGTTGCGGTATTTCCCTTTGGGAAGCGGTGCAGCATCCACATGGAAAGTGGACTCCAGGGCTTCCATGTTGTCGGCATAAATGTAGCCGGCTTCGAGAGCCCGCTTGTTGGCCTCGGCCATCAGGGGTTTCTTGCCAAATTTGGCCTGAATGTATTCGTTGGTTGAATCCAGCGTTTTGTTAAAGATAAACAGCAGGATGCCCAGGGCAAACATATTCCGGGTCTTGTCCACCGACTTGGGATCCAGTCCCAGGTCGGCAGTGGCCTCCCGGACAAGGGTCTGCACAGGAGCCTTGATGACATTGAAGGAGTTCAGGCTGTTGTCTTCAAAGGGATGGGTGGTGTAACCGGCCTTTTCCAGTGCTTTTTCGTCTGCAAAGGCATCGGTGTTCAGGATGATGGTGGCACCCTTACGGGCCATTTTCAGGTTTGCTTTCAGTGATGCGGGATTCATGGCTACCAGCACATCAAAGTGGTCTCCGGAGGTCATCACCTTCTTACGGCCGATGTGAACCTGAAAGCCAGAAACCCCCGAAACGGTGTTTTGCGGGGCACGGATTTCGGCGGGATAGTCGGGGAAGGTGGACAGGTCATTGCCAGCTTTGGCTGCCGCCTCTGAAAAGAGGGTGCCGGTGAGTTGCATTCCGTCCCCGGAATCGCCAGCAAATTTTACTACTACCCTGTCCAGTTCAATGATCGTTCTCTTGCTCATATCTTCAACATAAAACCTGCGAATTTACCGATTTTTACCCAAATGGGGAAATCATGCTACAACTTCTTGGAAAAATCTTTCGTAATAGAATATATTAAGCGCATTTGAGGGTCAAATACGGCTACTTTGAAAGCGGAGTTTTCGATGGTCGCAACTGCAAAACCCCGGGCTTTGCGGGCAAAAATAAGTGAAGGGCTGTTGGTGTCCCCGGAGTCTGCCGGGACTTCCTTCAGGGGGCCGTGCTTCCCTGATTCGGCCGGGAAGGCTCTGGGCTGTGAGCCGCTGGGCAGAATCAGGTACTGGACCTGGCTCTTCCCGTCCGTAAGATGCTGAACATTGTGCCGGTGTCCGGAGAAATAGAAGTCCACCCGGTGTCTCACAATCAAGGCGTGCAGTTGCTCCATCAACCCCAGGGGGCTTCCCGGGAGGGTGCTCCAGGGAACGAAATTCTTGAAGTTGCCCGCATCCAGCAGTGGGTGGTGCCCAAAGGCAAGGGTCAGGGTTGTCGTCCGCGAAGACAACACACTATCTGCCCAGGCCAACTGCCGGGATACGTCCTGGCGGGTGGCTTCGGGATATTTGCGGGCATTCCCGTTATAGGTGCTCAGCAGGGGGGTCGTGTCGAAGAATACAAACCGAACCGACACTGAATCGTTCACCTGGACTACGAATGTATAGTATTGGGAGGGAATCTTCCAGTACGGGGACTGAGCAGAGTACTCCAGAACCGAGGAAGCATTCCCCCGGTATTCATGGTTGCCCAGAATTCCATACCAGGTGCGCTGGAGGGACGGCTCCCGCATTCTGTCTTCAAACAGGCTCTGCCAGCGTGGATCACTGACTGAAGACACCCCGTCCTGATGAAAAAAATCCCCCAGTTGGATGAAGAAGGCAGGAGCGATTTGCTCTGCGGTGCGGGCCATGGCGCTCAGCGTGGCCCGGTGGGATCGGAGCCCGTTGGGCCCCAGATCGGAGGCAATGAGAAAAGAAAAGCCGGGAGCTGCTTTTAGCGGAATAACAGCGACACAAAGCAACCAGACGCCGGTAAGGAACCAGCATGCCTGTTTATATCTCAGGCTCCCTATTCCCATTCAATGGTTGCGGGTGGTTTGGAGCTGATGTCATACACCACTCTGTTGATGCCTTTTACCTGATTGATAATCTCATTCGAGACTCTGGCAAGAAATTCGTAAGGTAGATGGCTCCAGTCGGCGGTCATGGCATCGGTGGAGTTCACCGACCGCAGGGCCACCGCATGTTCGTAGGTACGCTCATCTCCCATGACCCCCACCGTCTGGATGGGCAGCAGGACTACAAATGCCTGCCAGACTTTATCGTACAAACCCGACTCCTGCAGACTCCGGGTAAAGATATCATCCGCTTCCTGAAGCACAGATACTCGTTCGGGAGTAATCTCTCCCAGAATTCTCACGGCCAGGCCAGGTCCCGGGAAAGGATGCCGTCCCAGCAGAGAAGCAGGTAGCCCCAGCTCGGCACCTACCCTGCGGACTTCATCCTTGAAGAGCAACCTGAGCGGTTCCACCAGTTTGAGGTTCATTTTTTCGGGGAGGCCTCCCACATTGTGGTGCGATTTGATGGTGGCCGAAGGGCCGTTGACCGACACGGACTCGATGATGTCCGGGTAGATGGTGCCCTGTCCCAGCCAGCGGACATCCTGAATTTTCCTGGCTTCTTCGTCAAACACTTCAATGAAGTCCCGGCCAATGATCTTGCGCTTTTGTTCGGGGTCCGTCACACCCTTGAGGTCGTGGAAGAACTTATCGCTGGCATCCACCCCGATAACGTTGAGCCCGATTTGTTTGTATGATTCCAGAACAGAGCTGAATTCGTTCTTGCGCAGCAGCCCGTGATTGACAAAGATGCTGGTCAGCTGTGCGCCAATGGCCCGGTGGAGCAAGATGGCGGTAACCGAGGAGTCCACTCCGCCTGAGAGACCCAGGACCACTTTGTCCTTGCCGATCGTTGTCCTGAGGTCAGCGATGGTTTCCTCCACAAAGGATGCGGTGGTCCAGTCCATGGCGCAACCGCACAGGGTCAGGAAATTCTTGAGAATCTGACGTCCATGGGTGGAATGATACACTTCGGGATGAAACTGAAGTCCCCAGGTAGGTTCATTTTCCACTGCAAAACCTCCAACAGGGATGTCCCCGGTGGTGGCGATGGCGCGGAAACCCGGAGGCAGGCTCTCGATGGTGTCTCCGTGAGACATCCATACCTGGGTGGTTCCCGGCACTTCCTTCAGCAAGGGATGGCTGGTGTCGGGAATGCTCAGCATGGCCCGGCCGTACTCGCGGGTTTGGGCCCGTGAAACCCTCCCTCCCGAGATATGTGCCAGATATTGGGCTCCATAGCATACTCCCAGAAGGGGGAGTTTGCCCCTGATATCGCTCAGGTCCGGTGTGGGCGCCTGGGTGTCGTACACTGAGAAGGGGCTTCCCGACAGGATCACGCCTTTCACCGATGCGTCTGGCTTGGGAAAGTGATTGAAGGGATAGATTTCGCAGTAGGTATTGAGTTCTCTGACTCTGCGGGCAATCAACTGGGTGTATTGGGACCCGAAGTCGAGGATAACTATTTTTTCGTGCATGGGCGCTTTTTTTGTCTGGCCAAAGATACAATATAGCTGCGAAATAATGGATTGGAGGTGGTTTTTTCGCCTTTACTTTTTGGAAATGCACGAATTTGCAGGTAATTTTGCGGGCTCAGAATCAGAATATTTCTAAACCTCCCCCTATATGAGTTGTTTTTGTTTGTCCTCACTTGCCAAGAAGCTCATTATGAGCATTTCAGGTGCGTTCCTGATGGTGTTTCTGGTCGTCCATCTCGGAGCCAATCTCACGGCACTTTTTTCCCAGGAGTTGTACAATGAGGTGTGCCATTTTATGGACACCAATCTGTTGATACGGGTGATGGTCCCGGTGCTGGCTGCTGGTTTTGCGGTGCATATTGCCTTTGCCCTGCTGCTGACCTTCCAGAACTTCATGGCCCGCGGTGAGCAGCGCTATGCCGTAGCCGGAAAGTCCGATGTGAGCTGGTCCAGCCGCAATATGTTTGTTCTGGGGGTGATTGTGCTGGGTTTTCTGGCGCTTCACTTGTTTCATTTCTGGGCAAAGATGCAGCTGCAGACCTTTCTGGGCCTGATGGGTATGGATGCTGTACCCAACCACGATCCCTACACCCTGGTCAGGGAGTTGTTTGGCAATCCCGTGTATTCGGTGGTTTATTTGATTTGGATCTGGGCTTTGTGGTTTCATCTCACCCATGGTTTCTGGAGCGCGTTCCAATCCATGGGTCTGAACAATGCAAACTGGCTGCCCCGTCTCAAAGTGGCCGGTACGGTTTACGCCTGGGTGATTGCTCTGGGTTTTTCGGCCATACCGATCTATTTCCTCTTTTTCTGAAATATTAACGATTTGTAATACACAATATCATGGTGAAGTTAGATGCCAAAATCCCCGCAGGACCACTGGCCGATAAGTGGGCACAGTATAAGGCGACCCAGAAGCTGGTCAATCCTGCCAACAAAAGGAAGCTGGATATCATTGTTGTCGGGACCGGTTTGGCCGGAGCTGCCGCTGCTGCCAGTTTCGGAGAACTCGGGTTCAATGTAAAAATCTTCTGTATCCAGGATAGCCCCCGCAGGGCGCACTCTATTGCTGCTCAGGGGGGGATTAATGCCGCCAAGAACTATCAGAACGACGGGGACTCTGTGTACCGACTGTTTTATGACACCATCAAGGGCGGGGATTACCGTGCTCGCGAAGCTAATGTATATCGTTTGGCAGAGGTGTCCAACAATATTATTGACCAGTGCGTGGCCCAGGGCGTTCCCTTTGCCCGGGATTACGGCGGACTGCTCGACAACCGTTCTTTCGGGGGGGCTCAGGTGAGCCGTACGTTCTATGCCCGCGGCCAGACCGGCCAGCAGTTGCTGTTGGGAGCATACAGCGCCCTGAGTCGTCAGATCCGTAAAGGAGCTGTCAAGATGTTCAACCGTGAGGAAATGATGGAACTGGTGCTCATCGATGGAAAAGCCCGGGGCATCATCACCCGCAACATCGTCACCGGAGCGGTGCAGAGGCATTCAGCCCATGCCGTGGTGTTGGCGACCGGAGGGTATGGAAATGTGTTTTTCCTTTCCACCAATGCGATGGGTTCCAACGGGGCGGCGGCCATGAGGTGTTACAAAAAAGGCGCCTTCTTTGGCAATCCCTGCTATGTGCAAATTCACCCCACTTGCATCCCGGTTCACGGAGACTATCAGTCCAAGCTGACTCTGATGTCCGAATCCTTACGCAATGACGGGCGTATCTGGGTGCCAAAGAAGCTGGAAGATGCCGAAGCGCTCAGGGCCGGGAAACTGAAACCTACCCAGATCCCCGAAGAAGACAGGGATTACTATCTGGAGCGCCGGTATCCCGCCTTCGGGAACCTGGTCCCCAGGGACGTTGCCAGCCGTGCCGCCAAGGAGCGTTGCGATGCCGGGTTTGGAGTCAATGAGACCGGGTTGGCTGTGTATCTGGATTTTGCCGATGCCATCCGGCGTCTGGGTAAGGATGTTATTGAGGCTCGTTATGGCAATTTGTTCCAGATGTACGAGAAAATCACCGATGACAATCCCTACGAGACCCCGATGATGATCTACCCTGCCATCCACTATTCTATGGGTGGCCTCTGGGTGGACTATGAACTCCAGACCACCATTCCGGGTTTGTACGCCGCCGGTGAAGCCAATTTCTCCGATCACGGAGCCAACCGCCTCGGTGCTTCAGCTCTGATGCAGGGCCTTGCCGACGGATACTTTGTGCTGCCCTACACCATTCAGAACTATCTCTCCCACGAGATTCAGGTGCCCCGGTTCTCAACCGAACTCAAGGAGTTTGACGATGCCTGCAAATCCGTTCAGGAACGCATCAACAAGCTGATGAGCATCGGAGGCCGGTGTTCTGTGGATCATTTCCAGCGTCAACTTGGGAAAGTGATGTGGGACAAGGTGGGTATGGCCCGCACCAAGGAATCCCTCACCGAGGCCATCGCCGAAATACAGGCCATTCGGGAGGAGTTCTGGCAGAATGTACGTGTTACCGGTGAACGCGATGAATTTAACCCCGAACTGGAAAAGGCACTGCGTACTGCAGAACATCTGGAATTGGGTGAGCTTATGGCCCGTGACGCCCTGCTCAGGGAGGAATCCTGCGGGGGTCACTTCCGCGAGGAATTCCAGACCCCTGAAGGAGAGGCCCTTCGTCAGGATGCCGACTTTATGTTTGTTTCCTGCTGGGAGTACCGTGGTGCCGATCAGGAACCAGAGTTGCACAAGGAGCCCCTGAATTACGAGAGCATCAAGATTGCCCAGCGCAATTACAAAGAATAGTCAGAACGGATAATGATTCAGAATATGGAAAAGAAAGGTTTGAACCTCACACTTAAGATCTGGCGTCAGGAGAATGCCCGTTCCAAAGGATCCTTTGAGACCTATCAGGTCCAGGATATCTCCCCCGATTGTTCGTTCCTGGAGATGCTTGACCAGCTCAATGAGAAACTGGTGGATAAGTTTGAAAAGCCGGTGTGTTTTGACCATGACTGTCGTGAAGGAATCTGCGGGATGTGCAGCCTGTACATCAACGGCCGCCCTCACGGAAACGACTCGGGGATTACCACCTGCCAGTTGCATATGCGTCACTTTAAGGATGGAGAAACCATCTGGATTGAGCCCTGGAGATCCCGGGCCTTCCCTGTGATCAAGGACCTTGTGGTGGACCGTACGGCCCTCGACAAGATTATTCAGGAAGGGGGGTATGTCTCGGTGAACACCGGCGGAACTCCTGACGGGAATGCGTTGCCCATCCGCAAGGAGAACGCCGACCTGGCGATGGATGCAGCCGCCTGTATTGGTTGCGGGGCTTGTGTGGCAGCCTGCAAGAATGCTTCAGCCATGTTGTTCGTCTCTGCCAAGGTTTCCCAGCTGGCTTTGCTGCCCCAGGGTCGGGTGGAAGCCCGCGAACGGGTAACCCGGATGGTGTCCAAGATGGATGAACTGGGTTTTGGCAACTGTACCAATACCCGTGCTTGTGAGGCCGAGTGTCCCAAGGAAATCAAGATATCCAATATTGCCCGGATGAACCGCGAGTTCTTCGTGGCCCGCCTTCAGGATTAAGGGTAGTCAATGCGATACTCCGGACCGGAAACGGTCCGGAGTATTTGTTTAAGTGTTACATTTACAACAATCAACAATAGTGAAGATGAGAAGACTGCGTACTTTTTTCGTTGTGGCCCTGATGTTGTCTGGCCTGGCTCCGGCCAGCATCCTGCTGGCTCAGTCCAACAATATCAAAAACAATGTCTTCTGGGATACCAAGGATGGCCAGCCCATCTTCAGTCAGGGTGGCGGGGTGTTCCGGTTTGCCGACCCGGCTACCGGTGCCGAAAAATACTATTGGTATGGAGTGAAATACAGGGAGGCCGAGATGTACAGAAAGGACCCTTCTCAAACACTTGCCGGGGATTACTTCCTTTCGGTAACCTGCTACACTTCCGACGATTTGGTGAACTGGAGCTTTGAAAGTGATGCCCTTACCCGGGACGAAGTCACCAACAATTTCCCCAGGACAAGTTGGGTGGGTCGTCTTGGGGTGGCCTACATCAAGGAATTGAACGTCTATGCCATGCTTGTCCAGCATGTCAATCAGCTATTGATACTGGTTTCTGACTCCCCTGCCGGGCCCTTTAAGTGGCACCACCGCAAGGATATGCAACCCCTCATCGGTACACCCAATACCGGCGATCAGACGGTATTCACTGACCCGGATACCGGGATTTCCTATCTGGTCTATTCCCTTGGAAAGGGCCGGAGCCAGATTTTCATCTCTGAGATTGGGGTGGTTAATGGAAAGGTAGATTTGCTGGACTGCACCCTGGTGTTTAAGGGAGCAGGCCGTGAAGGTAACTGTATGGTCAAGCATAACGGAAAGTTTTACCTGCTTGCCTCCAATCTCTACGGCTGGGACTCCTCCTACCCCTATTACCTTGTGGCCGAGAATGTGCGGGGGCCTTATCTTCCCACCAATGAGATGCTGATTATGCCGGGCAGCATGGATGATTACGCCCATGTTACCCAAACAGGATTCCTGATCAATGTACGCGGCACCAAGCAGGAAACGGTGATATATTGCGGGGACCGCTGGGCTGATTTTGCCGGGAACGGCCTGGGATACAATCAATGGGTGCCCTTGTCTTTTATTGGCGATACTCCTTATTTCAATTCGCTCGATTCCTGGAATTTCAATAGTGTGACCGGTGAGTGGACTGTGGCCGATGACAATAACTTTGTCCGTAATGGCAGTTTCGAGGCCGACCGCAGGTACATCCCGAGTGAAGTCAAACCTATTCAGGAGCACCTTAAGGGTTGGTTCACCAAGGTGTATGCAGGGAATGATGTTGTGATTGGCTCGGATAAATCCCCGGTGTTGAATTATTTCAACACTCAGAAGGATCGCGAAACAGTCGTGGGTGAAAAAAGTCTGAATCTGTCGGATGTACTTCCCTTTACCCGCAAGGTTTTTCAAATCATCGAGCCGACGCCCTTTGTCACCATGCCCGACGGACGTTACACCCTCACTGCAAAAGTACGAAGGAGCGGTTCGTTTGACCAACTGGAGATGTATGCCGAGAGTGGCGGTGTCAGGACATCTGTTGAGATTCTCAAATCCATGTCCGATTGGACCACAGTTGTCTTGCCTGATATAAAAGTGCGCGGGGGCAAAGCAGAGGTTGGTTTCTGGGCTGTCGGGGACGCAGGAGCACAGTGCCTGGTGGACGATGTGTCGTTGGTAAAAAGCCAGGTGGCCAGATAGGTTCCTCCTTCACTGCTGCATCGGGTATGCATCCGGGATGATCTGCCGGTATCTAATGTTTTTCTTATGGCAATGAGTTCCTCATCTTCAGTGACACCTCAGCGCCGATGCTGCATCCGAAGAACCCGGTGGGGTACTTTGGAGGGGAAGGATGTGTGGTTGTACACCCTGTCCAATTCCCGCAGCATGTCGGTGGAAATCACCAATTACGGAGGAATTGTCAAGAGCATTGTGACTCCGGATTGCCACGGAATACACGGGAACATCGTTCTGGGCTTTGACAGTCTCGCACAGTATGCGGAGTACAATACCCCCTATATGGGCGCCATTATCGGGCGCTACGCGAACCGCATCGCTCAGGCCCGCTTCCCGCTTGGCCAAAGGCTCTGTGTGCTGGCTCCCAACGATTCTCCAAACCATCTGCATGGTGGCGTCAGGGGGTTTGACAAAGTGGTGTGGGATTCTTCAGCAGTTCGCGGGGATGATGCGGTAGGAGTGGCGCTGCATTACCTGAGTGAAGACGGCCAGGAAGGGTATCCCGGCAATCTGGAGGTGAAGGTCACCTATCTTCTCACCGGTGAGAATGAGCTGAGCATATCGTATGAAGCCCACACAGACCAGCCGACCGTGCTGAACCTCACCCACCACAGCTACTTCAATCTCAGTGCAGGCAAGGAAGACATTCTGAATCACCAACTGACCTTGTATTCCGACTACTACACGCCCACCGACGATGCCTGGATTCCCACAGGAAGGATCGCGGCTGTTGCGGGTACCGACATGGATTTCATTTGCCCGCGAAGCATTGGAGAGCGCATCTCCCATTTGAAGTGGGGGTACAATGTCAACTACATCCTCCGGAAAGAATCCGATGGTGCCTTTTGCCGGGCTGCGATCGTGAGGGACCCAGTATCCGGGCGAGCTCTGGAAGTGTTCACCACCGAGCCTGGTTTGCAGCTCTACACCGGGGATTTTCTGGACGGAACCCTCACCGGAAGCGGGCAGGTTGTGCTTGGGAAACACATGGGTTTGTGTCTCGAGGCCCAGCACTTTCCCGACGCCCCCAACCACCCCGGTTTCCCCTCCACCCTGCTGAGGCCCGGGGAAATTTACACACAGCGTACGGTGTATCAG
>DFUR01000082.1 GCA_002380425.1 Bacteroidales bacterium UBA4181
GATTAATAGGGGGCTAAACCACGACCTCGCGTAGCCTTTTGATCTCATAATACATACAGTAAAGATTAAAATTTGTGTTTTCCATCGCCGCGATTTTTTGTTCGCGCCTAATGTAAGTTGATTAAATCTTACTGTACGATTGTTGCCATTTTTACTGCACTCTTGTTGCCGATTTTACTGTATTCCTAATTGCAATTTTTACTGTATTGTCCGTTGCCGATTACACAACCTGAACAATCTTGCCGAACGGTATAAGAAACCCCTCATCGTGGTGGAATACAAAGAATTTAGGAAAGAGGTGAACGATATTGTACACAATATCCCCAATAGTCTGGGTTATGGAACTTTTTCTGAGAAGCTAAATCACCCGACTGGGGAGATTTGTTCGACCGGGAAGGCAAGACCACTGAAAACAAGAAGATCTATCCGCAGATATTCAGCGAGTACACCAAAACCACTGCCCCATGAAAAGAACATGCGTCAGGCTCATAGCTGGTTAAGTTCCTTATTTCCCAGACTCAACCGGGAGAACCCCGATTCTGTCTTTCATGTGGTACAAGACAATCACTGGGTTGTCGTCTTCCTTGGTTTGGGTCACAATTTGCTTTAGCGTGGGGGCCAAACCTGAAGTGCCTACGTTCTCACGAAACAGTACAACCTCGCTGGCAGTCCACTGACCAATAAAGACATTCTCTGTGGCCCCAATCATACTGGTAAATATTGTCTCGCGCATTCTCCCGGGGCCTTTGATAGTCGCGACGAACGACACCCCGCTTTTATGGACCTTATCCCAAAGCAAACGTCCCCGATGCCTGTAGTGGTACAGCAACAAATATTGCCGTGTTTCCATCAAGAGATCAAACCCGGCAAAACTATTCTCTTCACACAGCTTATTCTGAATGGACATCAAATCGTTCGGAACCTCCCTGACGTAGGCACGAACATCCCTGACTCGCATATCCGTCTCCACAAAATATCTGGGAACAACTTTATTATCCGCAAACTGATAGATAACATCCGAAAAGGGAGCCAGCAAAAGTACCTCTCCTGAATTGCTGATTGGATGGCGGGCGAACGGAGACATGTATCTGTTTGTGTTCAGGTTGTGCTCCAGATGAGTGGAAAGAATGGCAAATGTCTTTCCATCGAGCACATAATAGGCATGTCTTGAGCGGTCATCAAACAACATCCAGTCGCACAACACGTTCCCGTCATCAAGCAATGTACAGGAAGACATCAACATCAGATAATCGGGTTTCACGGTGGCCACATGCGAACCGTTGTACCGATAGGTGTGCACCTTACCGGCCCCGGGGTCGAAAAGCACCACCTGACGAGCCTTCCGGTCCACATAACCGGTTTGGAACCTCACATACTCTCCCGGCCCCTTACCCTGTCGGCCGATAGTGCGCACATACGCACCCTTACGATCAAAGAGAAACACCTTCTGCCCCTGAGCATCAAAAACAAATATCAGAGAATCCGTGAGCGTAATCCTGGATATTTCACCAATCAAACAGGACGAAGTAGTCTGCAACCTGATAAAATCTGTACGCTCTACCACATCGTCCCAATCCAGAAACTTCACATATTGAAGGCGGTCTCTGGCAATCGTATCCATCGGGGGCCCTCCCGATGGCGCGGCCAACCCACTGGAATCCGGCACAACCAATCCCTGCACCCGATTGTCCGAACCACCCGACAACGAATCCGCAGACACCGGAGCCACAAGTTCCCCAACTTCCTGTCGTCCAGAGCAACCTACGGTAAAAATTACAACAGCAGATAAAACGATAAAAAGTCTCATAGAAACTGGTGGTTTAGCCCCCTATAAACAGCCCTTATCCCCTGAGAGCGGCGATATGTCATTGCAGATCAACTTATTTGCTTGCCTCCTTGACACACCTAAAGCCCAGGTACCAACGATAAAAATCTCCGCAGGTTGCACGGGAGGAATAGGTAAGTGAGGTTATGTAGTCCAGCCATGACCCTCCTTTGGATACTTTTGCTTCAAGTCCATAAACCTTTCCTGACGGGTCATAGGGGGAGGAGGTCATTTCCGAGAGGCTACCGCTCATATCGTAGATTCCAAGAGCATTTGGTTTCCTCGATTTTATCTTCGGCGTTTTGGTGACACGATCCCCATAAGCGGCCACAGACAGGACGTCATTACTTCCCGAGTACGAATATGTACTCTGTCGCCCTTCCCGAAATGCCCACTCCCACTCGGCCTCAGTTGGTAAACGCTTCCCCGCCCATTGTGCATACGCGGCAGCTTCCTTTTGGGTAATGTAACCAACCGGATATTGGGCATAATCCTTGGGAGAACGAATCTTTCCTCGCTCGTCACACCGCCAGTGGACACCTTTGACCTTGTCTCCACCCATCACAGGTGCCTCACCTGCCTTTTCAGCCTCAGTGACAAATTGCGTGTCCTTAACAAATTTTTCAAAATCAGCCAGGGTTACCTCAGTTTGATCCACATACAAATCAGGAATAACGACATTCTGGGAAAAGTCAACATTGCGATCCTTGTGCGCATACAAATAGCTCCCGCCTTTGACAAAGGACATTCCGGAAGGAGTCTGAGCGGATATGGAAATAATTCCCGAAAGAAAAAAAATAAGGAAGAATGGTTTCATTTACTTCAATTTAAGAAGAATAAGTACAGGGTTATCGTTCTCATCCAGGCTGTCAACCACGGACGACAAGAGTGGAAATGAATCCCCGGAATCTATGAGTTGAAAAGCATCGGCATAACTCACTATGGTATCTCCAAAACTTGTCAGCATCGGATAATAGGGGACTCCATCCAAATCATTTGAATAAGGAATGGGTGGTTTTCCTGGCATGATTTTCTGAGATAAATCGCGAACAGAACCATTGGATTTATTGAAAAAAACCATGTGGTAGTAGGCTCCCTGCTTGTAAATGAAGTAGAGGTGAGTGCCCGTTTCCAATGCATCTAAAATATCGCAGTATCCACCGTCAAGGGCGATCTCGCTGGAACGGGCTCCACTACCTGCAAGTGCCATCTTTTCTCTAAGCGCCTGCTGTTGAGAACCAAAATCAATGAAAAACTTCTCTTGTACCCCATCTGTGCTCACTGAGTAAATCACGTCAGAAAACGGATACCAGAAAAGCACGCGGGCCCCGTTCAAGGAAAAATTTCGCCCTTTTTCTAATATTGAGGTGGATTGTATGCTTCCCGAGAAGGGAAGACTAGTGCTCACAGGATGAAAACCGGCATCTGTGATGATGATATTATCGCGTACGACGTTCCCCTCTGCATCGGTGTTGGAGTGATATCCAGAATAGAAAACAAATCTGTCAGACCCTATGTAGGCTGCCGAAGTATAGTAATATGGGAATCTGTGTTCTGAGACAAACCTGCCACTCAAATCAAACTGTAATATCTTCTTCTTTGAAGCATCTGCAAGATACAGAAAGTGCTCTGACAACATAAACGCATCCACATCGGCATATTGACCTGGCCCGCTTCCAAGAGCTGATATCTGGAAACGAAAACTCCCATTCCTGTTGTAGCATGAAACAGACTTCGTGACCTCATCATACAAATAATACTTGCCATTCTTGTACTCCAACTTATTGATGCCGCCTATCAGATTATCAGATGTGGTCTGCAAGGGGACATACCGCAAAACCTCAAACAGTTCAGAAGCCGGAACAACATTCACAACCTGTTGCGGGTGCAAACGAACAGCATCCTGACGATCATCTCCTGAGGGTTTGCTACAACCAACACACAGCGCAAAAAGAAGTATCGAAATATTTGAAAAGATTCTCATTACTTCTCCCCCCGTAACACTACTGCAGCAACCCCAAAACTCCGTCCCTTACTGGTATACGAGTACAGATCATCCCAGCCTATCGCCAGGAAAAAATTGTCGGGTGCCTTGGTGTCTTCGTACACACCAATGGTGGCTCCCTTTCGGTCAGACGTACCGTCCACAGGCACAAACATCATCATGAAGGGGCCTGAGGGAACAACTATATCGTAGGCACGCAAATCCAGTTCATTCCATCCAGGCTTCTCTGCCGAAAACACAATAGGGATCTTGTTCATATCCATGAACAAATGCGTTTTTTCGCCTTTATTAGTGCGCATCCCAGGGGGACAAACCAGGAAGCGAATCTGGAAGGGGCGGGTCGGATTCCCTTCCGGCGAAACATACACCGAAAGGGATGTCAGCACCCCACCTTGATGTTTCTTCACAGGCGCAACCATCACCCCAAAATAGAGCCAACCAGCCTTTGGATTTGCATCAGTCCGTAAACCCGACCCCGTTTTCACGGGGATGGCTGTATCTCCGTAGGCAAAGGTTTTCCTGCTTTTGCTAACCGAGAGGACTTCAACCACAGGCAACACCCATAGCTTCACCCCGAGCACAATATCTTCATTCGGTCTGTCCACCAGGCTGCTAACCTTCAAAATCGTATCACGATGGCCCAGGGCAGAGATCAGAATACGGTGATCCAACCCTGTATCCTTCAGGGGCAACGTGAACTTCCCGATGGGGTTTGACGATGTCCTGAACGTCCCGTCCATATCCATCACAGCAGCACCAGAAACGGGTGCCTTGTCAAAGGCTGACAGGAGCATTCCACCTATCTGCCCTTCAGACACCTGATGGTCGCCCAGCGACCCGACAGACTGAGTTTTGTTCATCTGAGAATCATCCCCCTGTGAACGAAACACTTGAGATCCGACAACCGGTTGCGCAGCCACCAACAGGGGGAAGCACCCCAAAGCTGTTGCCAAAATATAAAGCCTGCCCATCATTATTTCAGGATTGTATTCATGATTACTTCTCCCCCCGTAACACTACGGCCGGGGGTGAGGCTTCTGAGGATGCATAAAGAATGCTATTTTCTTTAATATTGCGAATAACACCACAGACCCCATCCACACGCCCGGCATATCTCCCCATCATTGCACCATAACAGTCGGCACAATCCGGCCATTTTCCGGTATCCACAGATCGGTCCGATGAGAACAAAACCATGAAGGGCTCTGAGGGAATCCTAAGGTCGTACGACCGCAAATCAATCTCATTCCATCCGGGCTCCAATGCCGCATATCGAATCGGGACCCTGTGCATGTCGCGAAACTGTTTCGAAGCATTCACTGCAGAAACATTCATTATGGTGTTGTGCCGAATCTTTCCGCTGAATGAAAAGAACCGGACGCAAAACGGATGCGTGAAAGGGCCGATGGGCAGAATGTACACAGACAAGGATGTAATCCTTCCGCCACGGTGTTTGTTTGCCGGAACAATCATAACTCCCGATTCCCCGGAACCCATTGCTATTCCCGACCAACGAACACCCACTAACTCCTTATCCTTTTGTGAAAGAGTATAAATTTCTCCTTTAGGATCCCCATAGATGAACGGTTTGGAGTGGAAACTGCTCATCACTTCAACCACAGGAAGCTCCCAGGGTCGAACGCGCAACACAATCATATTGTTCCGCGCATCACTCATTTGAGCTACATCAATGAGGGTATCGTGGTGGCCAAGCGCTGAGACAAGAAGGCGTTTGGTAATCTTGCCTCTGTTCTGCGACAACCAAAACGTACCTTCCTCATCTGTGGTAGTGCCGATGACAGGATTGTCAACATCCACAACATAAGCACGTTCAATCGGGGCATGATCCACCGAAGAAAGCACCGTTCCCCGATGATCCTGAGAAAACAGGGACATAGTTGAGATCATAATGGTAACTACTATGAACGCCGACAAGAACTTAATCATAATACATTAAGATTAGATACTTTGCAAAATACGGAGCAAGATCGTCAAAGTTCTTAGGCTGATGATACCCAGTCAATACATGCAAATCATTGTCAACCAGCGCAATAAAGGGAGAAAGAATTGCATATGGCTTAACAAGAACGTCACCCTTACAGACAAATGTTGATTTTTTGTACTTCTTGAGGATCGGATCATTATACGCACCTTTAAGGTTGAACCCTGAAACAAGAATAACAACTCGGGCCTGTGGAATTGCAGTCATAATCCTGTCTAAATTTTTCAAAGCAAGATTAATGCACGAGCCGCACATGGATTCACTTATATACAATACTATTGTCGTATCCTTTATAACCGAACTTAATAACATTGAAGAGTCCTCAACCGTTCTTACCGAACCATCCTTTAGTCGGTTTCCAATTAAATACCAATTCTGATTCTGAAGTGTAATCATTTCTCTGTGAAGAACACCATTGCCTGAGACATCTTGAGAAACGAAAATTTGTTCTTGATTCCTCCAAGACACTTTATCCGAAAACGCCACAAATAATAAGACGCTACACCCGACAACAGCAAAGACAAACAGAACAATATACAATAACCTTTTCATTTCAGTCGATATAGAACCAAGGCTGGCTTCTTTGATTTCCGAATCTGATGATACATCTGCCCCCACCTTCCCGATGTTTCAGAATTGACTTCCTCCAAATCTTCGGGATACATCAGAGACATAAAGAAATTTTTATTCACCCCTGCCGGTTCAGGAACTTCCGGCCCTCCTTCCCAGAAACGAAGCACAGAGTATATCTTGGTTTCCCCCGTTTTCCAATGATGAGAGGCCAAATGATGGGTTTCAATATCGTCAAACATATACGCGAACATAAACCTGTCCTCTCCCCAGATCAGATCCTGAACCCACGCAGCATAACTTCCTTCTGAAAAAGCCTTATTGAATTTTACAGCATCATCCGATTTCCAGAACTCCTCGGCAATCGAATTCTTTCCAAAATCAATCTGACACAACGGGATATTCTCATCCATGGTCAGTTGATAGACTGTTGTTATTGTGAATGGATGAGCGTACAGAACAGAACCGTCAATATACTCTGAAAAAACATTGCCGTATGACAACTCATTTGAGGCGGGCCACTGGGCAAGGTTTCTGGAGGTATATTTCATCCTGTCCACATCCAACAACTCCAGACCACGAACCCTACCGCCTTCCGCCTGCTTTTCCCTGCATACCAACAGATTCTTACCAATACTCTGAATGCTTACTTTGTAATCCTTCTCAGAAATAGTCCTGGAACATTCAAGCCCGGGCAATGTGTAGAAAAAGAACCCTTTGGAGCGATCGTTGATTATTAACTCATTTGTCTCTGAAGAATATGAAAAGCCTTCTGGGTATATATACTCTCCAGGACCCTTGCCCCGCTTATTGAGTTGACAAACAAAATTCCCAACGCTGTCAAAAACAGTATAGGTCATCGTACGATCAATATCTGGAATAACAATGTACGGGCCAAAAGATTTGGCAAACTCAACACTGGCCCAGACAATACTGTCAGGAGCTTGCAGGGAAATCCAAAATACACTGTCGCAAGCCTCTTCCAAGGTAGCCTCAACAGCAAATTCAGGGTTCACAGAAATAACAGGCACCGGGAGCAAGTGATCCTGAACGCCACGACAACCTGAACCTAATATCCCAAACAGAATAATATGAAATAGCACTGAAAAGCAGGGGATAAACGAACAAAACCTCATAGAATATATATTATGTTAGTATTTCCTCTGCAAACTTTATAAGAGCCTCCCATGTTAGCCCGGAAGTGTCATTCAAATTGCACCAAAAGTGGCACGAGAATTTACAATGCGAGGATAAAAACTTATTTTTTGCGTTTGCAATGAAATTAAAGGTTCCTTCACTTATTAGGAGAACTTTACACTGAACAGTATCTCCACACATTACTACTCCCATTAATTGTTCGTTGTAAGCAAGTGCTTCAACGTTGGCAAACTTTAACGGCTCAACTTCTTTGTCCAAAGTACGGGATAGGGAAGAATTAACAAATGAGACAAAAAGCACCAAAACAAAGCAAATTGAAAAATAAATATTATGTATACTTGTCTTCATATTAGTTATCAATTAGATAAAAACCGATTTATTTATTAATTAATTCTGCCAATAACGCCAAAATGGAAAGGATTTCCGCCCAAGTTAACCCCGATGTCCCATCGATATCACACTCGGCCTCACATTTTGCTTTACATCCAGAGACAAGAAATCGGTTTTTTGCATTTCCAATGTGACAATCATAATTCTTATCTGCACCCGTGCAATTTATGTCGCAGGACATTCATCAAGTCCACCAGGAAGGTATTCCTCCTTCAAAGCCAACGCCTCCACATTGGCAAGCATCAAGTCTCTTTCAGGGGTGTGCTTCAACAGGTTCATCCCCACGTTCACCGATGCGGCTGTAAACACAATCGCACCCAATAACCACAGTAACATTTTCTTTTTCATTGTCTTGGTTTTTTTTAGTTAATCATTTGT
>DFUR01000064.1:0-23167 GCA_002380425.1 Bacteroidales bacterium UBA4181
AGGAGAGAAGGTGGAGTTGTTTGTCAACGGGGTCTCCAAGGGTTTTGGGGAGCAAAGCAAGCGTTTCCTGTTCACCTTCAAGAATATTGCCTGGGAATCCGGCGAGCTCAAGGCTGTGTCGTATGATGCCCAGGGCAGCAAGCTCAGCGAGTTCGCCCACCGCACAGCGGGGGAACCGGCCCAGGTGAAACTCACCCTGCACACCAGCCCCCAGGGGTTCTATGCCGACGGGGCTGACTTTATCCTGGTGGATGTGGAAGTGGTGGATGCCCGCGGGCAGCGCTGTCCCACCTCCAACGCCATGATACACTTCACCCTCGATGGTCCTGCCGAATGGCGGGGTGGTCTGGCCCAGGGTCCGGACAACTACATTCTTTCCAAAGACCTCCCTGTGGAATGCGGGGTGAACCGGGTGATTGTACGTTCCACGACTCAGGCAGGGAAGGTGACGGTTCGTGCCGCCTCAGAGGGTTTGAAGGGTGCTTCCGTTTCCGTGAGCTCCAAGTCAGTGCGCACGGAAAACGGGCTTTCAGAGCGTCTTCCGGGCGCTGGCCTGCCCAGCTATCTGGATCGTGGCCCTACCCCTGAGGGTGCTTCCTACACGGTGACCCGCATCCCTGTGGGTATCGCAGGAGCTACATCAGCGGTCCATCAGGATCGGTTGCAGCGGAGTTATGACGACAATGAATTGTCTGAGTGGACCAACGATGGGAATATCCGTACCGGCTGGGTAACCTACACTCTGGAGCGCGAGGCACTCATCAGTGAAGTGACCATGAAACTTACCGGCTGGCGTATGAGGGAGTATCCTATAGAGATTATGGTGGACAATCAGGTAGTTTTCTCGGGCCGTACCGAGCGAAGCCTGGGCTACGTCACCTTGCCTGTGAAACCCACCCGCGGGAAGACTGTGACCGTCAGACTTACCGGAGCCAATACCGAGAATGATGCCTTCCGTGCCATTGTGGAATTGTCCGGGAATATCGAACTGGATCTGTTCCGCGATCCGAATGCCGGTGCCTCCGAGGGCCAGCTTCGTATCGTGGAAGTGGAATTCTATGAGCCGGTTCGCTAGTTGAAGGGTGCCCGAAGGCGGCGCAGGCGAATGCTCTGCCCTGCAGAGTTCTGCTGCCAGGTTCTTTGGGATGAGATTGATTTCGGGTTCTTCCGGGAGCCCGAAATCTTTTTTTGCCTACTTTTAAATTTCTCTTAATTCATCGGCTATGCATATCAGGTTCATTTTCTTCTTCTGCCTTTTCGGTTTTTCCGCGGTGATGGCTCAGCCTTCTGACCGTGGTGTCCAGGGACAAGTATCGGGTGCCGTGTCGGCTCCCGCAGCTATTCCGGCTTATGTTTCCCGGGTCTGGGTGGCCGACCAGGGCAATGGGACGTATAAGAATCCTGTGTTGTGTGCTGATTATTCTGACCCAGATGTGTGTTGGGGAGGGGACGCGTATTATATGATTTCTTCCAGTTTTAACTGTGTCCCCGGGATTCCGGTGCTGAAATCGTACGATTTGGTCAACTGGACGCTGATAGGGCATGTGCTTTCGCGGCTACAGCCTGCAGATGTCTTTTCCCTCCCCCAGCATGGAAAGGGTATCTGGGCACCCTGCATCCGGTATCACAAGGGAATGTTTTATATCTATTATCCCGACCCCGATTACGGCATTTACATGGTGCAGGCCACTCAAGCCACAGGGCCCTGGTCAGAACCCGTACTGGTTAAGGCAGGGAAGGGCCTTATTGATCCCTCCCCGCTGTGGGATGATGATGGCAAGGTGTATCTGTGCCATGCCTATGCTGGAAGCCGTGCCGGCATAGGGAGCGTTCTGGTGTTGTCCCCCATGACTCCCGATGGCCGTGCGGTTTCCGGAGCTCCGGTGATTGTGTTTGACGGGCACGCCAGTGACCCCACCGTCGAGGGCCCCAAGATGTACAAGCGCAATGGATGGTACTATATCTTTGCTCCTGCCGGCGGGGTTACCAATGGCTGGCAGTTGGTGATGCGTTCGCGCAGCATTTTTGGCCCCTATGAATCACGCAAGGTTCTGGAACAGGGAAAGACGGTCATCAACGGGCCGCATCAGGGTGCCTGGGTGGAAACAGCATCGGGTGAGTCCTGGTTTCTGCACTTTCAGGACAGGGGTGCTTACGGACGGGTGGTACATTTGCAGCCTATGGCGTGGAAGAACGACTGGCCCGTTATGGGCTCTGACCCGGACGGAGATGGTTGCGGGGAGCCGGTGCTCACCTTTCGAAAGCCCAATGTTGGTAAGACCTGGCCCGTGGCGACCCCTGCGGAGTCCGATGAATTTGACGGAAGAGCACCCGGCCTTCAGTGGCAGTGGCATGCCAATCCCGGAGAAACCTGGGGATATCCGGTGACCTCCGCGGGAACCTTCCGCTTATATTCTGTGTTGCTGCCCGAAGCGTTCACGGGATATCGGGATGTGCCGAATTTGTTTCTTCAAAAATTCCCCGCTCCGGAGTTCACCGCTACAGTGAAGATGGCGTTCCGCCCTTCCACGGATGGGGAGCGTGCAGGATTGATCGTCATAGGGGATGACCTGGCCTATGTGTCCCTTACCCGGACCTCTTCAGGGCTGGTGATCTCCCAGACTACCCAGATGAATGCCATTCGGGGAGGGGCTGAGGCGGAAACGGAACGGATTCCGGTGACCGGGAGCGACTTCTATTTGCGGGTGACGGTCCGTGAAGGGGCCAAGTGTTCCTTTAGCTACAGTCTCGACGGGACTTCGTTCGTTTCCCTGGGCAATACGTTTCAGGCCAGCGAGGGCCGCTGGATTGGGGCCAAGGTGGGTATGTTCTGTTCCCGCACCGCCACCACCAACCGGGCGGGTTTTGCTGACCTGGACTGGTTCAGGGTCACACCGTAGGGTCTGAATTCTTGCCTGTAAGGTATCTTTTTCAGGTTTTTGTTGTTGTTATGTTTGAGAAACATAATGTTTGTCAAACATAATAATGGACAGCCATTCATTCTCTATATTTGTACCTTCAGTTGGGCATCCTGTCTCAGGCCCTGACAGGGTCAGGAGCTCGCAGATGCGGTAGCCCTCTGTACATTCACTAATATCGTTTATATGAAGCTTAAATTTTTTGTGCTTGTGTTGCTGGGTTTGATGACGGTTTCGGCTACTCCTCCCCAGTCCAAAATCCGGATTCATATTGCCGGAGACTCTACCGCCCAGACTTATGATGTGAACCGGAACCTGATGCGCGGATGGGGCCAATTTCTGGCAAGCTTTTTTAATGAGAATGTGGAGGTGCTGAACCGTTCCATCGGCGGACGCAGCTCAGGTTCCTTCATCCGCGAAGGACGTTGGGATACCCTGCTGGAGCAGGTGCAGCCTGGAGATTATGTGCTGGTGCAGTTTGGGCACAACGACACTTCCCCCATGCAGGGGCGGCATGTGGAGCCCGCCGACTATACGGCCAATTTTCTCAAGTTTTGCGCGGATGTCAAGGCAAAGAATGCTTTCCCGGTGATTCTCACTTCCATTCCCATGCGGGAGTTTGATGCCAACGGAAAGGTGGAGGTGCGCCGGGCTCATTTCGCGGAGTATATTGAGTTGGCCCGCCAGGCAGCCAAAACTGCCGGGGTCCCCCTGATCGACGTGCATGAGAAGGGAAAGGAGCGGCTTCAGGCAGTCGGAGATGAGGCCTCCAAAGCTCTGTACTATTTTGTGGAAGAAGGCAAAGGCCTCACTCCTCAGGAGAAGGGCGCAGACAACACCCATCTTCAGGAGGCGGGTGCCGTGATGTTTGCTGGTATTGTTGCCGAAGGTATTCGCGAGCAGAAGATCCAGCCATTGGCCGGATACCTCAAATAGCGTTCTTTTTGTACTTCAGGTACAGTTGGCAGATGTCCGAAAGGGTCTGCGCAAAGGGGGTATAGGTAAATCCAGTTTCGCGGCAAATGAGGTTGCCGTCGTAGGTTGCTTGATGGTAGGCACTGCGGAGGGTGCCTTCGGAGAGTTTTATCAGGCCGGGCCACAGATGCCGGCTAAACCGTACGAATTTCTGGGCGGCATCGCCTGTCCATAAGGGAAGCACGACCCTGGGGCCGCTTCGTCCCAGGTTGTGGGCGATGCTGCAGAGTAGTTCCTGGAAGCTGCAGGTATGTCCGCTCAGTATGTACTGGCACAGGTTCCCCGTTTTTTTATGGTTCTGTTGGTTGTCGGAGTCCCCTTCGGTAAGCAGGAGCATGGCCTGAACTACATCGCGCACATCCACAAAACTGTTTCCTCCCGGTGTGCAAACCGGCAGACCACCGTCCACTGTGGTGAAGAATCTGGAACTGCCCCGGCCCCATTGTCCCGGCCCCAGGATGATGGCAGGATTGACCACCACTGCCGAGAGCCCTCGTGATACTGCACTCAGAACATATTCTTCGGCCATCTGCTTGCTCCTGGCATAAACGGAGTGGGATTGCTGCCCTGAGCGGGGGGCATCTTCCCGGACTGGTATGCCCGATTCAGAAGTCTCAAAGACAGCAATGGAACTCACATGGCACAGCCTTTTGACTTGCTCATCCAAACAGGCGTTGACCATATTTCTGGTTCCCTCAGCGTTGGCCTGGATGATGGCATCCTGGTTCCGTTCGTTGAAAGAAACTGCTGCGGCTGTGTGGTACACCAGAGAGATGCCCTCCATCGCCCTGCGGAGTGAAACGGGATCCAGAATATCGCCTTCAACCCATTCAATGCGTCTGAGCAAAGGAGCTGCCTCTGAGGTGTAATAACCAAAGGTTTGGGAAACCTTGGACAAATCACTGCCCGGCCGCTTCAACGCTCTGACCGTTCTTCCCGAACGGGTGAGGGAGAATAGCAGATGCGTACCAACCAGTCCGGTGCCTCCGGTGACGAATATCATGAGTTCTTTGTCCGTTGTTCCGAAAATTACTCATTCTTGCCGGATAATGGCCGGGCGTCTGTGCAATTTCTGAAAAAAGATGTAGGTTTGGGTCTCGATGCATTCCACCATGAAACCCTCATTTATCCTCATATTGCTGCTTGTGTTGACGGCTTCGTGCAGCCAGCCTGTCTATGTCCGTCATCAGGGGATGGCCCTGGGAACCACCTACAGCCTCATATACGAAGCTCCCGGCGATCAGGATTACGCCGATGAAATCCGCTACTTGCTGGATAGCCTGGAGAACTGCCTGTCCATCTACCGTCCCCAGTCATTGATCTCCCGGTTCAACAGCAATGATACCACAGCCCGTTCGGATGAATGGTTCCGTTCGGTTTTTGAAACATCCCGCCGCATCAGCGAAGCATCGCAGGGTGCATTGGACATCACCGTAGCTCCGCTGGTGAATTACTGGGGCTTCGGAAGTAAGGGTGATTCACTTCCAAATCCTGATGTTCGGGTGATAGACAGCTTATTGCGGTATGTGGGCATGGAAAAAGTGTGGCTTGAGGGGGGCCGGCTCATGAAGGCCGACACCGGGGTCGTCCTGGATATGAATGCTGTTGCTAAAGGGTTTGCTTCGGATGTAGTGGCTGACTTTCTTATCCGCAAGGGTTGCCGTAATCTCCTGGTGGAGATTGGAGGGGAGATTCATGCCCAGGGGGTGAACCCAACCGGTGTGCCCTGGAAAGTGGGAATTGACCGGCCGCAGGAGGGGCTGGCTCCCGGTGAACAATTGCAGGTGCGCATTGCGCTCAGCAACAGGTCCCTGGCTACTTCGGGAAATTATAGAAAGTATCATGAGTTGGGCGGAGTAAAATATGCCCACACCATAGACCCTTCCACAGGTTATCCCACCCGTCACAGGCTTCTGAGTGCCACCATCCTGGCTGCTACCTGCATGGAGGCCGATGCATGGGCTACCGCCTGTATGGCTATGGGGCCACAGAAGAGTAAGGCCCTGCTGGAAACCCATCCTGAACTGGACGGCTGTTTGATCACCGGAAATGATGAGGGGGGTATGGATGTTTATTACACTCCCGGATTTAAATCACTCATTCTCAAGTAATACGTATGAAAGTTTTGGATTTGTTGGCCCGGAACCGCAGTTACCGGCGGTTTTGTCAGGAGGTTGAGGTACCCTTGCAAGACCTTCATGAAATGATTGAGGCGGCTCGTTTGTGCCCTTCGGGGCGGAATGCCCAACCGTTGAAATATTTGCTTGTCCATACTCCGGAACAATGTGCCTCGGTGTTTCCCGCACTTTCGTGGGCTGGATATCTCAGGGACTGGGGCGGACCTGTTGAAGGGGAGCGTCCTGCAGCCTATGTGGTGGTGGTTCATGATACTGAGATTTCCTCCCAGTATTTTTGCGATCAGGGCATTGTTTCCATGGCCATTCTGCTCACTGCTGTGGAAAAGGGTTTTGGAGGGTGTATCATCGCCTCGGTCAACCGGCCTGTGCTACAGTCCGTCCTTGGTTTGCCCGCCCGTTACGAAATCCTGCTGGTGATCGCGCTGGGCAAACCGTTGGAGCAGGTGGTTATTGATCCGCTCCTGCCGGGAGGCGACATCAAGTACTGGCGTGATGAGCATCAGGTGCACCATGTTCCCAAGAGAGATCTTGAGGAACTCATTCTCCCTGTCTTCCGGAATGCTCCCTGAGCCTGAGCGCAACCTGTCTTGCCGGTTCCTCATCAGGCCAGCCGTCCATGAGGGTTTTACTCAAGTAACCCGTCCGGGATGGTTAGCTGCAGTTTTCTTGAGGTGGGGTTCAGATTGATGACCAGATCGGGATGGAAGGGTAGGAGTATAGGTTTTTCCTGATAGCGGACCTCCAGAACCACATTGCCGTTGAAATTATTCACGGCGGTGACGGACCCAACGGGGTTGTTCTCAGAGTCGGAAACTTCAAACCCGGAAAGATCACTCAGGTCGTTGAGGGCGTCCGCTTCCTCGCTCTGTTCAAAGAGGATATCAGCATGCTTGCCCCGTTCGTTGAGAGGGTCTGTGTCCTCTTGGGTGCAAGTGACCTGACAGCCTATAAGTAGGGCTGATGCCTCGCGCGATGAGGCTTCCTGAAAATGAACAATGGCCGATGTGTCTCCGGTGAATTGGAAAGAGTCCACGAAAAAGGGTACGGGGAGGTTGTCCAGCCATACGAACAGCACCTCAACGTCTTCGAGGGCGTCTTCCAGGGGGACGTCCGAAACCAGTACCAAACCACCCTGAAATCCATGGTGCCGGACAAAGGTGCCTACATTTTTGTGGGGGCCGAAAGTGGATGAATGGTTCATGCGTATATGGCTCAGGAGGTAAATGTACAAAAAAAGCCCCCCGGTGGTCATCCGGAGGGCCTGAACAAAAGAAAAATTTCAGGTTATTCTGCAGCAACTTCGGGAGCCTGGGCTCCTTCATCCTCAGCGGAGGCTTCGGCTTCGGCAGCCTGGGCGTTCTGGGCAGCCAGTTTCTTGGCGTACTCAGCGGCTCTGGCTTCCTTAATCTTGGTTTCGGCTGCCAGACGTGCCCTGCGCTCATCTTCTTTGGAGCGTTTCAAGGACGATTTCTTGGCTTCGATCTTGCTTTCCTTTTCGGTGAGCCATTGTCCGAAACGAACTTCGGCAACCTCGGCGGTGAAGGCTCCTTTGCGGACTCCTTCGAGCAGATGCTTCTTCATCATGACTCCTTTGAGGGAGAGGATAGCCCTACATGTTTCAGTAGGCTGTGCACCATCGAGCAACCAAGTAACTGCCTTGTCGAAATTGAGTTCGATCGTTGCAGGGTTCGTGTTTGGGTTGTAGCTTCCCAGACGTTCGATAAACTTGCCATCCCGTGGCGCCCGGCTATCAGCGGCGACAATGTGGTAAAAAGCACTTCCCTTCTTCCCTTGTCTGCTTAATCTGATTTTTACAGGCATAATTGTGCATTTAAATTTGAGCGGGCAAAGTTATGTTTTTTTTTGATTTTCGGCGAATATTGGCAAAAAAAACCGCCCGGCATGAAGCGGAGCGGTTTCGGTTTTGAGTTAGTTGGCTCTAGGCAAGCCCTTTTTCGGCGAGAATGGTGTTGGCCATCTCCCAGATGGTGGTGTCCTCAAGGGCGACAATGCCACCGTCAGGCCCCTGTTGCACGTGAATTCCGGCGGACTCACCCGATTTATAGTGAGTACCGCCAAAATAGTTCCTTACAGTGTCTTCACTGATGCTCAACCGTTCGGCAATCAATTTCATGCTGCCGGAGGGAAGAGCGTGTTTGACTCTTCGGAGTTCATTGAAAGTTATATACATGATCGTTCAGATTTAGTGTTGTATCAATACTTTTTTGAAGAACCTAAATATAGGTTTTCTTTTCCTTATATGCAAATGCTTCACGACCCAATTGACGAAAAATTTGTTCCTTTGCGGTTGCATCCCAATGATCATGATGGATGCGGCAATTCCTTATGAGAACTGTGTTGCAAAGAGTTTTGGAGGCTTCGGTAATGGTGGAGGGTGTCTGTACGGGTAAAGTCGGGCAGGGCCTTCTGGTGCTGGCTGGTTTCGAGTTGGGTGACACAGAGGAAGAGTTGCTGTGGATGGCCCGAAAGATTGTTCAGCAGAGAATTTTCAGTGACGCTCAGGGAAAGATGAATCTGTCTGTGATGGATGTTTCGGGGGAGATTCTGGTCATCAGCCAGTTTACGCTTCTGGCTTCTACCCGTAAGGGAAACCGTCCTTCCTTTGTGCGGTCTGCACCACCTGAAGAGAGCCAGCCCCTGTATGAGCGATTTGTGTCTGTACTTTCGGAGGAGCTTGGAAGCCAGGTGCAAACAGGCTGTTTTGGCGCTGATATGAAGGTTCAACTATGCAATGACGGCCCTGTGACGATTTATATGGATACCCGGAATAAAGAATAATCTATGCCTGCATTTTCCGGTACAGACACCACTACGTTGCTTTCAGCGGATTCTCTGCAGGTTTGGTCACCCACTCACGACAGTCTTTGGTGGACCGATTCGCTTGGAGTGGCACCTGTCGAGACTCTGGTTTTTGAAACTCTCTGCGAAAGGCCTTTAATGGTCTGGGATACGTTGGCGTGGGGGGTATTCCCTGTGCACACTCCCAAAGATTCTCTTTCGGTTTCAGTTTCAGTGACGCAGTATCCTGTTCCCGATTTGCCCCATCAGGACAGGGTGGTATTCCCTTCTGATTTGTTTTTGTTGGCCATTATCGCCTCGGTGTCTTTGCTGGCGTTTATCCGGGCCGCATTCTACAAAATCTTTGGACAGTTGTTTACAGCGGTTTTCGACCTCCGGGCATCAGCGCGCATTTTTTCGTCCCGAACGGAGTTGTACCGCAATATGTCTCTGTTTGTACAGATTCTGTTTCCGCTCAATATTTCCCTGCTGGCTCATGAACTGGTATGGTGGTATGCGGTCCCGGTGTGGGAGTTTCCTGAGATTTTGTCCCTGCTACTGGTCGGGGTGGTGGTTGCCGTCATATACGGGCTGAAATACCTTTTGTGCAAGTTTATGGGAATGCTGCTGATGCGTCCGGCCTTTTTCGACGAGTATTTGCACTCGGTCTTTGTGTTCAACAAGGCTTATGCTGTCATCCTCACCGTTCCGGTAGTGTGTATCCCTTTTGCTCCTGTTCCGGTCGGCTGGCTCTTCGTATGGGCAGCTCTGGGATCTGCCTTCCTGCTGCTTGTTTGGTGGTTGGTCAGGGTCTTTCAGATTATTCTGACCCACCGATTTCCTGTTTTCTATTTCCTTTTGTATCTTTGCACCTTGGAAATTATTCCGGTGCTCATGGCCGTCAAGGCCCTGCGCGCTGTTTTATAGTGAAGGTAGTATATTGATTATGAGTGTGAAGATTAAGAAGATTCTGGTGTCACAGCCCCAGCCGGGCGAATCGGAAAAATCTCCTTATGCTGAATTGGCTGATCGAAACCACATCAAGGTGGACTTTGTGCCTTTTATTCGGGTCGAGGGGGTTACTGCCAGGGAGTTCCGGCAATACAGAGTGGATATTCTTCAGCACACGGCCATTATTTTTACCAGCAAAACGGGGATTGATCATTTCTTCAGGATTTGTGAGGAAATGCGCATTACCGTCCCGGATACCATGAAGTACTTTTGTTCTTCGGAGTCCGTGGCCCTCTATCTGCAAAAGTACATTGTGTACCGCAAACGAAAGATCTTCTTCAGCAAAACCAATTTCTCTGAGTTGGTGGAGCTCATGGCCAAGCACAAGGGAGAAACTATTCTGCTTCCCCTTTCCGAACCGCATAAGCCCGAGATCCCCAGTGCTCTGGATGCCCATAAGTTTTCCTATACCAAGGTAATCCTATACCGCACTGTATGTTGTGACCTTTCTTCTCTGGTCGGGATGGACTACGATATGCTGGTGTTCTACAGTCCCGCTGAGATTAAATCGTTGTTCCAGAATTTCCCCGATTTTGTTCAGAACGACACGCGCATTGCCAGTTTTGGTGCAGCTACAGCCAAGGCCATCCGCGAAGCCGGATTGCGTCTGGATGTGGAAGCGCCCCAGCCTGCCGCCCCCTCCATGACCATGGCACTGGATCAGTATTTTAAAGAGCTCCTCAAAGAGAATAAAGTTAAACACGCCTAATTTCGTCCGGCATTGGTTGCAAATGCTTCCAGCCATCTTTCGTTTACTTTTCCCAAAAGGGAGAAACTTTGCCGGCAAAAATCCATTGATGCTCTGCTGGCCAAGGGTTCTGTGCTGTTTGCCCATCCCCTGCGCGTCTTGTGGATGTGGGGCCCTCCCTCGGATGTCCCCGCGCAGATGATGGTGTCGGTACCCAAACGTCTTTTTCGCAGAGCCGTGGTGCGCAATCGCCTGAAACGCAGAATCCGGGAAGCCTACCGGCTCAACCGGTCTTTGCTACGGGATGAGCCCGGTGGGACGCTCTGGCTGCTTTGGGTGTATGTTGGCAAGGAGGAGGCCGGATATGCCGATGTGGAACGAGCTATGCAAAAAAATCTTAGGCATCCCTTTGAGCTGGTGCCGTCCTCTGTCCATCCCGAAAAGACATGAAGCGGCTCCTGAATGCTTTGTTGATCGGACTGGTCAGGGTATATCAGTATGCGATTTCCCCACTCAAACCACCTTCATGCCGGTATGTTCCAACCTGTTCGCAATATGCTGTTGAAGCACTTCGCAAGTACGGTCCGTTTAAGGGTGGCTGGCTGGCACTAAAACGGTTTCTCTCCTGCCATCCCTGGGGCGGGAGTGGCTACGACCCGGTTCCCTGAGGATATAATTCGGTCAGATTTTGGGTGGCGGGGTTGATATAGATGCGCAACTGGCTGTGCGGAAAGTTGTGTTCTGACAGAAGCGGGGCGGGGGGATCGGCCGGAGCAGCAACCCCTTCACAAAACTGCTGGTACCCCGTGAACACCCTGGCTTCATCCCACAGGCCGGCATCCAGAAAACTTTTCAGCAACTGGGCGCCTCCTTCCACAAAAACCGACAGCACCTGCTCCTCCCATAATACATTCAGTACTTCGCTGAGGTCATCCAGGCTGGCGACCCGGCGGTAACGCAGGCCGGCACGGCCGGCGGGTGGTTGCTGTTCGGTCAGAACCAGGGTGGGCGATGTGCCGTCGAGTACCTTCAGAGAGCCGTCCAGAGTCAGTTTTCTGTCCGGGACGATGCGCAGGGGCTGCTTACCGGTGAAGTGGCGTAGATTGAGTGCGGGATTATCCGCGCTGATGGTACGGGTGCCCGCCATGATGGCGCTCTCCTCGCTACGCCACTTGTGAACAATCACCCGTTCTTCCTCACCCGTAATCCAGGTGGGCCGTGGCTCGCTCTCACAAGTGCGGATGATGTCCAGAAAACCGTCCCTGGTCCGGGCCCATTTTAGAATGATATAGGGCCGGTGGGCGTGTTGAAAGGTGAAAAATCTCCGGTTGAGCCAGAGGCAGTTCTCCTCCAGGATGCCACTGATGACTTCGCATCCCGCCTGACCCAATATTCCGAGGCCCTTTCCGGCAACCAACGGGTTGGGGTCGGGGGTGCCCACAACCACCCGTGAAATGCCGTGGCGGAGGATGGCATCGGTACAAGGGGGCGTTTTGCCGTAGTGGGAGCATGGTTCCAGATTCACATACATGGTGCATCCCGCAGGCAGTGAGGTGCACCCGGTTTGTTGCAGGGCGTTGACTTCAGCATGCGCGCCTCCGTACTGCTGGTGAAAGCCCTCCCCAAGGATCACTCCGTTCCTGTCGGTGATGACGCAGCCTACCATGGGATTGGGAGCCACCATACCCCGGCCCAGGGCAGCAAGGTCCAGGCAGCGTTGCATGTATTGTTCCGGGGTTCCCAAATATTGTCTTAATTTTGTTCGGGCAAATTTCGTTTTTTTTATGGGGTTTTCAAAGCAGGAGGACATATTAGGCTCGTGGATCCGTGATGCCGGAGCCCGGCTAACGGGCCTGTACGAGGCGCGTCAGGCCCAATATGTGGTTTCCTTGCTGGTGCGTCATCTTACCGGATACACCTTTGTCGAGCAGGTGCTGCACGCCCCGGAGCCCGTTTCGTCCTCTTTTCGTGATGCCGCAGAGCAGATGCTGCATCGGCTGATGTCCGGGGAGCCTCTGCAGTATGTGCTGGGAGAAACGGAGTTTTGCGGACATCGTTTTGTTGTGCGTCCCGGAGTACTCATTCCGCGTCCTGAAACGGAGGAACTGACCGAATGGGTTGCTTCGGACTGGAAGCAGGGCCCGTCCCTGCCTGCCCGCAAGGTGCTGGACGTCTGCACCGGCAGCGGTTGCATCGCCATTTCTCTGGCTTTGTGGTTCCCTGAGGCCAGCCTGTGGGGCTTGGATGTTTCTCCGGATGCCCTTGGGGTAGCCTCAGAGAATGCAGGCCTGCTTGGAGCCGGTGTGAACTGGGCGGAAGCTGATTTTCTCACAGGCAATGGTATGGCATCCATGCCACAGTTGTGGAACACCATCATCAGCAACCCGCCCTATGTGTCCGAGGAACAGCGCGGAGAAATGCACGCCAGGGTACTCAGGTATGAACCCCTTCGGGCACTGTTTCCACCGGTAACGGATGTGCTGGTGTTCTACCGGGCTCTGGCTAACTATGCCCGGAAGCATCTGGTACCTGGAGGAGCCGTATATGCTGAGATTAATGAGGCCTATCCTGAAGCTACGGAACAGGTATTTCGGGAGGCGGGTTTTGTCCGGGTGGAACTCAGGAGGGACATTCGGGACAAATGGCGTATGTGCAAAGTAGTAATGGATATTTAATGGATAAGAAGGAAGCACTGGATGGGGCGCGAGCCTTTTGCAGCCACCGGGAAACCTGCGGGGCCGAGGTCGTTCGGAAGCTTGTCTCCCGAGGAGTGCCGGCCGACTGGCACCAGGAGATTCTGGATACCCTCAAGCGTGAGGGATATCTGGATGAGATGCGTTTTGCCCGGGCCTATGTACACGATAAGATATGGCTGAACCAGTGGGGGCGGGTCAAGGTGCGTTACATGCTGGGCACGCTCCACATCTCCCGTGAGGTTACCACTCAGGTGCTGGGGGAACTGGATGAGGAACAATATAGGGATCTGCTTCGCTCGTTGCTTGACCGTAACAGACGTTCCGGTTCGTTGCGGGAACAGAAACCCCGTCTGTTCAGGTTTGCGGTAGCACGCGGATTTGAGAATGACCTGGTGCTGAAAGAACTCAATCGTTGGGAAGAATGAACAGGAAGGATTTTGAAATTATGGCTCCGGTGGGTTCCCGGGAGTCGCTCTCGGCAGCCCTTCAGGCGGGGGCCGATTCGGTTTACTTTGGTCTGGGCCAGTTGAATATGCGATCGGCATCCTCCATGAACTTTACCATTGAAGACCTGCAGGAGATTGTGGCTTGTTGCCGCCAGGCCGGGGTTCGTACTTATCTGACGCTGAACGCAGTGATGTACGACCAGGATATGCCTCAGATTCAGCTTCAGTTGGAGGCGGCCTCCCGATGTGGAGTGGACGCAGTGATTGCTTCGGATATGTCCGTGGTGATGGCAGCCCGGAGCCTGGGACTGTCGGTGCATGCCTCCACACAATTGAATATATCGAACATCGGGGCCGTTCGGTTCTTTGCTGCTTATTGCGATGTGATGGTACTGGCCCGGGAACTCACTCTGGAACAGGTGGCGTCCATTCATGAGGCGATTGACCGGGAGCAGATTCTGGGGCCTTCGGGCCGGGAGGTGCAGATTGAGATGTTTTGTCACGGGGCGCTTTGTATGGCGGTTTCGGGTAAGTGCTATCTTAGTTTGCACGAGCACAACCGTTCGGCCAACCGGGGTGGTTGCCTGCAGGTGTGCCGCAGGGGATATGAGGTGCGCGACCGGGATACGGGGCGGGAATTGCATCTGGAGAACCAGTATATTATGTCTCCTAAAGATTTGTGCACCCTTGGATTTCTCGACCGGATGATTCAGGCGGGTGTGCGGGTATTCAAGATTGAGGGGCGTGCCCGCGCCCCGGAATATGTCCGTGTGGTGACGGAATGCTACCATCAGGCGCTGTCGGCAGTCATCGAAGAGACGTTCACCCCGGAGCGGGTGAAGGCATGGACTGACCGTCTGGATACGGTTTTTAACCGGGGTTTCTGGGACGGTTACTATCTGGGTCAAAAACTTGGTGAATGGTCCGATCGGTATGGTTCTTCGGCGACGATGAGGAAGGAATATGTGGCCCGTTGCACCAATTACTTCTCCAAACTGGGGGTGGCCGAGTTCCTGGTAGAGTCCGGCAGTGTCCGGGAGGGTGACCTTGTGTTGATCACCGGCCCAACTACCGGAGTGCTTCAGATGAATTTGTCCGGGATGCGGGTAGATTTCCGGCCCGATCAGATGGCCTCCAAGGGCGATCGTTTCTCGGTTTCGGTTTCCGAACCGGTCAGAAGGTCAGACAAACTTTACAAATGGGTGGCAACGGACGATGTCACCCCCGCTGTCGGTTCCATGCTATAAACCGCCCCTCTGTTCTTCCCTGTGCAGCTCAGAATCTGTTCGCTTCGGAGGAACTGCAGGTCTTTTTTCAGGGTGTTCACTGACTCTTCGGGGAATCCCCGGGCCAGATCGCTCAGTTTAACCGGTTGTTCCCTGCGGATATAATCCCGGATTCTTTTCTGCCGCTCGTTTAGGTAGCCGCTGCGGTTGCTTTTGGCTGAGGTTCCCTGTTGCAGTTTGACGGTGAGTGTTTTGAGACAGTTGAGAAAGAACAGAATGAACGATTCAATGCGTTCCGACTCGGTATTGCGGTGCTTCTGGGCATCGCGCAACACATCGAAGTATTTGTCCCGGTTCTTTTCCAGCAGTTCTTCAAAGGGCACGTACTCCACAAAGAAATATTGATTTCTGAGCAGCAGCAGGGTGGTGAGCAGCCGGGACAACCGGCCGCATCCGTCTGTGAAGGGGTGGATGGAAAGCAGCTCGTAGGCGAAAAGGCCGATGACGATCAGGGGGTGGATTTCCCGGGCTTGAAGCTGGTGATTGGTCCAGGTAATCAGCTCAGCCATTTCGGTTTCGGCAGGACGAAGTTCCCGGGTGTTCTGTGAACTGAAGGTTCCCCTGTGGCGGGCATCTCTGGGGCTGTGCCGAAGGAGGCGGAGGTGCAGTTCCAGGATGGTCCTCCGGCTGAGTTCCCATGAAGTATGATGAGCAGAAATTTCCTGCAGAACATCCAGGTATCCGGCCACATCCTGTTGGTCTTGGGTGCGCAGGTCCATATCCTGGCGATATTCCATCAGTTCGGCAATCTCCTGGTTGCTCATCTGAGCCCCCTCAATCCGACAGGATGATCCGGCAGAACGAATCATGGTTTGATGTCTGAGTTCCCTCCATTTGGGGTGTTCTTTCTGGGTGGTGAGGTCCCAGATACCACTAAATGAGTCAATCTGGCTTACGGTGCAGATTATCTGTTGATTGGCCTTGAAGTAAAAGTTTATCTTCTTCTGAAACTTATCCATAAAAGAGCTATTAATCAGAGCAAATATAAAGAAAGCTATATATTTTATCCTTTAAGCATCTTTTTTTTATCTATTGAGTTTGTTTATTCATTGGAATGGACTTATATCTGAGAGGGATATTCCTGTTTATTGTTTGGTGATGGGAAATTCTGAATATTCAGATATTCCGAAAATGTTTATATATTTGCCAATATTTCGTGCGTAAAGTGTGATCGTTTACACATAATCCGCACATAATATGTGTTCTTATGAAAATTCAACGGGATATTATTGAGCAACTCAGACAATGGAAATCCAGGGAAGCGCGCAAGCCAATCCTGTTGAGAGGTGCGCGTCAGATCGGAAAGACATGGGTAATGGAGGAGTTTGGAAAGGATTGTTTCGACTTTGTGGCCACGTTCAACTTCGACAAAACCAAAGAACTTGCAGGCGTTTTCGAGAAATCCAAGGATATTCAGCGGATTCTGAGAGAACTCACCTTGTTTACGGATGTTCCCATCGAACCGGGAAAGACGCTGCTTATTTTCGATGAGATACAGGCGTGCGAGGGTGCCCTGAATAGTTTGAAATACTTTTGCGAGGAGGCTCCCCAGTATCACATTATCGCGGCAGGGTCCTTGTTGGGTGTTGCCATACGCAAAAAGAATATGTCTGTTCCGGTAGGCAAAGTGGAAATTCTTCGGATGTATCCGGTAACCTTCAGAGAGTTTCTGCGCGCCTCCTATAGTCAATTATTTGATTATGTGGATAGTCTGGCGCAGATTGAGCCGTTGCCAGAGATTATCCTCCATAAGCTGGAGGTAGAATTCAAGCGCTATCTCGTGTGCGGCGGGATGCCCGAAGCAGTAGTATCTTTGCTTGGAAATGAAGGAATGCATAAGGTGGAGGATGTTTTGCAAAACATCCTGGACCTGTACACACTCGATTTTTCCAAATATGCGGCTTCGGCAGATATCCCGCGAATTAATAGCTTGTGGCACTCCCTGCCTTCACAATTAGCTAAAGAAAACAGGAAATTTATCTATAAGGTGATAAAATCCGGGGCCCGTGCCCGGGAATATGAAGATGCGCTGCTCTGGCTGGAAGAAGCAGGGTTGATCTATCGAATTTTCAATGTAACCAAGCCGGGTATTCCTTTAAGCGCCTATCAGGACCTGTCTGCCTTTAAGGTGTATGCCTTCGACTGTGGGCTCTTGAGACGCCTGGCCAAACTCTCCCCCGAAGTCATCTTGTCGGGCCATTCCGGTTATATTGAGTTCAAAGGGGCATTAGCCGAAAACGCCATCTTGCAGGCACTGGTCCCTAAATCGGATGGTTTGCCCAATTATTGGAGTTCTGAGAACAGAGCCGAAGTCGATTTTCTCCTGCAACAGGGAGCAGAGATCATTCCGGTAGAGGTAAAGGCAGAACATCGTATCAGTGGGAAAAGCCTGTCGGTGTACACATCCAAATTTGCTCCCTCATTAAAAATACGTTACTCCACAAACAATTTGAAAGTGAGCGATGGATTACTCAGTTTGCCATCCTTCCTTGCCGATTGGACTCAAAAATTCCTTCATGGGATTGTATGAAAGGTATCATTTGTCATTCTGGGGAATGGAGTATCCAATTCTTTTGGTGGCGATAATCACCACCGGATTGCTGTCCTCATCGATGCTCTGCAGGAATTTTTTGAACTGAGCCGAGGGATTCGGAAGGTTTCGGCTCTTGTCAATCAGTTCGTCGGCGTTCACCACCGAGACATATTCGTTGTTGCTGATAATCAAAGGCCAGAAGGCAGGACCTCCCAAGATATCATCGGTGAGACCGTTTTCGCCCGAGGCGGTCTTGGCCGTCATACCCATGTTCCGGCTCTTGTCAAACAACAGGCGGGGGGAACCCATCGCCGGGTTCCAGTAAGGTTCCGCACTCAGGTACAGAAACCGGCTGTCTTCCATGACACTATTGACCAGATAATAATCTCCTTTTTGACCGAAGTTTGCTGATTCTTCCAGCATATCGATATTCCCCAGGCCCTTTGCCCCTGCGTCCAATGGACCTCAGGTAATCCCCTTGACGGGTAAACTGAAAGGCGGTTCCCTTGAAGGCAATAAAAATATATTCGTCAGATATCTCGATAATATCCACCATCCCAATAGGCATATCGCGCCGGGTTTTGAGTTCAATATACTGAATCGTGTCGGCAATATTGGAGAGGTTAGCCGATGATGGATGCCTGAGGCTCTCCTCCAGATTGATTTGATAAACGATCTGTTCATCATTTGGGGCTGTGCCCGCATCTCTTGAGGCGTCTCTGCATCCGGACAGCAGAGACAAAACGACGCATCCAGATACTATAAGGGTAATTTTCACGTGTGAACAGGTATTTGCACCAATCAGGTTGCAATATAGCTTGAATTTCGGGAATGAGGACAGGAGGCAGGAGGTGCCTATGATTGCGGAATCTATAAGTAATTCATATAATTCTCCTTGTTGACTACATCAAAGGTTGCGTTCGGATAACTTTTCTTGAAGGCCACAGGAATGACTGGTGTTTTTTTACCCCATTTGAACTCCAATGCGGAAAGCGTGTTGGTGCTTTCTTCAACGAGGTCAATTTCCTGAAGGTCATAGGTTCTCCAGAAATAAAACTCCTTGCCCAAGCCTTCGTTAGAGTTGGCTTTTATGCGTTCGCTGATTAGATAATTTTCCCACAATGCTCCAACATCCTGCCGAATAGACAGGGGATTAAAATTCCCGATAATGGCATTCCTTATGCCGTTGTCATAGAAATACCATTTGCCCGCCTTTGTTACTTCTTTGCGCAAGTTCCGGGCAAAGGCCCCAAGACGGTACACCACAAACACTTTGGAAAGCAGGTCGAGGTATTTTTCAACGGTATTCTTACTCATGCCAAGTTGCTGGCCAAGTTCGTCGTAAGATACCTCATTCCCGAGTTGGAAGGCAATCAGGCGCAACAAATCTTTCATCTTACCGGAATTTTTTAATCCATCAAGGGCCAGAATGTCTTTGAGCAAATATGCGCCTACCACATCCCTTAAATATTCGGTTTTGCGTTCATAGCTATCCATAGTGACCACTTCGGGGTAGGACCCGTAAATAAGACGCAATTCCAGGTTCCGTCTGGTATCCAAGGAAGTCTCGATTTGTGATATCTCTTTTTGTGAAAAGGGCGTGAGGTGAAATTGCGTACCTCGTCCGACCAGTGGTTCCCCTGCTTTATTTTTAAGGTCAAAGGAGGATGAACCACTCGCGATTACCCTAATGCCCTCAACCTCATCCAGAATCAGTTTTAATTTGGAGCCAATCTCAGGAATATTCTGAGCTTCATCAATTGCCAGCAAATCGATTCCCTCCAGCAGATGCCGATAGTTGGAAGTGGATTGCTCTTTCAGTAGAGCCAATGTATCATAATCCTCTCCGTTGAGTAGCATCGTTTTGCCGGCGAACTCATTTACTAGTTGGCGCATCAATATGGTTTTTCCGACCCTTCGTGCACCGAAAATCAGAACAGCCTTATTGGGCTCCATTCGGGCCAATATTCTATCATGAAGCAATCTCTTTAATGGTTTCATAGCCACCTTTTCTTTTTTGCAAAGTTAGTAAAATTGTCCTCTCGTTGACAATTTCTACGTAAAAACAGTCACTGAGCTGACAATCTTTGCATTATTGGGGAACAGTCAACCATTCTGAAAAAATGAATATTTCCAGGTAGCTTTACTTGAAGTATCGCTCAGCAAAGGTCAGGAACATGGGCCAGTTGGGGCCGTTGGTGTGTCCTCCGGGATGTTGGCGAAATCCCAGTTCCCCGTCGGCCAGGGTGGTTTCGACTGCAGGAAATTGATCTGTTCCGAGGTCCTTCTTGCCCAACAGCTTGTACACTGGTCCCGCACCTACCTGGGCCAGAAACATTCCAACGGGATCAGCCCAGCGGTCTCCCTGACCCCCAACACTTATAAATACAGGCCGTGGGGCGCACAGAGCAATCAGTTCATGGGAATCCACCGGTAGATCATTCCAGTTGAGGGGGCCGGCGTATTTAATGTAGTTCCCTGCCATCCAGTGGTATTCATCGGCCTTGGCCACATTCTCAACGACTTCTCCATAATCGTGACGATTCAGTTTTGCACCACCCGCTCCGGAGGAAGTAACAAAGGCAATGGCAAAACGGGGGTCATTCGCAACGGCGACCAGGGTTGCTTTCCCATAGCGTGAGTGACCCTCCAGGCCGACTTTCTTTGCATCAACTGCGGGATCTGTTTCAAAATAATCGAGTGCTCTGGACGCGCCCCAGCCCCAGGCACGCAGAACGCCCCAATCATCCGGTTTGCGGTATTGACCTTTATTCATCATGCCAATGATACCCCGGTGCAGTCCGTCACCGCTGTCCCCCTGGATGCTGTTCGGGATAATGATGGCATAGCCCCATCCCTTTTCGAGCACCTGCTGTTGCCAGGATTTCTCGGCTCCGGGTGCTCCCGCTACAGGAAATGTGGACATTCCCGGGAACATAAACCCAAACTCCATGATTACGGGGACAGGTCCCTTTGCGGTGGCTGGGGTGGTCAGTGTCAACTGGATGTTAACCGACACCGCCGGATAGGAGGAATTGTCCACCTGTCCCTCCAGTTCCTTGGTGATATACTCTTTCCCGTCAAGTGTGTTTTTGATGGTGTTCTTGATTACCCACTTTACTTTCGGGGTGTTGGCGGGGACCCGGCCATAGACTTCCCGGTCGAAATCTTCCACGATCTCAGGGCGGCGCTGATCCCACCACATCTTGGGCGTAGTCACTTTCTTGCCGTTCTTTAATGTAAGGGGATCGGGAAGGTTCGGGTATGGGTTGGCTTTCGCCTCGTCATAATTGGTCACATGCGTCCGTATGGAGGTAATGTGCAACTGATTCAACATATTCTGGTAATCATCCTGATTCGCCTTCTTTATGCTGTCCCGCACCGCCTGGGAAGGCATTGCAAACTGGGCCGATACGGGACAGACAAGTCCCGTAATCCATAAAAGGCCGCAAATTCCTTTCAATACATTGCAAATTCTCATAAGTCGTTTCATTAGTTTGAGGGAACAGAACTACACATTTTTCATGCTGGATTAAACAGCAACAAACCAAATACTTTTCACTGGGCAGGGGCGAGGGGGTAGGTGGCTTCGGGTATGGGGGCGTTTGTAGAGCCTTCTTCGGGTGCGGATGCGGCGCGTTGCATGCGGTATTCTTCGGTGGTCCCGTCCGGGTGGCGGCGGGTCCAGTTCATGCTGTTGCCCTTTATGTCAATGGTCCAGCAGTCGAAGTTCTCTACATGGGTGCCGTCAGGTGCGACAGTAGTGAAGTTGCGGACCAACAGATCCCCGAACAGGAAACAACTGGTAGCGGTGTATGCTTCAGCGTGCCACACACCCGCAGCGTCCTGCCGGTACATCCGGAACTGGCCGTCGTAGAGAAACTCCCAGAAGGAATAGCGGGCATCCTGAGCACCGGGGGTGGTGCAACGTCCGTACCATACGCCCGGAAGTGATTCACTGTTGTTGGACTTGACTCTGGCCATGGTGTAGGTCGCCTGGTCGGGATGTTCCGTTCCGTTTAGGGAATGGGATTCCACGGTGTACACCAACTGGTCCTGGGTGAGCGATACAATCCGGAGCTGTGTTTTGACCTGCCGTTTCCGGGCATCCAGCCCCTGAATCAGCATCTGGTCCTTGCGGAGGTCATAAGTGTACCGGTCGCTCTCCAACCAGGTCCGGCTGAGGGAGCTTTGAGTAACACCCTCGGACTGATAATGCACCCGTCCGGGGAGGAAGGCCAGCACGAAAGAGGAGTCGGTAGGGACATTTGTGCCGTTTACCTGAGTGTTCACCCAGGTTCCGGAGAGCAGTTCGGACGAGTCCGGCCGTGCATCGCCACAGCCCGGGCTCAACAGAGAGGTCAGGAGGAGACCAAGAATAATGGGCAAAAGCCCTTTTGCAAATTTCACGGGGCTAGAGACGAATTTTCTTCCACTCATCCTTCATACGATTTAGGTCGTTGATCCAATCCTCAATGTCATTCTCGTGCTCGAGTTCCTCATTGAGGATTTGAACGGCCATCTGGTGGGTGGAATGATCTTTACCCGACGTGAAGTCGGCAATTTCTTTGTATCTTTTTATGGCACAGCGTTCTCCGCGCAGGTTCTGCTCCAGAATAACTTCTATGTAGGGGTCGGAAGGGGCATCGTAAGCACAACGGGCATGCTCCGTCCATTGAGCAGGGTCGATCAGCGGGGTGCCTCCGAGCTGGATGAGGCGGGATACCACCAGAACGGCATGTCCCAGTTCCTGATCGGCATGAAGCAGCAACTCGGGCTCCACTTCGCTGCGCATGGGGCCTTCCATAAGGCGTGCCCCGATCCAGTATTGGTAATAGGCCAGCCATTCTTCGGCAAGGGCGGCATTGAGCATTTCGATAAGTTTGGTCACATCTACAGATGCTACCTGGATAGCTTGTTTTCCCATGGTGTTTGTTTTGGAGATTAAATGTAGCAAATATTCCCACAAAGATGTGGTTTTTAATGATTTTTTGCCTTTGCTCCGGGGGGAAAATGATGAATTATCGTAATTTTACGGTCACACCGATACATTACTATTTATGATCAAGAAATCTCTCTTCAGCCTGGTGCTCCTGCTGAGTACGTTGTCTCTGTGGTCCATGAGCACAGCGGAACGTCAGCAGTACCTCCAGTGGATGAAGCAGTCTCTGCCCGATGTGCCGGCATGGACTGCCTGGCAACAAAAGACCGGGGAGTTGCCCCCCGATTTTGACCAGTTGCCGCGTACCAATCTACTTCCCGATCCGCTCCGTTTTCTGGACGGACGTCCCGTAAGAAAGTCTGACGCGGATTGGAAGGCCCGCCGGGCCGAGATTCTGGGCTTGTTCGAGAAATACATGACCGGTACATTTCCTCCCAAGCCGGCCATCAGTAAGGTGGCGGTGCTGGACGAGACACAGGGTGCTGGCTATCTTACCCGGAATGTTCAGATTTTCTTTGGCCCTGAGGGTAAGGGAAGTGTCCGGGCCCGTCTGGTGATTCCCCAAGTTGCCTCCGGTAAAAAAATGCCGGTGATGATGAGCCCCAGCCTGGATGGGTGGGCCTCCAATCTGGTTCGGCGGGGATACATTTCGGCCGGGGATGCGGGGGATGATTTCATGGACGACGGGGGTGCCCCGAAGGGTTTTTACCCGGCTCTTATACACATCTGACGCTG
>DFUR01000064.1:23274-23525 GCA_002380425.1 Bacteroidales bacterium UBA4181
ATGCGGGGAATGATTTCATGGACGACGGGGCTGCCCTGAAGGATTTATACCCCGATTATGACTTTGCTGCCCTCGCCCGGCGTGCCTGGCTGGCGCAGGTGGTGATTGACTATCTGGCCACTATCCCTGAGGTTGATATGTCCAGAATCGCCATCAACGGGTATTCCCGGGATGGAAAGATGGCAACCATTGCCGCCATGCTCGATGAGCGTATCGCAGCTCTGGTGGCCGGGAGTACCGGTGTGGGTGGC
>DFUR01000065.1 GCA_002380425.1 Bacteroidales bacterium UBA4181
TTCTATATCCGCAAAATAGGGCATCAACTGTGAAACCATTCCGGAAGGTGCCCGCCGGGGACGACGGGTGGATTTATCCAGGAACGCCAGCTGCACCAGGCCCGTATTCAAAAGGCGCCCGTCTTCATGAAGCACCTCATAGTGAAACTCAATCCGCACCGCAGGAAGCTGCGTCAATGTCACCCGAACGAGCAAAAGGTCATCATACAAGGCCGGCTCACGGTAGTCAATCCGCAGGGACAAGACAGGCATGATGATCCCCTGCTCCTCCATAGCTCTGTAAGACAATCCAATGGAACGCATCATCTCGGTGCGTGCTGCTTCATAGTACACGGCATAGTTGCCGTGGTACACATAGCCCATCTGGTCGGTTTCAGCATACCGTACCCGGACCGGGTAATCAAAACGATACATAAAACTGTGATGAATAAAACTGAAAAGTACGAAAATACTCCGAAAGAAATTCGACTGAACAACGCTGATTCCGACATAATTTTCGTAATATTGTTGCGACCAAGCCCCCGGGTTGCGGGGCACGTTAATTACCCAAACCAAACCCACAACTACGAATGAAAAAGATTCTTTCATCCCCCATGCTGGCCGCAGGCGCGCTCGCTCTGACGATGCTCTCCACCGGTTGCAGCTCAAACAAACAACAAAGCACAATGGACATCACACAGGAAAGTTTCGGGAAGGTAGAAGGCCAGCAGATTGACCGCTACACTCTGACCAATGAAAACGGCATGATTGTTAAAATCATCACCTACGGTGGCATCATCACTGAGCTGTATGCTCCTGACCGCAACGGAGTATATGAGGATGTGGTGCTCGGTTTTGACTCCATTGACGGATACCTGAGCCCGGAATACAGCTCTGTGAACCCTTTCTTTGGGGCCATTATCGGTCGTTACGGAAACCGCATCGGGGGGGCACGGTTCACCCTGGACAGTGTTGAGTATGTACTTCCCGCCAACAACGGGCCCAACAGTCTTCACGGAGGATTCAAGGGTTTTGACAAGGTAATCTGGCAAGCAGAACCCGTCAAAGGGGAGAAGGAAGTCTCCCTCAAGCTGAGCTACCTGAGCGTGGACGGTGAGGCCGGATATCCGGGGAACCTCAATGTGGAGGTCACCTATACCCTGAACAACGACAACGAACTGGTGATACAGTACAACGCCACCACAGACAAAGCCACGGTGTGCAACCTTACCAACCACGCCTACTTCAACCTCTCCGGAGGGAAGGATACTTCCATCCTCAACCACGAGCTGACCATCCCGGCAGACTACTTCACCGAAGTGGATTCGGCCCTCATCCCCACTGGAAGACAGATTCCGGTTCAGGCAACACCGATGGACTTCACCACTTCCATCCCGATTGGAGCTCGTATTGACGAGGCCTATCCGCAACTGATTATGGGAGGCGGATACGACCACAACTGGGTCCTGCGCAACGACAGCGGAGCCTATGCCCTGGCAGCTACCGTCTATGAACCCATCAGCGGACGTATTTTGGAAGTGTACAGCAACGAACCTGGCATCCAGTTCTATGCCGGAAACTTCCTCAATGGCTCCTTCACCGGGAAAGGCCGAGTGGCCTCAAAGAGAAGCGGGTTCTGCCTGGAAACCCAGCACTTCCCCGATTCTCCCAACCAGCCTTCCTTCCCGAGCACAGTCCTGAGGCCGGGTGAGACCTATTCCACCACCACCGCCTATAAGTTCTCTGCTCAATAACCAGGGGCTCAACCCTATGCAAAAAGCCCTCATCCGATGGATGGGGGCTTTTTTTGGGATAAACACAAACAAACAAAGGGGACACCGACCGGTTGCCCCCTCAATTTTTATGGAAAGAATCGATTACTGAACAGCCTTTACCAGTTCATTACCGGCCTTAAATTTCACCACCTTCTTAGCAGCGATCTTAATAGACTTCCCTGTTTGGGGGTTACGACCCGTCCGGGCATCTCTCTTGGCAACAGAGAAAGACCCAAAACCTACCAAGGCAACACGCCCACCAGCCTTCAATTCTTTAGAAGTTACTTTTACGAAAGCATCCAGAGCTTTTTTGGCATCCACTTTCGTCAATCCCGAAGCGCCAGCAAGGGCTTCAATCAATTCTGCTTTATTCATAGGACAAAAAAATTAGGGTTAGAAACACTATTTATGGACAACTAATTAATTTCCTTCAACGGGCCGACGGTCTCGGCATGATACTGATTCTCAAAATACGGCACCGTGTTGTTCTCCCGGATATACGTCAGCACATCCTGCAGAACATCGGTGAACTGGTCAAAATCCTCCCCATAAAGAAAGATCGTATGCTTCTCAAAAAACGGTTCTCCACGATCATCACTCCGTTTCTTACTCTCCGTTATTGTCAGGTAATACTGATTGCTCCTGGTTGACTTTACATCAAAAAAATAAGTCCGTTTCCCGGCCCTCATCGCTTTGCTGTACACACAATCTGCCTCTCTGCTGTTAGCACGCCCGGGATGCGAATTATCCATAAACAAAAATCAAATGTTAGCAAAACCAGGGGCGATCAAAGTTACCCAACCACCCTATCTCACACGCAAATATACACGATTTATTATAGCAACCAAGCAACCGGGAAAAAATTAATCGATTTTTTCCGGCCTGAAATCTGTTTTAATACGCAATTCTTTTAGTTGGTCCTCCGAAATATACGACGGACTGTCAATCATCACATCCCGCCCTGAATTGTTCTTGGGAAAGGCAATCACATCCCTTATGCTGTCCAGGCCAGCAAGCATGGAAACCAAACGGTCGAACCCAAAAGCGATACCCCCATGAGGTGGGGCCCCGAACCTAAAGGCATTCATCAGGAAACCAAACTGATATTCAGCCTGTTCCGGAGTGAAACCCAGGGTGTGAAACATCTTTTTCTGGAGTTGGTCATCGTGAATCCGGATGGAACCACCTCCGAGTTCCACTCCGTTCACCACGCAGTCATAAGCATTGGCACGTACAGCTCCGGGGTTAGTATCCAGTAAAGCTATATCTTCGGATTTGGGGGCTGTGAACGGATGATGCATGGCGTAGAATCGTTGATCCTCCTCGCTCCACTCCAACAAAGGGAAATCCACCACCCACAGGGGGACAAACACATTCTTGTCCCGCAGACCCAGCCGGGAACCCATCTCAAGACGCAATTCGCTCAGTTGCGGCAACGTTTTCCGCCGCATACCTGCCAGGACCAGAATCAGGTCCCCGGGAACGGCTCCGCAAGTTTGTGCCCACACGCTGAGATCCTCCCCGCTGTAGAACTTATCCACCGAAGACTTATGGCTTCCATCGGCCTGACAGCGCACAAACACCAACCCGGAAGCCCCAATCTGAGGACGCTTCACCCACTCCGTGAGTTCATCGAGTTGTTTGCGGGTGTAGTCCGCACAGCCCGGAGCCACGACAGCCCCGATAAACTCAGCCTGGTCAAAAGCACCAAAACCCCGGCCACGCACCAGCGCGGAAAGATCCCTTATCTTCATATCGAACCGCAGGTCGGGCTTGTCGTTTCCATAGGTGGACATCGCTTCGGCAAAGGACATTCTCCGGAAAGGTTCGGCGAAAGTCACTCCGCGCACTTTCAGGAACAGGTGCCGGATGAGGCCTTCAAAGGTCTGCAGAATATCTTCCTGCTCCACAAAGGACATTTCACAGTCAATCTGGGTAAACTCAGGCTGACGGTCGGCACGCAGGTCTTCGTCACGGAAGCACTTGACAATCTGGAAGTAGCGATCAAAACCAGCCACCATCAATATCTGTTTGAATGTCTGTGGAGACTGGGGCAGGGCATAGAACTGCCCGGGATTCATCCGGGAGGGAACCACAAAGTCGCGGGCACCCTCTGGGGTGGACTTCATCAGCACAGGAGTTTCCACCTCCAGGAATTGCTGTTCATCCAAATATCGGCGCACTTCCTGTGCCAACCGGTGGCGAAGCTCCAGATTCTTCCGGACCACAGACCGGCGCAAATCCAAATACCGGTACTTCATGCGCAGGTCATCTCCCCCGTCGGTGTCATCCTCAATAGTAAAGGGAGGCAGGGCCGCCTTGTTCAGAACAACAAACGATTCCACCACAATCTCTATGTCACCCGTAGAGATTCTGGAATTCTTGTTGCTCCGCTCAGCCACTACCCCCCGCACACTCAACACATATTCCCGGCCCAGATGCCGTGCCTGCTGGCACAACTCAGGACGGACATCCATATTGAACACCAGTTGGGTAACGCCATAGCGGTCACGAAGATCAATAAAGGTCATGCCTCCCAGGTCGCGGGAGCGCTGAACCCAACCGGAAAGAGTCACTGCCTGCCCGGCATGATCAATGGAGAGTTCTCCGCAAGTATGAGTTCTGTACATGGAATGATGATTTCTGATGGATGTCCCTGGAGCCTCTCATGGGATTTGAACCCACGACCTGCTCATTACGAGTGAGCTGCTCTACCGCTGAGCTAAAGAGGCAAAAACGCTGCAAATTTAATATAATTTGTCATCGGAGCACAACATGCGTAACCATTTCGTACTTTTGGAAAACATGTTACATCACTAAATTCAACTCCATGCGCAACCTACTTTCTTCCCTGGCGCTGGCCCTGTGCCTGGCAGCCCCTGTTTCCGCACAACAATTCATCCCCCTGTGGCCCGATGGGAAAATTCCCAATGCCACCCAGATCAAAGTAGAAGAACTCGTAGCCAACGAGAGGGTCCAATCGGTGATGATTCCCGGTATGTTTGAATATATGCCCAATGCGGAGCTTTTTAACGGCACAGCCGTGGTCATCTGCCCCGGCGGGGCCTATTCCATCCTCTCCCGGCAAAAGGAAGGGCTGGATGTGGCCAAGGCCTACAACCTGATGGGCGTTGCTGCCTATGTGCTGAATTACCGGCTGCCACATACCGCCAACGTAGATGTTTCCTACAAAGCTCCCCTGCAGGATGCCCTGAGGGCCGTGCGGAAAGTCCGGGAACGTGCCCTGAGCTGGCCAAAGAGCTCCGGCAAGGTCGGAATCATTGGTTTCTCGGCCGGAGGCCATCTGGCCACCACCGCCGGGACACTGTTCCGCCAGGATTGGCCCAATATCGGAGATGCTCTGGACACCCTCTCTTGCCGGCCGGATTTCATGATTCTGGTATATCCCGTGATTTCGATGCAGCAGGGCCTCACCCATCAGGGTTCCCGGGACAACCTTCTGGGGAAAACCCCTTCACAGGAATTGATAGACTTGTTCTCGAACGAAAAACAGGTTACACCCCAAACTCCTCCGACGCTGCTGATTCATGCCTCGGATGACATGACCGTGTCAGTTGCAAATAGCCTTAGGTTTTACGAAGCACTCATTGCCAACCGGGTTCGGGCAGCCATGCATATCTTCACCCGGGGCGGTCATGGTTTTGGACCCACCAACCGGGGCGAGATCGCCAGTTGGGTGGAACTTTCCCGGGAATGGCTGATGCGCAACGAGCTCATCACCGATCCTAACAATCCTAATCCGCCGGTAGTACGTCCCCAGATGCCCGCCAGACCCGGAGTCTCAGCCACGATCTCGGCCTCAGCACCAGCTCCGGCCAGATAATTCTGGCAACGCTTGCAAAAAAGCCCCCGTCTTATGGCGGAGGCTTTATTTATGCGCGTCTGAGCGCGTTCATACGCTGCAATAGTGTAGGATGGCTATGGTGCACAAAAACATACCAGGGATGAGGTGTGAGATGCGACATATTGGAGGAGGAGAGCTTCTTCAGGGCCCCGATGAGTTCTTCGCCCGATGCGTGCTGTGAAGCAAAGAGGTCTGCCTGATACTCATGACGCCGGGACAGGGCATAGACAAACAAACCCATCCCAAAGGAAACGGGACTATACAGTAGCCCAAAGGCAACCAAGCCGATATGAAAGGGAGGCAGGCCAGGAACTCCGGCAGCATCCGCGATGCCCAGCGCACCGGGAAGAGCCGGTGACTGAATGCACAACGACATCAGCAGCAGCATCAGTCCCACCTGCAGGATGCCGGCAAAAGCTCCGCGAAAAACATGCTTGTGCTTGTAGTGCCCAATCTCGTGGGCAAGGACAGATACGATCTGCGGGATCGTAAGCTCCTGAATGAGTGTGTCGTACAACACAATCCGCTTTTTGGGCCCCAGCCCGCTGAAATAAGCGTTTGCCTTGGTGGACCGTTTGGAACCGTCCATCACAAAAATGTTGTCCAGAGCAAAGCCGGTTTTACGGGCCATCTCGCTGATGGCCTGTCTGAGCGGGCCATCCTCCAGCGGCACCTGTTTGTTAAAGAGCGGCACAATCAGGCTGGTGTAAAACATCATCAGCAACAACTGCACGATGGCAATCAACAGCCAGGCATACACCCAGAAATACGTTCCCACCCGATAGTAAACCCACATGACCAGGCCCAAAACCAAGCCACCCAGAATGGCCCCCAGCAGAAGGCCCTTGAATTGATCCATCCAGAAGGTCTTTACATCCATCCGGTTAAACCCAAACTTTTGCTCCACCACAAAGGTAGCGTACCAGGAAAAGGGCAGATCCAGCACCCAGACCAAAATACCGATCACCGCAAAAAACAGCAGCCCGTGGCTCACCAGGAAAAGAGAGCCTTGTGCCTGCGGGAACAGACCCGTGGCGAACACACCCGAAAGCTCATTCGCCCAGGCAAATCCGCCCAGGGAAAGAAACAACAGGGTCGCCAGCAGACTCACCAGGGACGACCACCTTTGAAACCGGGACTTATGACGCTGATAATCCAGCGACTCCCGGTATTTGTCCTCGGGATAGAGGTCTTGGAGTTCCCCGGGCACAGGCCGCTCCAGTGCCCGGGTATTCAGCAGGGACAAACCCAGCTCAACCGCAAAATCGAGCAGGAGAATACCGGCAATGACATAAAAAAGGAGCGAAAACATAGATTAGGTATTCATCCCGCCGCAGACATGGAGTACCTGTCCAGTCACATACGAGGAAAGGTCTGAACCCAGGAAGAGCACCACATTGGCCACCTCCTCGGGCGTACCGCCCCTGCGGAGGGGAATCTTTTCGTTCCAGCTCTTGCGGACATCATCCGAAAGTACAGCCGTCATCTCGGTCTCAATGAAGCCCGGAGCGATGGCGTTGCTGCGGATGTTGCGCGAGCCCAGCTCCTTGGCAACCGACTTGGTAAAGCCGATAATTCCGGCCTTGGATGCTGAATAGTTGGCTTGACCAGCATTGCCCGAAACGCCCACTACAGAGCTCAGATTGATGATACTGCCCACACGCTGGCGCAGCATCACCGGTTGGACGGCCTTGGTGAAGTTGAACACCGACTTAAGATTCACGGTGATCACCATATCCCACTGCTCCTCGGTCATGCGCATCAGCAACGAGTCGCGCGTAATCCCGGCATTGTTCACCAGAATATCCACACGGCCAAAATCGGCGACCACCTGTTCCACCACCTTCTGGGTATCCGCAAACAGGGCAGCATTGGAGGCATAGCCTTTGGCCTTGACACCCAACGCCTGCAAAGCAGCTTCCGTAGCACGGAACTGATCGTCCATCGCCAAATCCGTAAAAGCCACGTTGGCTCCTTCGCCGGCAAGTTTCAGGGCAATGGCCTCGCCAATTCCGCGGGCCGCACCGGTAATCAAAGCGGTCTTTCCATCTAATAGCTTCATAATAAGTATTTTATTTAAATAACCATAGTGTTATAGGTGTACAAACCTACATGATTCTGCGAAAAAACACAAATGATTCCCCGATAATCCCAACCTGTGATTTGGTAATTGCTCCATATTTGGTACTTTCGCTATGTTAAAGCCTCAGCCATGATCTCAGTATCCATACTCAATGCCGACTTTGGGCGGCTCAACGAACAGATTGACATGATCAACCAGAGCAAGGCCGCCTGGTTCCACCTCGACATCATGGATGGGGTGTTTGTACCCAACATCTCCTTTGGCCTACCTGTAGTTCAGGCCGTACATGCACGGGCCGCCAAACCTCTGGACACCCACCTGATGATTGCCAACCCCGATCCATATGTCAAGGAGTTTCATCACTGTGGTTCCCAATGGCTGAATGTGCACTATGAAACCTGCCCCCACCTGCACCGGACACTGGAGAGCATCCGCAAGGCCGGGATGAAGGCCGGAGTAACCCTCAATCCGCACACCCCACATTCCGTGCTGGAGGAAGTTATTGCCGATGTGGATCTGGTGCTGCTGATGTCGGTAAACCCCGGCTTCGGGGGGCAAAGTTTTATACGGAATACCTACGACAAGGTGGCCCGCACCCGGGAACTCATCGAACGCAAACAATCTCAGGCCCTCATCCAGGTGGACGGAGGCGTTGATTTGAAGAATATTGCACGACTCAGGCAGGCCGGGGTGGATGTTTTTGTGGTGGGAAGCTTTATTTTCCGGTCTGAGGACCCTGTGAAGACCATTGACGAACTTCAGCACGCCATAGAAACGGCCTGAAAACGCCACCGTCAAAGCTCACTGAAACGGCCAGATTCACCGGGGAGTCAAAAGGGTAGCGTAGCCAGAGGGATCTCACTACTCATAAAAGTGCATCTGCCGGATGTAATCATACACTCCGGGAGGCAGAAAGAAGGGTACATCCTTGCCGGAGGCAATAGCCTGCCGGATAAAACTCGATGAAATATCCATCAGCGGAGCTGGCACCACCACCAAACCGGGCTCATCAGCCGGGAGCGGACTTCCGGGCCGGGGATAGATATACCGGGGACACAATTCCCTAAGCACCTCTGCATTCTTCCATTTGGGGAAAGAAGCCAGTCCGTCGGAACCCATAATCAGCACAAACTGGTATTTAGGGTGCTTGTCCGAGAGATACGCCACCGTGTCAATGGTGAAAGAGGGCACAGGCATACGAAATTCTACATCACAAGCCCTGATCCGGGGATGGTCGTTCAATGCCAGATGCACCAGATGCAGCCGGTGCTGCGCACCCAGCAACCCATTCTTGGACTTCAGCGGATTCTGGGGACTGACCACCAGCCATACTTCTTCGAGATCCGTGAATTCCAGCATATAGTTGGCAATGGCCAAATGGCCGATGTGGACCGGATTGAAGGAACCAAAGAACAGCCCTGCCTTCATGGCTTCATCCCCATCGATTCCAGGAGCGAGCGCACATAAGTCTGCCAGCTCAATGCCTGGGAAGCCCGCCATACGTTCTCGCGCTGAATGGGGTGTATCAGCGATTTCTCCAGCACCTGAACCATACTCTGGGGGTCATCAAGATCACACAGGTATCCGTTAAACCCATCCCGGACGGTTTCATTAAAATGTCCCACCCGGGTAGCCAGGATGGGCATCCGGAAGTTATAAGCAATGGACTCCACCCCCGAAGAATTAGGTTGCTCATAAAAAAGCACAATGGCATCGCTGACCTGAAAGTATTTATGTACTTCCTCGTTGGGAATAAACTCATTCACCAGACAGACCTGAGCGGAAATACCCAGTTCCTCAATCAAACCCAAGGGGTTATACTCGGCTTCATCGTCTGTACTCCCCCGAATCCAGGATTTGAGGCCACCCATCAGCCAAGTAGCAAAACGGTTGCGGTGTCGCTTGCGGTTTTCTCCCTGCCAGGCACTTTCCCCGGCAATGAGCAGGGACACATCCTGACGGGTCTTCGCCAACTCGGCAAAAGCACGGATAAGATGGTGCAACCCCTTGTACTTGTATATGAATCCGAAGAAAAGAAACACATGCTCCTTCAGGTGCCAGGCCTGTTTCTGAGCAGCCACATCGAACTGCTCATCGGGAACATACAGGTCATACACCGGATGAAATAGTTTCAAGACAGGCTTACCCTGTCCCTCGGGTAAGGCTCCGGGTTCCTCCACCAGGCAAAAATCCTCGCCGGGGAACAATTCCTTGACGTCACAAGCCGTTTTGTATGAATGCACCACATAGGCGTGTCCCTTGCCGACCCCAAAACGGGTCAGGAACTTATACAGGGGGGCATGATAATACCGATGCGCATAGTGCATATCAAACACCACCCGGGCAGACGTATGGTGTACCAGCTTCCGGGACAAATAACCCACGGCAATCCCCTGCACGGGGGCATACCACTGAATAATCACCATGTCTGGTTCCAGACTGGCTATAAGCCGGTAGGTTCGGTGCCAACTCAGCGGACTGTTCCAGTCGGCCACATAATGCAACCGGACTCCCGAACCTTCCAGAAAGTCGTGTTTGCTCTTACGGTCAACAAAATCCCGGGGAATAAAAAAAGGATACTGACGCGTCCAGGACACCATGTGTACCTCGGCCTCCGGATACACATCAAGGGCCCGGGCAAGCGAGGCGCTGAAATTCGCTATGCCGCCTTTGAACACCGGGCCAGGACCGAAAACAACAATGCGCATGGGTAAGGGCACTAAGGAGGTCAAATATACACAAAAATGGAACATAAAAAAACCGGCCTGTAAGGGCCGGTTTTCCTATCCTCTGTGTCGCAGACAGGAGTCTGCAGAGATTATTTTTCGGAGAAAAATCTTTTTTCTTCAATACGGGCCTTCTTGCCGGTGAGTTCTCTGAGGTAGAAAATCTTGGCACGGCGCACTTTCCCGTATTTGTTCACCTCGATCTTATCAATGAAGGGAGAGTTGACAGGGAAGATCCGTTCTACCCCGATTACACCCGACATCTTGCGGACGGTAAACGTAGCTGTGTGCCCTTCGCCCTTGCGCTGAATCACAACGCCACGGAACTGCTGGATACGCTCCTTGTTCCCTTCCTTGATTTTATAGTGAACGGTAATGGTGTCTCCGCTGGAGAACTGGGGCAGTTCGGTTGTTGCTGCGAACTGGTCCTTTACTACTTGCATCAGGTTCATTTCCGAGTATATTATTTGTCGCTTTGTCCTTTATCGGGGTGCAAAGATAAACATTTTTAAATCGTTTGCCCGGTTTGCCGGAAAAAAATTGTCGGGGTGGCAAGATTCGAACTTGCGACCTCCTGCTCCCAAAGCAGGCGCGATGACCGGGCTACGCTACACCCCGCAAACCAGAGCAAAAGGCCCCGTTAAGCCGGGCAAAGATACGAAAGATTACAGACATTCGTATTCACGATTATTGTCTTTTGTTATGTTTCTTAAACAATGCCCGCGGGCTTTCGGGAAGTTCCGGAAGCAACTTGTCTATTTCATCCAAACATTCTATGGCACGAAGCAATTTGATGAACGACGCCAACGTGATGCCCGTGGATGAACCGTTTTCAAACGAACTAATGGTAAACACGCTCAATCCCGATTTTTCAGCTACATCCTTTTGCTTGTAGCCCATACGTTTACGATACAGGCTATACTTCCTGCCTAAATACCGTATCAAATCGCTGCCCGATGTAGCATAGATTTCACTGTACATAATCCCATTTTTTGCAAATATAGATATATCTACAATAACAGCAAAATATTTAGGGCCCGCTGAATAATTC
>DFUR01000093.1 GCA_002380425.1 Bacteroidales bacterium UBA4181
TTTTAACGGGACACTAATGAAATCTATAATAAAATATGATAACTTGCGCATCTGCTGATTATTTTTCTCACACGCATGATTTCTCGTTGTTCCCCCGACACCTATCCGGGCTCTGTGTGTCTGGCTGCCATCCTCAAAGGAGAGGAAGCATTCACGGATGAGTGGATTCTGTACCACCGCATGCTGGGCGTGAGCCACTTCTTTCTGTATGATGACGATGAGGCCGCACCCCTCAAAACCTTTTTGCGTCCGCACAGGGACTATGTTACAGTCATCCCCTGGCATGGAAAGTCACAGTCCCTGCCGGGCAGAGACCGGCAAACCAAGGCCTACCTGCATGCCCTGCACCACGGAGCCCTCGGCTACGAATGGGTTGCCTTTCTGGATGGAGACGAGTTCATCACCCTCAGAAAACACGCCCATCTGCAGGAATTTCTGAGCCAGTTCCCCCGCGCGGGATCCATCTCCCTGCAATGGCATGTATTCGGGCATAACGGATATTACGATGACCCCCCCGGGCTCATTACGGCCTCACTCACCCGGCGCATGCACAACCCTGACCGGAATGTCAAAACCATCTCACGCACGGCTTGTATCGCCGATATCACCACGGCCCATTTCTGCCGCCTTCAGGCGGGCTACCGGGTGGATGCCAACAACCGGAATTTCACCGAGGAACTCTACCCAGGGAAGTCCGATATAGCCCATATCAATCATTACCAGTGTCGCTCCTTCAAGCGATGGATGGAACGGGTTGTCCGGGGAGTGCCCTGTCTGGACGCCCCCGCTCAGGTTGCGCCCCATGACCTTTGGAGGACCGACGCGGACGAGTGCCTCAAAAAATTCGTCACCACTGTGGCCCTGAATAAGAATGAATTTGTGGATGAGTTCATGCTCCGCTACCAAGAGCCTCTGGAAGCCGCCGTTGCCGAAATCCGCCTGAAAAGGGCTCACCAACGAAAGGTTCCGCGGTAACCCTTGGGAGTGCTCCTGGGAGAAGCAGTTTCGGAGCGAAGGGTTTTTCGGGCGACTTCAAGCCGCACCAACTCAGCGGGTTTCTCCCGGTCGATAAAGGCGTGTGCTTCTCTGAGCTGATTCACATCATGTCGAAAGCGGTCATTGGCCAGGACCCGCTCCATCTGATAGCGGAATAGCCGCTGGCAAATCTGAATACTGTCTGCTTCCGTCAAAGGTTCAGGAAGTAACCGGTATCTATCCATTGCGGCCCAGTGCTCCAGCACAATCCGTATCACCATGGGGCGGTTGCACAGAAACAAAAAAGCCTCCATCTGGCGGGGGTCCAGGATCTCACCCAACCGGCTGATTTCATACACCCGGGGCACAAAAGTTTTACCCCCGTCTGCCCGGATGCCAGCAACCAGGGCAGGCAAAAGAAAACCCTGCCGGGTAAGAGTTTGTTCCTGCAAGGAGCGTAAGCCCAACTCCCGGCGAAGACACAGGGCATTGAAAAAATAATTCCGTGGAGCTAAGGAGCTGTCCGAAAGGATGAATTGAAAGGGAAGGGTATCCTTGGGAAACTCAATCTGCCACAACCAGGCCGGGTCCCCGGACACCGGTACAACATCCGATACCATATTGGATCCCCCAGAACCCCGGCCTCCGGGGAAGTCCCCGCGCCCGACAAGAGAATTCCAGCCCCAAAACAGCAACAGCAACAATCCGGCCAACAGGACCCAAACCCGAAGTTGAAACAGAGGCTTGCTCATCTGCTGCTACCAATAATGAATTTCACCCTTTGAACCCACCGTGAAGGGCCGCTCCTTGCCCTGGCTGTATTCCGGACGCAACATCAGCAAAGCCCCCCGGGGCACCCCGGTAAAGGTAAGTTCCCGCTCCTGCCCTGAGGTCTGTTCTCCGTGCTTGACCCAACCCCGATCGAAGTAATAAAGAGTGTAACGTTTGTCTGGCAAATACACCAGATATTTTTCTTTCTCCGGGATGGTTACCCGCATCCGTCGCCAGGGAGAAGGTTTCGCCACAAAGGGCTCGCCTGTCAAAGGCAGGACTACGGGTGCTCCGGCGGACTCCATCCGGCCCCGCCGGTACAACATGGGAGCATACACCACCCCCCGGGACATATTCCGGAAGGTAACCGAGGTCCCCTGTTGCACGCCCCAAAAGCAGGGCTGCCAGCCACCTCCGTTCCACACACACGAAAAGATCAGGGAAGTACTGTCGGGAGACCGCTCTAAAGGGCAGCGCAAATCCGCGGAAGGCCCGTACAAGTGCGTCACATCCAGATATCCGTCCGACCGCAGAAAGCCCGGAGGGATGCTGTCTGCCGGTACACGGGCAGCCAGAGTGGATGGCTGGGCATCATAGGTGTACCGAATCACTTTGGAAGGTTCACGCCCCACCTGATAGGGAGCCGTGTCGGGCTTACTCATATCAATGGGCACAGAAAGGCTGTCGCTGATGATCGCCGCCCACATGTGGCTCCCGGTAGAAGTTCCCCAGAACACGGAATGGTCCACAGCTGCAGGGATTCCCTGGGCCCGAAGGGCAAAGGCCATCAACGCCGCCATATCCGCACAGGAGCCCTGACGGCGGAACAAGAGCTGCTGCGCTCCCAGTGTAGGCAAGGGGTCTTTACGGGATTCGATTCCCCAGGTGTCGGTGAACCAGCTCCGCGCCTCCCGCTTGAGCGCATTGCCCACCTCAAAGAAGGTGGGGTTCCGGAGGGTATCCACGGAAGCTGCAAACTGCCGCAGGTACTGAGCCCGCCAGGGCTGGACCGGCTCCGTCGAGACCCGGTACGGCAACACATACCGGCAGAAATCCCGGAAGGACACGCTACCCCAGCGATGCTGCTCCCACTGGGCCAACGCAGAGCGGATATGATCCATGAGGAATTCTGCCCCAAGGGTGTCAGCATCCCGGGACTCAAAGGGCACCGGATGCACCTGTGTCAGAGCAGACAGCCGGGAGAATGCCTCCAGAGCAGCAGGGTAGTCCGGATAGTCCAGTTCATTGAAGGGCACTTTGTGTCCGCGCGTGTCCGCCCAGAAAAAATCCAGAGCATACTGCCGGTGCATTCCAGAGAACAGAAACGCTACAGCCCGAATCAAGGCAGAATCCCCAATGGCCTGGGCTTCGGCAGCCAACTGCTGCAGCCGGGGAGCCTGACGCCCCTGGGGCAGCACCCCCACTTGTGGCTCCATCCATCCGGGCCTATCGTATGTGGCAGGAAGGGCCTCTGCCTCCCCTCGGCCAGAGAAACGCCCACCTGGCCCGGCTGTAAACAACCAGAATATTCCCCCTCCCAGAAGGGTCAGGAAAACCCAGAACCACAAACGTGACTTACGCATTTGCAAAAGCATCAAATTCCTGCCTGACATATTCTGCACAGGAACGTGTTCAAAGATAGGAAGATTATTGCTATCTTTACGGTCACTCACTTATTCATTTACACCATTCTATCTGTTATAACTCATGAAAAAATCTTTCCTGCTATTGTTTGTGATGGGACTGATGTGGTGCTCAGGGGCACTGGCCGCCACCTCCATCGTGAACCTCCGAACGGAGTACCTCGACACTCCCGTCGGAATTGATGTACCCCAGCCACGTCTGAGCTGGCAAATGAACTCCGACCACATCGGGGCCGCGCAAACGGCGTTCCGGGTGCTGGTCGCCGATACCGAAGACAAATTGAAATCGGGTAATTATGTATTTGACTCTGGCAAAAACACTTCTGACCAATCCCTCAATGTACTCTACCGGGGCAAGGTGTTAAAACCTTCCACACGTTACTTCTGGAAAGTGCAGGTTTGGGATGAAAAAGGAGCGCTGGTTGAATCTGCCCCCTCGTGGTTCGAAACCGGGCTAATGGGTTCCGGATGGAGCCGTGCTCAGTGGATTGGAACGGATGAGGTGAGCGTTTCCAAATACCGCACCTTCTTCATCGTGGACTTCGACTTGGTGATTCCTCAGGGAAACAACCGCGCCGTATTTGTGTATAGCGCCAAGGACAACCAGAACTTTATCTCCACCGAGGTCAATATCGCTGGTGAAAAGTCCCTCTTTATCGTTCGCCACACTGTGGGCGGTGTGGAGAGTGAAGACGCTGTTTTTGATGTGTCGGACATCATCACCCCTGCGAACAAGAACCAGTTGCACAAAATTCGTCTGGACGTTTCCACTCCGGGATACCACCTGAGGTCCATACTGAATCCCTCCATCGACGGAATGCCGCTCCGGAACCGGGTCGTTGCCGAGTCGGCCGCTCCAGCGGCTGGAGGCCGTACGGGCGGCGGGGCTGCCGGAGGCACTGTTACCATCAATCCTTATCCAGGTGGAGAATACATCACCGACTATGCCCGTCTGCACTCCATCGGGTTCAGGCAGCCCGAAGGCCAGAAAGCCATCTTCTCGAACATCACCCTGAGCGAGAAGAACTGGAAGACCACCTTGTATGTGGATCCCACCCCTGTCCATGAAGTCACAGGGACTGGAGCGCTGACCGTTTGGGAACCCTACGGACTGAACTCCGCACCCATGCTGCGCAAGACCATCCAGGTTGCCAAACCCCTGAAATCGGCCAAACTGTACGTTACCGCCCGCGGGATTTATGAGTTTTACATCAACGGGGCTCGGGTGAGCAACGATTATTTCAATCCGGGCTGGACCGATTACCGGTACCGGATTATGTACAATTCCTACGATGTGACTTCCATGATGAAACAGGGAGCCAACGGGCTGGGGGCCATGCTGGGTTCCGGATGGTTCAGCGACCTGAACATCTTTACCTCCTCCAATGTGGACCCCTACGGAATCCGCCAGTCGCTGATGGCCAAGGTACTCATTACCTACGAGGACGGCACTACCCAGATCGTTGTCACCGACGGTTCCTGGAAACGTTATGACACGGGCCCTGTCACCCGCAACGGATTCCAGTTCGGGGAAGACTATGATGCACGCAAGGAAGTGGACAACTGGACGATGGGTAATTTTGACGACTCCCAGTGGAAGAATGTGGTTATTTTCGACCGGCCCGCTCCTACCACCCAGATACAGGCTTATGTGGGGCTACCCATCCAGAATAACATCACCCTGACCGCCATTTCGGTCACCGAGCCCATCAAAGGAACCTACGTATATGACCTCGGCCAGAACATTGTGGGGGTCCCCCGCCTGGAAGGCATGAAGGGGAAATCGGGGCAGGTAATCAACCTTCGTTACGGGGAAATGGTTTATCCGGACATCATCCCCACCAATCCTGTACCTCCCTATACCATTGAAACCTACCAGAAGATGAAGGGGCAGGTTTATGTGGAGAACTACCGGGGCGCCATCTCGATTGACAATTATATCATGCGGGGCAAACCCGCTGGCGAAACCTACCAGCCCATATTCACCGACCACGGATTCCGGTATATCTCCGTCACCGGCCTCACAGCACCGCTTCCTATCAGCCAGGTGAAGGGTGTTGTCTTGGAATCCATCGGCCATGCCACCAGTTTGTATGAGTCGTCCAATCCCCTCATCAACCGCCTGTTCCAGAACATCCTCTGGGGCCAGCGAGGAAACTTCCAGGCTGTTCCCACCGACTGTCCGCAGCGTGACGAACGGCAGGGATGGACCGGAGATGCTCAGGTTTTTGCCCGGGCAGCCACCTATTTCAGCCCCTGGGTAGGCCAGTTCTATGACCGTTGGCTGTACTCCATGCGCGACAACCAGCACCTGGACGGCAGTTACTTTAACTATTATCCCGTAACCGGACAGCCGCCTTACGGATACTCTCCCGAGTCGAGTGCCGGCTGGATGGGCTGGATGGATGCGGGCATCATTGTACCCTGGCAGGTGTACCAGCAATACGGCGATGTGGGCATCCTCGAATCGCACTACAACTCTATGGTACGGTATATGAATTACCTGGAACAGCGTGTGGACGGGGCCTTCATACAGTTGAACAGTGGCATCGGTGACCACCTGGCCATTGAAACCACCAACATCGGGCTGACCAATACGGCTTATTATGCCTATGATGCCTATATGATGTCCCGGATTGCCCAGGCCCTGGGCAAGAAAGAAGACCAGCAGAAATATGCCACCCTGTACGAGAACATCAAGAAAGCCTTCAACGAGAAATACGTGAATGATGAAGGCGTTACCGTTGCCGAACAGGCTGCCCGTGGGATGGGTGGATTCGGTGGTGGCTTCGGAGGTGGAGCACCTCAGGGTGCTGGTGCAGGGGCTGCAAGACCCGCCGCAGGGCAGGCTCCTGCCACTCCCGCTGCTCCTGCAGCG
>DFUR01000079.1 GCA_002380425.1 Bacteroidales bacterium UBA4181
CTGCAACTCCAGCAGAACGCCCGGCTGCAGGAATCCGGAAACTCCTTCTTCCACAAGGATGTTTGCAATGTGCTCACCCACCCCTATATCGCCCCCCTGCTGCCCGGACCCGCACAGGCATGGATTGGAGCCATCCGGGAACAAAACATTATCCGGCCCGCCGAACAGATGTTCCGGGAAAACACCCTGTCGCACCAAATCTTCCGTGCATGCCCAGATACCTCAGCCCTTGCAGAATGGCTCACCGACACCCTGGCCCTCATCGGAAAAACCTGGGAAGGCATCATGCAGACAGAATCCGAAACCTCGGAAAGCCCTGAAATCCTGGATCAACAGGAAAAAGCAGACACCCAGGAAACCCGGCAGGGACCTGAGCCAACTGAAGCTCATGAGCTTCGGCAAGAATACCTGTTCACCGCCTTCACCCATCTTGAGCGCCTCAGGGACCTCATCCCGGCCCGCGAAATCACCATTGGACACAAGTCCTTCGCCAGCATGGTACTCCAAAGTCTGCGCGGCGTCAACATCCCCTTCAGAGGAGAACCTCTGGCCGGCCTGCAGATTATGGGCGTCCTGGAAACCCGGGCACTGGATTTCGACCGGCTGATTATCCTGTCCATGAACGAAGGCATCTTTCCCAAGGGGAACACAGCCCCTTCCTTCATCCCCTACAACCTGCGCAAAGGTTTCGGTCTGCCCACCGCTGAATATCAGGACGCCATAAGCACCTACACCTTTTACAGACTCCTGCACCGGGCAAAACATGTCCATCTGTTGTACCACTCCGGGCCGCCCGATGAGCTGCACGGCGAGGCCAGCCGCTTCATCACACAGCTCCGCTACGATCCCCGGTTCACGGTGGAAGAACAACAAACCACTTTCTCCGTACGGACGAGGGAAAACCAGCCAATTGTACGGGAGCGCACCCAATCCATGCAGGACACTCTGAATCAGTGGCTTTCCCAAGGGCCCCAGGCCCGCACCTTCTCCCCGAGTGCACTGAATACCTACTTGAATTGTCCGCTCAAATTCTGTTTCAGATACCTGGATGGTCTCAGGGAACCCGACGAGGTGGAGGAAGAAATCGATGCCCGCTCCTTTGGACAACTGCTGCACAAATCCATGGAGTTGCTCTACACCCCATGGGTGGGCCAAACCATCCCTGCCGATAGGTTCCAGGAACTGCACAAAGACGAGGATAGACTGCGCGGGGTACTTCTGGATGCCTTCAGCAAAACCTATTTTAAAGGACAGGAGACAAAAGCCGAGAACCTTACTGGACGAAACCTCATTGTTTATGAGGTGCTGTACCAGACGATCCTAAGAATTCTGGAAGTGGATGCACAAGCCGCTCCCCTGGAACTCATCGCCCTGGAACATTATATCAAAGCCCCCGTTCACCTCGAACTTCCGGGCCGGAGTGCTACCCTGATGATGGGCGGATATGTGGACCGGATGGAACGACGCAAAGGAAATTTGTACATCATTGACTACAAGTCTGGAAAAATAGAATACAATGTCAACGCTGAGTTCGGGCTGAACACCACGGGAAAACTCAATGATGCAGCCCTGCAGGCCATAACCTACGCCCGGCTGATGCACCAAGGCACCCCGGAAGCCCCGGTCACACCGGCCTTGTACGGCCTCAGGGAGTTGTTCTGTTCGCCCTTCGAACCCCGGCTGCTACTGGATAAGGTCCTTCTGGAGGACTATCGCACCATTCATGAGCAATTTGCCCCGGCGCTGGACCAGATACTATCCACTCTGTTTCTCTCCGGGGAGCCCTTTGTACAAACCACAGACGTCAAAAGGTGCCAATACTGCGAATTCAGGGAAATCTGTCACCGGTGAATCAAAAAGGAAACTCCTCCATTTCCTGGTGTTCCACTGCCTCTTCCACAGGTTTCAATGCCACCTGATGCACCTTATTGGACAGCACAAAAATGGCCTTTTCAGGCACAGGGCAAGCATATTGACACGCCCCGCATCCGATACAGATGGAAGTGTCCGTAAAAGGAATCGTCAACTCTCCCTGATAGGGAACCATACGGACAGCCTTGGTGGGACAATGCTCCGCGCAGGAACCGCAGGAGGTTCCATCGGTCACCACGATACAATGCTCCCTGTGAAAATACACCTGCCCCAACTGCACCGTACTCTTCTCCTCCGTAGTCAGCGGCAGGATGGCCCCGTTGGGACACACCTCACTACACTTGGTGCAGTACTCATTGCAGAAACTGGCCATATAATCCATCCGGGGCATATTGATCCCCAGCAAGCCATAATCCAGGAAGGAAGGCTGCAACACTCCGGTCGGACAGGCACTAACACACAGATGACAGGCCGTACAGGCCGAAGTAAAATGCGCCAGGCCCCGGGAACCCGGAGGAGACACCGGCACCCGGCGCAAACCAGGCAACTGGTCCTCGGGAACCGCTCCATCGAAGGATATCGGCTCAGCACCGGAACCCTCGGCATCCTGCGCCTTCAGCAACGAAACAGACCCAGCAGCAACCGCCAGGAAACCGGCCGTTTCGGCCAGCATCTTCCGGCGGCCGGATGACACAGTGGCTTCCGCCTTTGAGGCACGGCCCGAGAACGCGGGACGATAACGAATCCCTCCCTTATCACAGGCGGTAATGCAATTGAAACAACCCACACAACGACTCACATCCACCGTCTGCGTCTTGACATCAATACACTGCGATTTGCAGGCATACATACAGTCGCCACAACGGTTGCACGTCTTTTTGTTGAAAGAAAGACGAAATAGTGACCCCCGGGAGATCAACCCCAGCAAAGTACCTACCGGACACACCGTATTGCAGAAGAGTCGCCCCCTGCGCACGGACATCCAAACCACCAGCCCCAGCACCAATACGGGCACCAGCAAGGTCAGGGGTTCGGCCCGGATGATCTCCACGGGATACAGCCAGTAGGAACCCAGAGCTTGCAGGCCCGAAGCCAGCAGATTGTTACCTGTCAAATACACAGGACGAATCAGGTCCGAAGCGATGCGTCCAAAATTGCTGTAGGGATCTGTAAGGTTCAACAGCAGGGTACCGGCAAAGAACACCGAAACCACCACTAATCCCAGGATAGCGTACCGCCACCTGTTCTGAGGCAGGGCAAACTTGAGGCGGCCCTTCTTGCCCCGGAACCTGCGGGAAATGGTCCCTGCCACGTCCTGAAGCATCCCCAGAGGGCACAAAAAAGAACAATACACCCGCCCGAAAAGCAACGTAAGCACCAGCACAGTCACCAAACCCCATGCCGTTACTCCCGCCCCGTGCATCAGAAACTGTCCCAGACGCATCACCCCGGGTACCACCTGTAAACTCAGAATCCACTGATAAAAGGGCTCGGGAAAGGTCTCCGAGAAATCCACAAAAAGAAAAGTCACGGCCACAAGAAACAACAGGGCCCACACAATCCGGAGGTACTTGAGGTTCTTTTGCATGGAAGGACTTATAATTTGATGCGGTGGATGTTCAGCTTATCAGTATCCATCACCCCGATACCCATTTCATTGGCTATGCGGATGTGCCCGATGGTTGCCGGTTCCTTCCCAAAAATCCGGGCTGCGGCAGAATCGGCAGCCACCATATCCTTGGAAAGAATCAGACTCTTGCGCAAGACGGCATCCTGCGCGGTAACCCCCTTGGGACCGTTCTTCTGGAGCACACGATAGCCATCCACAATATTCAAGTCAGGCTTTCTCCAGGTGGCCATATCGGCGATACACTGCTGCAGGTCATTGCGGTGCCAGAAGCCCCGATCCCAGACAATACCCATGAGGTTCTTCATGCACAAAGAGATACCAGCCCCGTCATGATGCTTGAGAACAGGCACATTGATCAGCACATCGGCGTTCAGGATTGCCTGATGCACCTTGGCCGTCTTCAGACGAACACCTTTGGGAATGGACACAGTTTGATACTGCGACTCTGCATCCGCACTGACCAGCCTGGCCCCGGCCTGTTTGGCAGCCGCTTCGATTCCGCTGGTAGCGTACGCCTTGATCCAGTTGTCACAGGAATGATCCAGCACCAGCACTTCCTTGGCACCGGCTTTCAGGCAGTGCGACACCACAGCCGCGACCAGTTCGGGATGGGTGTTGGCTGCCATCTCGGGTTTTCGGTCCCATCCAATGTTCGGTTTTACCACCACGGTCTGACCTGATTTTACAAAAGATTTCATACCCCCAAGGGCTGCAATGGCCTTGTCAAACATCGCTGCCGGTTCCCCGCCCATGACAGCCACCATATCGTAGGGCAATTGGGGGTCATTGGCGGCAGCGGCAAAAACTTTGTCCAGGGGCAGGAAGGACCAGGCTGTCCCGGCTGCAACGCCCGCTGTTACACTGCTGGAAATGAATTTTCTGCGATCCATATCTGATATCGTTAAAGGTTCTGCGTCAGGCAGGCAAGGTAACAATATTTGTTTTGTGTTAAAAACTCCTTATGAATTTTTAACGGTTCCAGCGGCCAGTTCATTACCTTTGTACCTGGTTCGGAACTGAACCCCAAAACCCTCAAACAACCGCAAACAATGGCTCATTTAAAACCATTTAAAGGGATCCGCCCTGCTACCCCAGAATTCGCTGCCCTGATAGCGTCCCGGCCTTACGATGTACTGAACCGGCAGGAAGCCAGAATGGAAGCCGAAGGCAACCCCCTGTCGTTCCTCCACGTAATCAAACCTGAGATTGACCTTCCCGACACCACCGATGAGCATGATGAATCCGTGTACCTCAAGGGATTCGAGAACTTCCGCAAACTGCTTGGCGAAGGCATCCTGAAATACGATGTGCAGGACTGCCTGTATGTCTATGCCCAGACCATGGACGGGCGTACCCAGTACGGACTTGTGGGATGTGCTTCGGTGGAGGATTACCTGAACAATGTCATCAAAAAACACGAACTCACCCGTCCTGACAAGGAAGAGGATCGAAAGAAACACATCCGCCTGAGCGGAATGAACTATGAGCCTGTCTTTTTTGCCTATCCGGCTGTGGCCGAGATCGATCAGATCATTGCAAGCGCCACTGCCTTACCGGCTGCATATTCCTTCACCTCCCCCGACGGCATCGGGCATGCCCTGTGGGTGATCAGCAACCCCACGACCATCGCGCGGCTGGTAACGCTGTTTGATGCCATCCCCAGCACCTATGTGGCTGACGGACATCACCGTACCGCAGCGGCTGCCTTGGTGGGGAATGAGCGAAAAGAACAAAACCCTGCCCACACCGGAAAGGAGGAATACAATTACTTCCTGGCTGTGCACTTTCCGGACAATCAACTCAAAATCTTCGATTACAACCGGGTTGTGCGTGACCTCAACGGTCTCACCCCTTCTGAGTTTCTGGGCAAGCTCTCTGCAGGTTTCGACATTACGCCCAAGGGCAATGAGGAATTCCGTCCTTCGGCGCTGCATGAGTTCAGCATGTACCTGCAGGGACAGTGGTATGCCCTCCGTGCCAAACCCGGCACCTTCGATGACAACGATCCCATCGGATGTCTTGATGTCACCGTGCTCTCGAACCTCATTCTTACTCCGCTGCTCGACATCACGGACCTGCGAAAATCACAACGCATTGATTTCGTGGGTGGAATCCGTGGGCTGGGAGCACTCAGAGCACGGGTGGACAGCGGGGAGATGGCGGCCGCATTCGCTCTGTACCCGGTTAGCATGAAGCAACTCATAGATATCGCGGACTCGGGGAGCATCATGCCTCCCAAAACCACCTGGTTTGAACCTAAGCTGCGCAGTGGTTTGGTGATTCACAGCTTAGACTAACCCGACCGGCTCATGGCGCGCTTCACCCACCTCCACGTACACACCGAGTATTCCACTCTTGACGGAGCATCCAAGATTGATGTGCTCATCAAGAAGGCGCTGGCCGACGGCATGACTGCCGTGGCCATCACCGACCATGGAAATATGTTCGGAGTCAAGGAGTTTTTCAACAAAATCAGGAAGACCAGTGCAGCTCTTCCCGACAACCAGAAACTCAAACCTATTCTGGGATGTGAGGTATATGTGGCCGCCAACAGCCGTTTTGACAAAAAAGGAAAGGAAAACTCCAGCGGAGACCACCTGATTCTGCTGGCCAAAAACAAACAGGGATACCACAATCTGGTCAAGCTGGTTTCCCTGGGCTGGCTGGAGGGTTTTTACTACAAGCCACGCATTGACAAGGAGTTGCTTGAGAAGTACCACGAAGGCCTCATTGCCTCTTCGGCATGCCTGGGCGGAGAGATTCCCCGGCTCATTGCCGACGGGCAGATCGACACCGCCAGGGAAACTGTCCAGTGGTTCAAGAGCCTGTTTGGCGAAGACTACTATCTGGAGTTGCAACGGCATCCGTCCCGGGAACCCCTGTTTGGAGAGGACGTTTTTCCCCGTCAGCAAGAGGTCAACAGCGTACTGCTGCAACTCGCTGCCGAAACCGGTGTAAAGGTCATAGCCACCAATGACGTGCACTTCTCCAATCAGGAGGATGCCGATGCCCATGACCGGCTTCTGTGCCTGAACACCAATGCCTATGTTTCGGACGTCAAACGCCTCAGATACACCAAGCAGGAATGGTTCAAGACACAGGCCGAGATGGAAGCCCTGTTCCCGGACTTGCCCGAGGCACTCACCAACACCATGGAAATCGCCGAAAAGGTTGAATTCTATGATATTGACAGTTCTCCCGTGATGCCCCGTTTTCCCTTGCCCGATGGGTTTAGTTCCGATGATGAATACCTGGAACACATTACCTGGAAGGGGGCAGAGAAACGCTACAACCCCATCACCGATGAGATAAGGGAACGTATTGAGTTCGAGCTCAAAACCATCATCTGGATGAAATACTCCGGATACTTCCTCATCGTGCAGGACTTCATTCAGGCAGCCCGGGATATGGGTGTGTCCGTGGGGCCCGGACGCGGTTCTGCTGCGGGTTCGGTAGTTGCCTACTGTCTGCAGATTACCGATGTGGACCCGCTCAAATACAATCTGCTGTTTGAAAGGTTTCTGAACCCAGAACGTGTTTCCCTGCCCGATATTGACATTGACTTTGACGATGACGGACGGGCTCAGGTATTGCGTTGGGTGATTGAAAAATACGGCCGCGAGAAGGTGGCCAACATCATCACCTTCGGGACCATGGCCACCAAATCGTCCATCAAGGATGTGGCCCGGGTGCAACAGCTCCCCTTGTCCGAAGCCGACCGGCTCACCAAACTCATCCCGGACCGGCTTACCGAAGACAATGGGGATAGCCGCAAAATCACCATCGCCAGTTGTATCGAATGTGTTCAGGAACTCAAGGATGCCCTCAATGGGGAGGATCAGGTGATAGCCGACACCCTGAAATATGCCCGAATGCTCGAGGGAACCGTACGCCAAACCGGAGTCCACGCCTGCGGGGTGATTATCGGCCGCGATGACCTCACCGATTATGTGCCCATCAGCACGGCCTACGACAAGGCAACCGGCACACAGATTCCGGTCACCCAGTACGAGGGCTCCCTCATTGAGGAGGTGGGAATGCTCAAGATGGACTTTCTGGGGCTCAAAACCCTCTCCATCATCAAGGAATGCGTGGAGAACATCAAGAGAACCCGTGGCATCAGCATAGACATCAACGCCATCCCCATTGACGATGCCAAGACTTACGAGCTCTACAGCAAGGGGGAAACCACCGGTACTTTCCAGTTTGAATCGGC
>DFUR01000091.1 GCA_002380425.1 Bacteroidales bacterium UBA4181
GACTATGATATTTCTTATGGGGATCTGCTTGTCCCCCCAATGATGTTCGGTCAATTTAATCTTTGCATCATTTACTAGCAGAAACAAAGCATAACTTGTCCGTGTAATCTGTTCTACAGGTGATCTTAAATCCAAAGACTCTATAGATTTTTTACTCCAATTCTTTGTCTCTAAGATATAAATACCTGATTTTGAAATTAAAAGATGGTCAATCTGAATTGAAAAAATCCTATCATTTGTATGTCTGTTGTAGATTGGCGGACTGAATTTCATTCTAAAGTCATTGAGTAAAATATAATCATTTGGCAGTTTTTCTATTTCTTTCACTACCAAGTTCTCACCAATAGCTCCTGCAACCAAGGGATATAAATCTTCAATGGTTTTCTTTACATTGTATAAATTTTGAATACCTGGTTGGCTTCGCTCATTAATGATTTGTTCATTGTTGTCATTGATAAACTTTAGTCTATTTTCGTCATTTTCAATGATTCTCTGTATGCTTTTAGTTGCATTTGAAATAATTAATGGCATATTGGAATTATAATAAGCCAGTAATTTCTTTTGTTTCTTCAATTTATAACCATAAATAATCTTATGAAAGAAACCTATTTTGACTCTTTCAGTTAGATTCTGAATGTTGATTCTGATAGTGTCTATTTCAACCTCTATTTCAGTTATTTTCTTACTTTTAATTACCTCACATTTGTTTGTATTTTCTTTAATAGTGAGGACTAAATCCTTGGCTTCATTCAATAAGCGTTCTCTTTCAGCACTAATTATTGCTTCCCTTTCGTGTTGAAAATTGACCAAGAATGCATCTATCTCTTTAATTGAGTTAAACCTGCGGATACCATGAGAATTTAATTCATGTTTTAATTTTTTCAAAGACTCAATTTGGCCATGAATTTGTGCCATAAGTATGGAAGAGATTTATTAATGGTTAAGAAATATTGACTGATGTAAGTCAGCTTGGGATATCAAAGGTGCGATTCATTCTCACCCTTGTTTCTAACGTTTTGCCGCTTTGCGAAGGCGGGGATTTTCAGCACTAAACTTCATTAGATGCACAAAGCTTGAATTTAGCACTTCACTGTCATAGAAGCACGAAACCCCCGCTTTTGCAAAACGGCTGTTATAGGGCGTTTTTCTTACCAATTATCAACTGGTAACATATAGCCATATGGAAATACCGAGTGTGTTCCTCTACCTGTAGTAACCTGATTATGTCCGTTTATTTCGTGTATGTTTACATCTACTGTATTGTCAACACTAACGCTACCGTTTACGTCTGCATTAATATTGCCACCTGTAACATAAACAGTTTGCGTGCCATTTTCTGTACCAACTAATTTTGGTATTACACCTGCATTTTGCAGCACTATAACCCAAATTCCGAGTCCTATTGCAATTAGTATTGCTTTAAGTGAAATGTTTTTTGATTTCTGTTCCATATGGTTTGTTTTAAATGAAGTTTAAGAGCATTTTTACAATTGAATTTACGTTATCTCTCAAATAGACAGCAACCCACTTTTCAGCCCTGTTACCACTATGAGAATCACTAAAATCATTTCTTGCATTACATACTGCGTTTGTAACTGTTGATATTAGTGTCAAAACTTGTTCAGGGTATGCTATTCCGTTAGCGTTTAATTGTACTTTTATGAAGTTTCTGATTTGAACAGACATTGGTGTTAATTCTGTTAAGGCTATTTGAGCCGGAATTTTTTCACGAATAAATGATTTGTAAAATCCTTCAAGGCAAGTATACGCCAATGTCAACGTGTATTCGTAGTTTCCTTCAGTTATGGCATTATCCATTCCTTCTAAATACTCCGTCAAACGGTCTGCATTCCAAAGGTCTTGAGGAATTGCAACTTGATGTGCTTGGACTTGTTGAGCTTGTCCAAGCAGTTGTCTAATACTTTCTGTTTTATCAGGTTGCAAGTGTCCGACAGTGTCAAGAATGGAATCTGTGATTTGTCGTCTATCTTGTTCAGGCTGTTCCATAAACAAGTCAAAGTAGTAATCTCTCCTACTTGTGCTTTTGTTTTGTTCTCGTCTCTGGTCGATATAAGTCTGATAGTTTGGCACAGCGTAATTTACTTCTCTGATTGTATTCAGGAATCTTGTCCCACCGTAATAAGTGTCGCCTTGTGTGTTTATTATTTCAAAAAGTCTATTGAAAATTGCTACCCAGTTCATTGTTCTATTGTCGTTTGTTGTCAGTCCTAAAATGCCCTATAACGATTGGATAAACGTATTGCGTTTATATTCTTTATAGAAATGAATTCTCAGTCCCATAGGCTTCACACAAGATTCTCGCACATCACTTGAGCGACCAAACAGCCATAGGAGATTCATCATTCAGTAAACAAAATTTTATCCCACAGTGAATTAGAACGCTTCTCCAAACTTATGGCCACATATCTGCTCACTAACAATAACTTAGAACAATAACTACAGTTGTAACGCTAAACTATTATGATGTACTTAATGCCACCAAGGTAGATAAAAACATAACATAATTCTCTCGCTCCTCAAAATATTTTTCTTTGAGCACGACAGTTGACACCCAACTATTTCCGAATAAACATACTGATTAGTAACGCAAGTGAAGAGCACCGTTGGACTGCCCGCTCCGAACACGAAACGGTTTGAGCACAAGGAGATTTCCTTCCCAATTATTGCGTATATCCCCCCTATCGGAAGTATATGCGCAATCTCATACCTCTGTGATGAAATGGACGCACCCGCTTCCCGAAGAATCCCGACCCGGAGCCCCCCGTTGCAAGTCACAGCGAGGGACGAAGCTAAAACCCGTTTGAGCAAGGATGGGTGGGTGACGACTGCTGCGGAGGGGTGGGAATTGTGAGGCGTAGCTTCCGACCGCGATGACGGGAACTGTCAAATGAACGGGAACCACCAAGGGATGGGGAGAAGCAAAGGATGGGGACATCCCGAAACGGAACACAGCGGCAGCAGGACACAGCGAGGGACGAAACTGTTGCGGAGGGGCGAAAAAGCGAGACGCAGGTTCGCAGCGGCCGTGACGGGAACTGTTCGAGGATGTTAGACGCCCGCAGGGCGGCTAAAAAGACGAGTTTCCCGTCACAGCTGCGAAGCAAAGTCGAGCCGCCCCGTAGCCCTGTTGAGGACCTCGCTGTGTCTGGCAACCGCTGTGCCCGGGTCGGAAGCTGTGCCTGGCAACCCCGTAGCCCTGCTGAGGACCTCGCTGTGACTTGCGCTCTGTAGCCCTGTCGGAACTTACCGCTCCAGCCTTGCAAACACCCCCAAAGGCAGCCTTCGCCCCGCCCTGTCCGGCACAAACAACTCCCCCGACTCCACCCTCGACGGCCCCGGAAAAAAACAACGCACCAGATTATCCGCAATCAGCGAAGAATACCCCATAGAATACAGATTCAACACCACAAAAGCCCGCGAAGGCTCCAGCAACCGCCCACACAACGACATCAACTCATCCATCCCCTCTTCCAGAACCCACTTTTCGCCTTCCGGCCCCCGTCCGTAGGCGGGCGGATCCAGAATAATGCCCGAATAGAGATTTCCCCTTTTGGCCTCACGGCGCAGGAATTTCAACGCATCATCCACCATCCAGCGGATACCGTCCAGACCGCTTGCCTCCATATTCTCCCTGGTCCAGGTCACCACCTGTCGCACAGAATCCAGATGGGTAACCTCAGCTCCGGCCGCACAGGCCGCCAGAGAAGCCCCGCCGGTATAAGCAAAAAGGTTCAGCACCCTGGGTCGGGAGCCCTTCATGGAGGAAGTAAAGTCGTAGATATAATTCCAGTTGGAAGCCTGCTCGGGGAACAGGCCCACATGCTTAAAGGCCGTGAGCCCCAACCGGAAACGCAGCAGCATATTCCCGTAACGATAGGACATAAACCACTGCTGAGGCATTCCCGGCCGGAGCACCCAGGAACCACGCTCCCCGGCATCCGCTCCCGGACCTCGGCCCTTGTCCCTCACAAAGCTGGCTTGTGCCAGCCTGGACCACTCTCCCTCACTCAGCGCCTTAGGCCATACAGCCTGAGGCTCCGGACGCCGGAGACAATACGCCCCAAAACGTTCCAGTTTTTCAAACGACCCACTGTCCAACAATTCGTAATCGGACCATTCCGGAGGAGAAACCATAGATAGGTTCATAGGCAATCAATTATTCCACATTCAATTCCAATCCATCGTAGGCCAGCCGGATATGGGCTGGCAGTTCCCGTTCCACCTCAGCATGGAGCCCCATCTGATGACTCACATGGGTGATGTATCCCCGTCGGGCTCCACAACGATCAATCACCGCAACCGCCTGGGAAAGCGTATAGTGCGAAATATGCTGCCGGTGGCGCAGTCCGTTGATGATCAAACAATCCAAGCCTTCCAGCTTGGTCATCTCCTCATCAGAAATCCAGTTGGCATCCGTGATGTAGGCAAAGGACCCTATACGGAATCCCAGCACCGGAAGGTTCATGTGCATCACACGCACCGGGACGATACGGGTATCCCCAATAAAAAAAGGCTCCTGAGTGATGGTATGCAGATGCACCTCAGGAACACCGGGATAACGGTGGTCTGAAAAGATATAAGGAAACTCCTGCCGGAGACCCTTCTGCACCCGCTCCTCAGCGTAGATATCCATAGGCTGTTGCTGCACATAATTATAAGCCCGGATATCATCCAGCCCTGCCTGATGGTCCTTGTGGCCGTGCGTGAACAACACCGCATCCAGATGCCACACTTTGGCCGCCAGCATCTGCTGACGAAAGTCCGGGCCACTGTCCACAACCAGTACCTTTCCGTCCACCTCGACAAGCACGGAACTGCGCAACCTTCTATCCCGGGCATCCCCGGACTGGCACACCGGACACTGGCAGGCAATCACGGGAACCCCCTGGGAGGTTCCGGAACCGAGAATGGTAACTTTCATAGAATATCTACATAATGCATCAAATCCTCATTGGGCTCAATCCGGACAAAGGGAATGCCCGCTGCCTCGCCCGCCTGCTGGTCGCGTTCATGATCGCCAATAAAGAAAGAGTGTCCCACATCAATGCGGAAACGGGCAATGGCTTTTTCGAGCATCAGGGAACCGGGCTTGCGACACAGACAACGCTCCAGACGATTGGAATGAGGACAGTAGTATATCTCCTGCAGCTCAATACCTCCCTGCCGGAGCAACGACCGCATATACTCATGCACCTGTTCCACCTCAGCAGCCGTGAACATGCCCCGGGCGATACCACCCTGATTGGTAACTACGATAAAGATATAACCCTTATCCCGGGCAGCCTGCAGAAAGGGAATAATACCCGGGGTGAGCACAAAATCCTCCTGCTTCCAGGTATAGCCACCACGCTCCCGGTTGATAACACCGTCGCGGTCCAGAATGATTGCCTTATTCATTGACTGCATCATGATTCATCATTGAGCCGGCGCGGACCGCCGGGCTGAGTTCCAAAAGGTCGCGAATCACTACCGAGGCACAGTAACATCCAAACAGTGCCGGCATGTAGGATATGGTACCCACCACTGATTTTTTATTGGGCTCATCCTCACACAAAGTGACAGAATCCTCCATTGGAAACTCCGTGGAATACACGGCCTGTATCCCGGGGCCCACGCCCAGTTTGCGCAGGCGCTTGCGCAGGAAATGCGCCAGGCGGCAATGACGGGTCTGGAATAAATCGGCCACATGTATCTGAGCCGGATCCATCTTTCCGCCGGCACCCATGGAGCTCACCATCCGCTGCCCGTGCTTCATCCCGTTGAACAGCAGGAAGACCTTGGGAGCGAGTGTATCAATGGCATCCACCACATAGTCAAACTTCTGACTCATGAGCTGTTCGGTACGTTCATCCCGGATATACTCCTCCCTCACATTCAGCCGGATGCCCGGACAGATATCCCGTAAACGGGCCGCCATCAGCGCAGCCTTGGGTTGTCCCAGGGTACTGCCAAGGGCCAGCAACTGCCGGTTGAGATTGGACGGATGCACCACATCGGCATCTACCAGCGTGAGTTGTCCCACCCCGGCACGGGCAATCATCTCGGCAGCATAAGCC
>DFUR01000038.1 GCA_002380425.1 Bacteroidales bacterium UBA4181
CCTCAACTGTTCAGAAAGATACAACCCAGGCCACCTGTTCCCCTGGTTCATCGGGACCACTGGTTCTCCGAAAGCCCCGAAGCTCCCGGTGCCCTGCATCAGGGACGCCTGCTGCATGAGGCATTCAGCCGCATCCGGGATACCGGGGACATTGCCTGCTGCCTGGAAGAACTGTCGCAGCAGGGATTCTTGCCTCAGGATAAGAAGCAGGCACTGCAAATGTCTGTAGAGCACATGCTTGAGGACGAACGGGTGCGTTCCTGGTTTCACCCGGATGACACGCACCGGCTGGAATCTTCCATTCTGATTCCCGGTGGTTCCATTTGCCGCCCGGACCGAGTCATCATCAAGGGTGAGGAAGCTACCGTGGTGGATTTCAAGTTCGGAGCCCGAATGACTCCCGAACATCAGGCTCAGGTAAGGCAGTATATGGAACTGCTGCGAAAGATGGGCTATCCCTCGGTCAAAGGGTATCTTTGGTACGTGCTGCTGGAAAGCATTGTGCCCGTCAGCTGAAATTCCCAAAAAATGTTAAACAGCATTCATGCAGTGTGTTCCATCAGCTGATCAGTTGATTTTTCGCTATATTTGCTCAAACTTAACCTTTTCCCCATGAGCACAAACAGCATCAACCGGCGGAACTTTCTAAAGATCTCTGCCACCGCAGGCACTGGCCTGGCAGTATCCCTTCCTGCCCTCGCAGCCGATGCAACTCCTTCTGCTGCGCCCCGTATTCCTGTCCGCCCATTGGGAAAGACCGGGCTGTCGCTACCCATCCTGAGTATGGGCGTGATGCGGGCAGACAATCCCAACTTGCTCAAGGCTGCCTTTGACGCAGGTGTGAGACATTTCGACACCGCTAACGGTTATCAGAACGGACAGAATGAAACCATGCTGGGAAACTTTTTCAAGGACATACCCCGCGATTCTTTCGTGATCGGCACCAAGGTCAGCCTCGGGAGGGATCTGACAAGTTCGTCCCTGATTTCCAGCTTCTTATCAGGATTTGAAACCAGCCTCAAAAGACTTCAGATGGACTACGTGGATATTTTTTATGTCCACGGGGCTCCCGCTGCGGTGGCCAGCCACCCCGAGGTGCTGACGGCTCTGACTAACCTCAAGAAAGCTGGCAAAATCAAATGGATCGGCATCTCCACCCACAGCCAGGAACCCGCCGTGATCAACGCCATGCTGGATGCCAAAGCCTGGGATGTGGTACTCACTTCGTTCAACTACAAACAAACTTATCTGGCCGATTTGATCCCTGCTCTGGAGCGGGCGCACCGTGAAGGTCTTGGTATTGTGGCCATGAAAGCCACTGCCGGGGGGGAATACCTGGACCGTGAACGCACCAAACCCAATAATGTTAAGGCCTGCCTCAAATGGGTGTGGGAACATCCATTCATCCATACTGCCATCCCGGGTTTTCTGAATTTTGAGCAACTCAAATCGTGCGTCGATGCCGCCACACATCTGGAGATGGATGCTACCGAAAAACAATTCCTGAATCCGGTGGCCTCCCTGGTACCCAACGAGATGTTCTGTCAGCAATGCGGAAAGTGTATTGAGCAATGCCCCAGACATCTGCCCATTCCGGACATGATGCGGGCCTATATGTACACTTATGGCTACCGGCTTCCTTCCATGGGTCAGGAAACCCTCGCCGCACTCAACGTGCCAGCCAATGCCTGCAGCGGATGCGAATCGTGCACGGTACAGTGTACTACCGGGTTCAATGTGGCCTACAAAATGCAGGACATCTCCCGGCTGAGCAATATTCCCAGAGAATTTCTGGCTTGAAAACCATCCTCAATATGCGCAAAAATATCCTGATTCTGAGCATCTTCCTCCTGGGTACCCTGTCTGCATGGTCCCAGTCGGCCGACGACATAAAAAAAGCTCTGCCCTCGCTGGAGAACTGGGTGATGACTCCCGAAGTGGAAATGTTTAACGAAGAAACCTTGTTTGAACGAATCAACGGGGCTGCTGAAAATTTCCTGCTGTTTGACTTCAGGGAGATGCTGGCGGTGGAATACAAAAAAGGAGACACCTATATTTCCATGCAAGTGTATGTACACGCCTCCCCGCTGATGGCTTTTGGGGTGTATGCTGCAGAACGCTCCCCTGAACTGAGTTATATTCCGGTAGGCACAGAAGGCTATCAGGAGGGTACTGTCCTCAACTTCCTCACCCGGAATGTGTATGTCAAGATAGAAAGCCCCTTTGACAGCCCCGAAATGCAAAAGGATATACGCACTCTGGCGGAGCGTTTTGCCCGAAATCTGGGAGAACCCGGAACTCTGCCCGGGTTGTTGGCCTGTTTTCCTGAACAAAACAAACTGGCCCATAGTGAGAAGTACATCACCTCGGGGTTTCTGGGACATTCATTTCTGAATCAGGTGGTATCGTGCATTTATCAAAAAGGGGACAAACAGTCTACGCTGTTCCTGATGGATGCCGGTACGGCTGATAAAGCAAAGGAAATCCTTACCAAGTACGCCCAACTGGCCGAACAAAGTCCCTCGGACATACAGGAAGGTTTGCTAACCATCCGGGACCCGTATAACGGAGCTGTTGAGTTGTTTTGGAACGGGAAAATCATTACCGGCATCCAAAACGAAGCAGGCCTGGATGCTCCGGGTCTGCTACGTACTGCTGCCGGCTGCGCCACCGGACGTTAGGGTAGCCGGTCCCATTTTCTGAGCAACTGTGGCTGACCGTATTTTTGGGCAAGTTCCTTCAGGCTTGCCAGGGTCTGTTCACGGTCCTGGACATAATCACGTACCGACCCGGACATCCGCCGGGGAAACCTGTTGAAATAATCAAGTTCATCCCGAAGTGTCCGGTAACATTCATCCGCCAGATCATTGGCCTTTGAAGTTGCCCCGGCCATATAACAGGTCAATACGGGCATCAGCGAAGAAGATTGCCATTGCCCTCCCCAGGATGCTTCTGCCTGGAGCCTGGGCAGCCGGGCCTCCATGGCATCCAGAGCCCTGACGGCAGAATCCGTACGACCCGCAAACACCAGTTCCAGGGCCAGATGAAGATACACCCCACGTATGGTATTCATCATGCGGCGGCACGTTTCATCCGGATAGACTCCCTGCTGGTGCAGTGTTCCCCAGGACGCAGAATCCACCAACTGACGATAGGTCCAGTCGGTGTCTGAGCGGATACCGTCCGTCACCTCCCCTTCAGAAACAGCGGCGACCTGGTTGGGATCATAGCGAAACACCAAACCTTGCTGTACCAGCTGCCTGCGGTAGGAGCCGTAATACCGGGCGGGTACCGTCATGGAAAAACATACCGGACGGCCGGAACGGTTCCGAACCAGAGAATCCACAAGTGCCGAGTGACCTCCGGGAAGATAAGCCTCTGGATGCTCCGGCAAAGGGAGGGGTTCGGAATCATATACCTTACGAGTCATCTGCTGCACATACCAACCAGCATATAAATAGGTGAGATTCACTACCCGCACATCCGTCCGAACCCCCTCCACTTCCTGAACATACCAAAGCGGATAGGTATCATTGTCTCCATAAGTGAACAGAATGGCATTGGGAGGGCAACTTTGCAGAAACTGTACGCCCATGTCACGGGCCAGAGTCCGCCCGGAACGGTCATGATCATCCAAATTCTGGGAAAACATCCACACAGGGACCAGTAGCAGGGTTCCTCCCAGAATGGCCCCGGCAATCCAGAAGTTCCGCCTTGCCAGGGGAATGGCGTTCATCAGAGCCATCAACCCTAAACCCACCCATATCGCAAAAGCATAAAACGAACCAGCAAAAGCATAGTCACGTTCGCGGGGCTGGTCGGGGGTTTGATTGAGATACACCACAATGGCAATCCC
>DFUR01000106.1 GCA_002380425.1 Bacteroidales bacterium UBA4181
AAATCGAACCACTCATATTTGTCTTTTCAGGCTTGACATCGTTCCGTAAATAGAGTTCTTTGTTTGTAAACAGAATATTTGTTCTGTGTTGCCATTGTTTCCGTTGTTGCTGGTGTTGCTGGTGGTGCTATTCTTTTGTTACCTACAATCTTCAGGTTTAAATCAGTTGTATGTTATTTCTTCGAGCAAATATACAATAAACAACCAACCAACCAACCAACCAACCAAATATTTTCATAAAAAAACTATCTGGTAGTTTGTTTGGGCGGTTTATTTGATTTTTGGGGATATATGTGCCCGTGGAGAGATTAGGTGTTGCGTGTTGATAGTGCTTATAAACAGATGTTTATGGGTTTAATCGCTGTTTCTTATTTTATTGTATGTGCGTCAAATACGAGGTGTCTTGTGGTTTGGCGTTATTTATTATCGCGTTATATGGCTCCATTATCAGGATAATAACTATTGGTTAATGTTTAAGCCATGCCGATATCAATGTCGTCTGTGTAGGACACTATCTGTGGGGATGGGTGGATTGAAAAACGTTTGGGTCAGGAGAAGCGGATGATGATGTTGGTGCCGGGGGTGATGTTGAGGATGTCGGCGAGGGGCCCGCGATTCATGGCTATTTCCAGGTAATCTGATGCGTTGAACAGGGCAATGAGTTCACCGGGGGCTACGTCCTGGTAGCGGGTGCTGATGCGGGTGAGTTTGTGTCGATGGCTGGCCACAAACAGCTCAAAAGGCCTGTTCTTGCCCACTCTTTCAAATTCTTCGCGGGTGACATTGGTGATGAGGTTCTTGAAGTTGTCTATGAACATGACGGTCCCGGTGATGCTGTGTTCGTGCAGGCTGGGCAGCAGAGGGGTGAGTTTGGTATAGTCGGAGGTGTCCGGGCCCAGGTCCCCGATAGAATGTCCCAGAGAGAGGTGTGCCGAAGCGGGCGCGAGGGTGCCTAGGGTCGGGAAGGAGGGGAAGACCTCTCCCGAAGGGGTGATGCGTACGACCTGCTCGGGGGGGAGGGTGCAGATCATGCCCAGCAATCCGTTGTCCGGAGCCACCAGATATTGTTGCTGGTAGCGGGCGGCGATGCATTCCTGGGTGGTCCCCTGGGCGTTGTGCACGGCGATACAATGCACTGTTCCGGCAGGGAAGTGGGGCAGGCTGCGGGCCACCACCCAGGCGGCCTGAGGGAGATGGAACGGCGGGATGTGGTGTGACAAATCAACCACAGAGGCATCCGGGTTCAGCTGGTGCAGCCGCCCCCGGACGATGCCTGTGTAATAGTCGTCTCCCCAGTCGGTGGTGAGTGTGATGATGGGCATGCTTCCGTAGTCCTGACAGAAAGCAAAAGTACGAAATGGTGTGGATTTCGGGCCGTCAGTTTCCGAATTCTATCCCATTCGCCCCAGCAGAGGCCCTGATTTGCATTCCCGCCTGGACCTTTCCGGAAAGTATCTGCCGTGAAAGCTCGTTGAGGATGTGCTTTTGGATGAGCCTCCTGACAGGCCTTGCGCCAAACTGTGGGTCGTATCCCTGTTCCTGCAGCCAGTCAATGGCACTGTCTTCGACCACCAGGCCAATATTGTTGGCACCCAGCATCCTGATAACCTGACCAATCTGAAGCCGGACGATTTCGCGGAGTTCCTGGCGGGTCAGCGGGGTGAACATCACCGTCTCGTCAATCCGGTTGAGGAACTCAGGCCGGATGGTCTGCTTGAGCAGAGCCAATATTTCCTTTCGGACCTGCTCCAGAAGCGATTCCCGGTTTTGCTCATTGAGGGCCTCCATGCGCTCCATAAGCAGGTGGGACCCAAGGTTGGAAGTCATGATGATCAGGGTATTCTTGAAATTCACGGTCCGGCCCTTGTTGTCGGTCAGCCGCCCGTCGTCGAGCACCTGCAGCAGGATGTTGAACACATCGGGGTGTGCCTTCTCAATCTCATCCAACAAAACCACCGAATAGGGTTTTCTCCGGACGGCTTCGGTGAGTTGTCCTCCTTCATCGTAGCCCACATATCCCGGAGGCGCTCCGATGAGTCTGGATACAGCATGGCGTTCCTGATACTCTGACATGTCAATCCGGGTCATCATGTTTTCGTCGTTGAACAGAAACTCAGCCAGAGCTTTGGCCAGCTCGGTCTTGCCGACTCCTGTTGTGCCCAGAAAGATAAATGAACCGATGGGTTTGCGGCCATCCGACAATCCTGCACGGTTCCGGCGTACCGCATCGGCCACCACTTCAATGGCTTCGTCTTGTCCAACCACCCGCTTGTGCAACTCCTCTTCCAGATGCAGCAACTTCTCGCGTTCACTCTGCAGCATCCGGGCCACCGGGATGCCTGTCCAGCGGGCCACGACACCGGCAATGTCTTCGGAGGTAATCTCCTCCTGAATCAGCGCTGAGTCGGCCTGCAACTCCTGCAGCCGGGAGGTGAGGTTGCTGATGGCAGCTTCGGCATCCCGGATCTTGCCGTAGCGCAACTCGGCCACACGCTCGTAATTCCCGTTGCGTTCCGCCTGCTGGGCCTCGTTCTTGAAACCCTCTATGGCGTTCTTCTGCGCCTGAATGGCGGTGACCAGTTCCTTTTCATGCTGCCATTTGGCCCGCATGCTGTTGCGTTGTTCGGACAGCGTGGCAATCTCTTCCCCGAGCTGTTTCAGCTTGGCGTTATCGCCCTCGCGCTTTATGGCCTGACGTTCTATCTCCAGTTGCTTGATGTTGCGCTCAATGGTGTCGATTTCCTCGGGTACGGAATTGATCTCCAGACGCAGGCGGGCAGCAGCTTCGTCCATCAGGTCAATGGCCTTGTCGGGCAGAAAACGGTCGGAGATATACCGCTGGGAGAGTTCCACTGCGGCGACAATAGCTTCATCGCGGATGCGGACCTGGTGGTGCATTTCATAGCGTTCCTTGAGCCCGCGTAGGATAGAGATGGCGCTCAGGGTGTCCGGTTCTTCGATCATCACCGACTGAAACCGGCGTTCCAGAGCTTTGTCCTTCTCGAAGTATTTTTGGTACTCGTCCAGAGTGGTGGCTCCGATGGCCCTCAGGTCACCCCTTGCCAGGGCGGGCTTCAGGATGTTGGCGGCATCCATAGCGCCATCGCTCCGGCCAGCACCGACCAGGGTGTGGATTTCGTCAATAAACAGCACCACCTCACCCTGTGATTCGACTACCTCACGCACCACCGACTTCAGCCTTTCTTCGAACTCGCCCTTGTACTTGGCTCCGGCAATCAGAGCACCCATATCGAGTGAGAATATCTGTCTGGAGCGCAGGTTCTCGGGGACATCCCCGTCAACAATTCTGTGGGCCAGCCCCTCGGCGATGGCCGTCTTTCCCACCCCCGGTTCCCCGATGAGGATGGGGTTGTTCTTGGTCCTCCGCGACAGGATCTGCAGTACCCGCCGGATTTCTTCATCCCTTCCGATGACCGGGTCGAGCTTGCCGCTGCGAGCGCGTTCGTTGAGGTTGATGGCGTATCGTCCCAGGGCATCGTAGGTTTCCTCTGCCGTTTGGCTGTTCACTTGAGCGCCTTTACGGAGTTCGGTGATGGCCTTTTTCAGGTCCCGTGTGGTGGCTCCATGATCTTTGAGCAACTGGGCCGTGCTGTCCCCCGCCGAGAGGATGCCCAGCAGCAGGTGTTCCACTGAGGCAAACTGATCTCCCATGCTCCCCGATGCGGCACATGCTTCCTGTAGGGCTTTATTGGCAGCGGGCGTCAGATAAGGTTCTGCACCCGTTACCCGGGTTCCGGCATCCGTCAATCGCTCCAGTCCCTGCCTGATGGTGGGGATGGGTACATTCATTTTCTTGAACAGAAATCCTGCGATGTGTTCGCTTTCGGTCATGATTGCTTGCAACAGATGGCTGGTGTCCACTGCCTGCTGTTGCTTTTGGCGGGCAATCTGGAAGGCCTGTTCAATGGCTTCCTGTGCCTTTAGGGTGAATTGGTTCAGGTTCATATGTTTGTGTTTTTTATTTGCGTTGTTTGGACTTTACAGAGGAGCTGCAAAACCGTTGCCAGCCCGATTTTTTTACAAAATGGTGACTATTTGACGCTTTGTCCCGGGTTTTCTGTGACAATGTGTCGTCAAATCTGGTCGAAATGCTTTTTTTTCCGGATTTATGGGGTACTTTTGTGCCCGGTTTTTCCGGCATCAGGTTTCGGCTTTGCTTCCGGAAAGAAATCCCTTAAATGTTGATTGTATGCCTAAAGTTACCAAAGAAGAAGCTCTGTGGTACCACGCTCAGGGACGCCCCGGAAAGATTGAGGTGGTTCCCACCAAACCCTCCAGTACCCAGTCGGACCTTTCTCTGGCTTATTCCCCGGGTGTGGCCGAACCTTGTCTGGAGATTGAGAAAGACCCTGAGAATGCTTATAAATACACCGCAAAGGGAAATCTGGTGGCCGTTATTTCCAATGGTACTGCTGTGTTGGGCCTTGGAGATATCGGCGCGTTGGCCGGGAAGCCGGTTATGGAAGGTAAGGGTTTGCTCTTCAAGGTGTTTGCCGATATTGATGTGTTTGATATCGAAGTGGACCAGACCGATGTGGATGCCTTTGTGGAAACGGTCAAGGCCATCGCACCGACCTTTGGGGGCATCAACCTGGAGGACATTAAGTCCCCTGAGTGTTTTGCCATTGAGGACAGGTTGAAGAAGGAGCTGTCCATTCCCGTGATGCATGATGATCAGCATGGTACGGCCATCATCTCCGGGGCCGCTCTGCTGAACGGCTTGGAGATTGCCGGAAAGAAGATTGATGAGGTGCGTATCGTGGTGAACGGGGCAGGGGCCTCGGCAATTTCCTGTAGCCGGCTGTACAAGTTGCTGGGGGTGCCTGCCGGCCATATTTATATGTGCGATTCCAAGGGTGTGCTGCACACTTCCCGGTCGGACATGAATGCCATGAAGCTGGAGTTTGCTACCTCCGACCCGGTGCACACGCTGCAGGAAGCCATCCGTGGAGCAGATGTATTTCTGGGACTGTCCAAGGGCAATGTGCTTAGCGGGGAAATGGTCCGTTCCATGGCCTCCAACCCCATTGTGTTTGCGCTGGCCAATCCCAATCCCGAAATTTCCTACGAGGAAGCCATGGCGTCCCGTCCGGATATCATCTTTGCCACCGGCCGTTCCGATCATCCCAACCAGGTGAACAATGTGCTGGGTTTTCCCTATATTTTCAGGGGGGCTCTGGACGTCCGTTCCACCTGTATCAATGAGGAAATGAAGATTGCAGCTGTGCGCGCTATTTCGGCCCTGGCCAAGGAGCCGGTGCCCGACGTGGTGGCTTCGGTGTATAAAAAGAAGGATATGTCTTTCGGCAGGGAGTATATTATTCCCAAGCCGGTGGATCCCCGCCTGATTACCCGTATTTCTATGGCTGTGGCCCGGGCTGCGATGGAATCAGGTGTGGCGCGCAAGCCTGTTACGGATTGGGACGGATATGCTTTTGAGTTGGAGCAGCGCCTGGGACACAGCAATGAAATGATGCGCATGATCCGCACCAAGGCAAAGGCCAATCCCAGGAGGGTGGTGCTGTCGCACGGCAGTACGCTTCGTACCCTGCAGGGCGCTCAGGCGGTGCTGAATCACGGGTTGGCTCATCCCATTCTGGTGGGGAACTACGAAAAGATACACCGCATTGCCGCCGAGAACAACATCGACCTCGAGGGCATGCAGGTGGTGGATCCATGGTGTGAGGTCAACCGGGAAACCCGTGAGCGTTATGCGGCCATTTTCTATGAAAAGCGGCAGCGGAAGGGGACATCCTATAGTGATGCCCTTGAGAAGATGAAACTCAGGGAGTATTTCAGCCTGATGATGGTCGAGGCCGGGGATGCTGACGGGGTGATCATGACCTATTCCAACAACTACATTGATTCCCTGCGTCCGGTGCTTCAGGTAATCGGGGTGAACAACCAGGCCCGCCACGTGGCCGGGATGCATATGCTGATGACCCGTAGCGGGCCTATCTTTCTGGCGGATGTTTCGGTGAATGTGAATCCGGATTCCAACACGTTGGTGCAGACAGCTCTGTTGGTGGCCGATGCGGTGCGGACCTACAATATCGAGCCCCGCATTGCCATGCTTTCCTTCTCGAACTTCGGGAATATTGCTGAGGGGAGCCCCACCAAGGTTGCTGCTGCTGTGGAGTATCTGCACCAGAACTATCCGCAGTTGCTGGTTGACGGGGAAATGCAGGCCGACATAGCTCTGGACGGCAGGTTGCGGGCCGAGAAGTTTCCCTTCAACAAGTTGGGAGACCAGCCTGCCAATGTGTATATCTTCCCGTGTCTGAGTTCTGGCAACATCCTGAGCAAGTTTATGGAGAAACTGGGGAATCTGGAATCCATCGGGCCGATCCTGCTGGGTCTGGAGAAACCGGTGCATGTGCTCCCCGAAGAGTCCTCGGTGCGTGACATCATGAACATGGCCTCCATCATCTCCATTTCTGGGGAGTAACGTTGTTATTCCGCTGTTTTGTTTATTTTTAAGGGGGTTTTCAACCCCAAAGGCTTGGTTTTTCGAAACGAGGTGTTACCTTTGCACCGCTTTTAAGGAACGATTCGCTAGCTCAGCTGGTAGAGCACAACACTTTTAATGTTGGGGTCCTGGGTTCGAGCCCCAGGCGGATCACGGGAGGAACCGCGAATTCATTGATTCACTGATGTTTTTGCGGTTTTTTATTTTGTGTTACAGGGTGAGGGAGCCTTTATGTTGAGTACTAAATGCCACATGGAGGCCTAATTATTGTGTGTAGTTATTTATTCTGTCAATCGATTTTTTAAATCCATTCTTTCGTGCAATATTCTAATAACTTCGATTTCGTCTTCTGAAATCACATGGTAAAATATAATGTGCTTCCCTGATTTGAAGCCGAGTAAATTTCCATTAATTCCTGTATATTCTCTCCCAAGATCTGGGTTTTCTCCAATTTCATTGCAAGCAAATTTTAATATTGCATAATATCTATCGGCTTGATTTTCAGACCATTGTTTGAAAGTGTAATTCCAAATATTATTTAAATCGTCAATGGCTTTCTGCCTTAAGATAACTTTAGCCATTTTTTCTTTTTTCAGCTTTCAGTTGTTTTAGATTCTCATCAAAATCAAAGTTTTCCACCCTTGGACTGTTTAATCCATCTTGAATTGCCTTCTTCAAAGCGATTACTTTACTTTCTTCATTTTCTAATAATCGAAGTCCTGCACGAATAACTTCACTTACATTTTTATATCGACCAGCAGATACTTGAGTTTGCACGAATTGGTCGAAATAATTTCCAAGTGATATTGATGTATTTTTCATTTTAAACAATTTTAGCCAAAGTTACCAATTTTTGGTAAAATAGCCAAGTTCTGCTTTGTTTTTTCAAATTACACTCAACGTTTAAATTCGGCAAAACACAATATGTTTATCCCCTTTGATATCCAACTCAATCCCTGAGTCAAGAATCTGTTACCCCCTCCCGTAGGCTTCACGTTTTTTCGGTCACTAATTAAAGTAAATAATCGGACACTAGTGACTTTTTTATGTATAGAAGCAATAGTCTGAGTGAGGTTATACCCGAAGATGGTCTGTTTTTTGATACTATGCTTTTGTCTTTGTTCATGGCTTGTTTTCAATAATCTGCGTATGGGTAAGATTTGGGCTTTTGCGATGATGATGTTGTTTATTCCCGGTATGTATGGGCAGCGTCTCATTACCGGGGTGTGTGTCAACTCTTCGGGCGTCCCGGTGGAATACGTCAATATCGGGATTATGAATACTCGCTGGAGTACCACTACTGATGTAAAAGGGCATTTCGCATTGAGTATCCCGGATAGTCTCAGGGGAGCGTCGCTCACTTTTTCCCATCTTTCTTTTTGGCCATATTCCGTTCCAGTTCGTACGGTTGAAGATTCCCTGGCAGCAGACATACGGAAGATGGTAAGAATCGTGCTGATTGATTATTCGCATCCTTTGGATGCTGTTGTAGTTACCTCTCAGAGGAGTCAATGGACTGGAATGAGGAACCTGAACTCAAGAGGGATTTCGGCTCCGTTGTTGTCCTTTACGCTCTTTCGGCGGCCTTCAAAGCTGATGAACGCTGCTGAAAGCAAGAGGATGGAGCAGGAGGGAATCCAAGCAGGTGTACTGCTGAGACTCAGGCAGGAGACTTTCTTGCAGGAATTGGAACTCAATCACATTTATAGTCAGTTTGATACTTTGATCTTTCGGGTGGTTGTGTATCGCAAGGACAGTGACGGGTACACGCCCCTGATGAAATCACCCCATTATGTTTCGGTGCCCAGAAATCGTTCCGTAAAAATCAAAGTAGATCTCTCCCAATATGAGATACGCACGCAAGGGACTGTTTATGTGGGTGTCGAATCTGTGGATATCCGAGGCAAGGGTTTTGTAAGTGCCAAAGCATATCGGGGTGGGAGTGGTTACCATATCAATATGGCAACGGGCGAAGAATGGCCAGCCGAACCCGGCTTTGGGTTTGGCTTTGTGGTCAGGGGTTCGGTTCTGAAATAACCGGTTAGCATCAATCAGCCCAGAATCGGGGAATCTATAAAGGGGCCTGGGCCACTTTGGACATTTCGTAGGTGATGGTTTGTCCGTTTTCCCGGAGTCCGGTCCAGATCATATTGTTCCCGGTGATCTGAAAGTTCCAGCACTCATAGGCCTTCCCGGTGCCTCCCGAAATCAAATCGTTGGTGTAATTGGAGGCCATCAGGTTTCCGTACAGAAAATACCCGCCGTCGTTGTCCGACTTTCTGACCCAGTCGTCGTTTTCATCCTGGTAATAGTAGTTGAAACTGCCGTCGGCGAAGTACTCCCAATAGTGATATCCGGTGTCTGAGGTGCCTGGTGTGGTACAATGCCCGTACCATACTCCGACAAACTGGTCGCTGTAATCCTCGGTGACTCTGTGGTAGGTGTAGGACTTGGGGTCTGGGTAGTTCACATTGTCCACCTTGTATTCTTTGACTACCTCAGTAAAGGAGTTCCGCGTCATGGCCACAATCTCGAGTTCCAGATGATAGGTTTTGTTGTTGACATCGGTTCCGTCAATGATGATCATCCGGCCTTCCACCTGGTATGTGTATGTGTCGCTTTCTCTCCAGGTTTTGTTGTTCTCATCCAGCCGAACCCCCTGAGCGTAGAACTGGACCATGTCCGGTCGGTATTGGCATACATAGGAATCATCGGTCAGGACGGGAACGTTGTCAACATGGGTATTCACCCAGGTGCCGGTCAACAATGCAGCATAGTCTGTGTCGTCATCCTCACAACTGCACAGAAGCAGCGAGGTTATTATCGCTGCGACAAGAAGCCGTTTCATATCAGGGAGCCTATTTTTTACGGTTCTCAGGCAGGCCGTATTCTTCAATGACGAAGTCCACATCCTTGTCACCACGTCCGCTCAGGTTCACCAGAATGGATTTCTGCGGTTCTTGTTTGGCCAGTTTCAGGGCGTAGGCTACCGCATGGGCACTTTCTAGGGCGGGAATAATCCCCTCCAGACGGCTGAGTTCATAGAAGGCATCAATGCACTCTGCATCCGAAATGGTTACATACTGGACCCTCTTCAGGTCGTGCAGCATGCAATGCTCAGGACCTACTCCGGGATAGTCCAGCCCGCTGGCCACTGAATACACAGGGGCGGGTTCGCCCTTTTCGTCCTGAAGCAGATAACACTTGAATCCGTGGATGGTTCCTGGGGTTCCCAGAGTCATCGTAGCGGCATGTTCGCCCAGAGACAGGGACCGGCCGGCCGGCTCCACTCCGTAGAGTTCGCACTCATCGTCCTCCAGGAAGGCGGTGAAGATGCCCATGGCATTGCTGCCTCCGCCCACGCAGGCAACCACATTGTCCGGAAGTTCCCCGGTCATATCAGAGAATTGCTCCCGGGCTTCAATGCCGACCACCCGCTGAAAGTCGCGAACCATCATCGGGAAGGGATGGGGACCCACAACCGATCCGATACAGTAGATGGTGTTCACCGGGTCTTTCAGATAGGCCTGAAAGGCCGAGTCAACAGCTTCCTTGAGGGTTTTCAGACCGTGCGAAACAGGGACAACGGTGGCGCCCAATATCTGCATCCGGACTACATTGGGGTGCTCCTTGATGATGTCCACTTCCCCCATGTGGATCTCACATTCCAGTCCAAAATAGGCTGCAGCCGTGGCCAGGGCCACGCCATGCTGGCCGGCACCTGTCTCGGCAATCAGTTTTTTCTTCCCCATAAACTTGGCCAGCAGGGCCTCACCCATGCAGTGGTTCAGCTTGTGTGCCCCGGAGTGGTTCAGGTCCTCACGTTTGAGGTATATTCTGGCTCCGTATTTGTCCGAGAGGCGGTTGCAGTAATAGACCGGAGTGGGCCGGCCCTGATAGTGCTTGCGGATACTCCTGAGTTCGGAGATGAAGTTGTGCGATTTGCTGATGGCAAAATAGGCATCGGCAATATTCTTCATTTCCACCTCAAGAATCGGAGGAACAAACGCTCCGCCATATTCTTTGTAAAAACCTTCTTTATTGGGGTAGTTCTTAAAATAGTTTGTTGACATGTTATTGAAGTTAAGGAGTTTGGTATCTCACAAAGGTTTCGTTGCGTGTGATTTTGTCACGAAGTTAGTAAAAAGTGGTCAGGGTGTGCCGGACGGAGCCGGAAAACCTACTGAAGGGCCATGATCTACTTTTTCCATCCGGAAGGTGTTCACCACTCCGTGTGCATCCACACTGGTCCAGATCATGGTATCCCCGGAAATCTGGAATGTCCAGCAATCGTAGGTTTGGTCGTTTCCGTCAGAAGTGTCCACATCGGTGTAATTGCACACAAACAGGTCTCCATACAGGAAGTAGTGCTGTTGCCCCGAAAGGTCCATCATCCAACTGTCATCAGGGCCGGGATAGAAAAAATCCCAGGTTCCGTCTTCATGGAATGTCCAGTAGTAATCATTGGTGTCCGGGGTACCCGGGGTGGTGCAGAACCCAAACCAAGTTCCGGTGAATGTGTCCCTGTAGTCGCTGGTGACTTTCCGGTAGGTATAGACCTTTGGATCGGGATAATCCACGCCGTTCACCTCAAACCGGATCACCGACTGGGTCATGGTGGTGGCGGAGGCGGCCTCAGTACGGAGTACAATGAGAAATTCATTGTCAAAAACATCAGTCCCCGTGAGGGTGACGATGTTACCATGAACACTGTAGTTGTACTGGTCATTCTCCATCCAGGTGCTGTTGTTCCCGTCCAATGCGAAGCCCTTGGCATAGAGTTCTACCATGTCGGGACGATAGATGCACACATACAATGAGTCAGTCGGAACGGGCAGGTGATCAATCTGGGCAATCACCCAGGTTCCCTGAATCAGGGCAGCGTAATCTGTGTGGTCATCTTCGCAGCTCCAGAAGGTAAGGCTCAGAAGCAGGAGCGGAAGTAGATGTTTCCTCATAAGATGGTGCATTATTTTACGGTTTGGAGTGCCTTGAAGACTTCTGCAGCGATGATGGCGGCCCCGGCGGCATTGGGGTGAACGTTATCGGCTTGGAACAACTCGGGTTTGTGGTTCAGCGGGGTGTACAGGTCAATAACCGGGAGCCCTTTGGCTGCTGCTACTCTTTGGATGATGGGAATGACTTCCTTACGGGTGGTGGTGTCACTGATGCCCCAGGCAGGACGATCTCCCGGAGCAGGCAGACACAGGAATACTTTGGGATGGGAGGGCAGATTCAGAAAGGTGTCTGCCAAAGCCGTCAGGTCGGCCTGAAACTCATCACGATATTTCCAGTTCATGGGTTTGGTGTCGTTGGTGCCCAGTTTGATGACCACAACATTGGGGAAAAACCCCAGAGCGTCCTTCAGGGCCTGTTCCTTCCAGTAGGGGCGGTCACCCTTGCGGAGCAGGGTGCGGGCGCTGACTCCGAAGTTCCGGACGATGGCCCGGGATCCCAGCATCTCACCCAGAACGGCTGGATAGGTTTTGTTCCGGTCGGGAATGCCCATCCCGTAGGTGATGCTGTTGCCCACGCAAGCAACTTTGAGGGTGTCGGCTGCGAGGCCATTCCAAAAGGATATGGTCAGGAACAGAAAGAAGGACAGAATCTGGCGCATAGTTGTAACTATCAGAAGTAAGAGACAGAAAAGAAGCCCAAAATTAATGAAAAAATCCCCTTCAGAGCAAGCGGAATTTTGTTTCGGGAGGAGAAAAGTGTATTTTTAATCCCAAAATTCCTGACTCATGAAAAGAGCACCTATTCTTTGGTTTGTGGCCCTTGTTCTGGGCGCCTTTCTGTCTTCGTGCGGGGGCGATGATCAGCCTCGCCTGGAAATCCGGAACCTGATGTTTGCTCCTGCCCTTACGACATCTTTTGAGCCGGGCGACACGCTGGCTGTATCGGCTACCCTGGTTGCCGATCAGGGCATCCGTAATGTGCGTCTGTTGCTGGAACCTCAGGAGGGAGATGCTTTTTCGTGGAAGTTTGATGGCTTGTTTTTGTATGAGAATCCGCCCAGAACGTCGCTGGTTTTTGACAAATTGGTTGATATTTCCGAGACCGCAGAGCCAGGTGAGTATTTGTTCACCATCATTCTGACCGATCGATCCGGGGAGCAGGTGACTCAGGAGCGGGAGTTGACCCTCGAGGCTCCCTGAGTTCTTCTGAGTTTATCTGAGTTTATCTGAGTTTATCTGGGATCCTCTGAGCCCCTATCTCGGGTCCCCTCTGAGTCTTTCCCGGTCTGTTTCAATGCGCTTAGTCATCATCGGGAATGTATTTCACAAACCTTCATAACTCCTTTACCATGAAAAGACTCGTTGTGTATCTGGTTCTGGTCTTCCTTGTTGCCCCATTGGCGGCTCAGGTGGGCAATCTTACCCCCATCACGCTTCAGGCTCCTGATAAGACCCGGGGCTTGCCGGTCATGCAAGCTTTTGCCCGCAGATCATCCCTTACTTCCTTTACGGCCGCTCCGATCAGTGTCAGGGACTTATCGGATTTGCTTTGGGCAGCCAACGGCGTGAACCGGCCCGATGGCAAGCGTACCGCTCCTTCGGCAGTGAATGCCCAGGATATAGATATTTATGCTTTTATGGAGCAGGGGGTGTATCTGTATGATGCCCGACAACACCAACTTGTTCCGGTGGTGGCCGGAGATCACCGCGCTCTGAACGGATTTCGTGCAGGGGAACCCGTTCCTGCTCTCTGTTTGTTGCTGGTGTCGGATGTGTCACGTTTCAGAATGGGCACAGACAGCCTCAAATTGGTTTTCGCTGCTGAAGATGCCGGGATTGTATCCCAGAATATTTCCCTGTTCTGTGCAGGGGTGGGTTTGGGAACCAGGCCCCGTGCTCTGATGGATACACAGGGCATCAAGACTCTGCTCCAACTGGGTCCAACGAGGCACCCGATGCTGAACCACCCGGTATGTCCTGTTCCATAGAGCAGGGCACCGGGCTCTTCGAGAGGCAACTCGTAAGCCGGTCTCTTGGATACCAAGGAGGGCAAACTGTTGGGTGAACCGCTCTACAGGGTCAGGTTCAAGATCACTTGTGCGCCTGGGGTAGTGATCAGATGGCTGTCTTCAGCCGTAACAAACAGACGTATCGGACGGAAGGGAAGGGTGGTGTGGAGTGCTCCGGTAAGTCCTTTGGAGATTTGCACCCGTCCCAGGTTGATGATGCCGTTCTCGGAGGTCTCAGCCCACAGTACATAAGCCCTGCGTGCAGGCACCAGCTTCTCTGGAGCGGCAGTGTGTTTGGTGGTGAAAACGATGGAATAGTTGAGGTTTTTGTCCTGAGTTGCGCTGGCTTTTGCCTCAGCGGCGGGCAGGACAGTCGAAACAGGGAATACCGATGTGGTGGTGCAGGACGCCATCAGGAGCATCAGCATCCCGGCAATCATAGCAGAAACCCTTCCGGGGCGGAGGCAAAGACTGAAGTTCGTTTTCATGGCAGTGGAATTAGTTCATAATAAACAAAGATAAACTATCTAGGGGAAAGGCAATCATTTATATGTTTTTCCCGTAGGTTTTTCCATCGCTTATGGATGGTTGTTCTGCCGCCATACAAAGTGCGTTCTAAGCGCTCCTGGACATAGTCCTTGACCGAGGTTCTGACCCTCCTGCGTTAGAGCCCTGCCTTCTGAAAGGCTTGTTCCAGATCTGAGCGGATGTCGTCGGCATGCTCGATGCCCACCGAGAGGCGTAGTACTCCGGGGATGACCCCGGTGCTGCGCTGTTCTTTCTCGCCCAACTGGCTGTGTGTGGTTGTGGCCGGGTGTATGATCAGGGTTTTGGCATCTCCCACATTGGCCAGATGGCTGATCAGTTGCAGGCTGTCCACCACCCGGTCGGCGGCCTCCTTACCGGCACGTACCTTGAAGCTCAGTACGCCTCCAAAGCCGTTTTTGAGATATTTCTTTGCCAGTTCATGATAGGGGCTGGAGGTCAATCCCGGGTATTCCACGTATTCCACGGCGGGGTGTTGCTCCAGCCAGCGGGCAAGCGTCAGGGCATTGCTGCAATGACGTTCCATCCTCAGTGACAAGGTTTCCAGACCCTGCAACAGCAGGAAAGCATTGAATGGACTCAGGGAGGTTCCGTAGTCACGCAAACCCTCAACCCGGGCGCGTATGATAAAGGCGATGTTTCCGAAAGGCCCGGGGGTGCCAAACACATCCCAGAATTTCAGACCGTGATACCCTTCGGAGGGTTCGGTGAACTGCTCAAACTTGCCGTTGCCCCAGTTGAAATTGCCTCCGTCCACAATCACGCCTCCGATGCTGGTGCCGTGTCCGCCGATCCATTTGGTGGCCGACTCTACCACGATGTTGGCTCCGTGTTCCAGAGGCCGGAACAGATACCCTCCCGCCCCGAAGGTGTTGTCCACCACTAGGGGAATCCCGTTCCGGTGTGCCACGGTTCCGATGGCTTCAAAATCTGGAATATTGTACCGGGGGTTCCCGATGGTTTCCAGATACAGCGCCCGGGTGCGGTCGTCAATGAGGGCTTCAAAATCCTCCGGCCGGTCGCCATCCACAAACCGCACTTCGATACCCAGACGTTTGAACTGAACTTTGAACTGATTGTATGTGCCCCCGTACAGATAGGAGGTGGAAACAATATTGTCCCCGGCACTGGCAATGTTGGTCAGAGCCAGGAAGGATGCCGCCTGTCCCGAGGAGGTAGCCAGGGCGGCCACCCCGCCTTCGAGGGCAGCGATGCGCTTCTCCAGCACATCGGTGGTGGGGTTCATGATGCGGGTGTAGATATTGCCAAATTCCTGAAGCCCAAAAAGTTTAGCGGCTTGTTCGGAGTTCTCGAACACGTACGAGGAGGTCTGAAAGATGGGAACGGCCCTGGAGTGGGTTACGGGGTCAACGGTTTGGCCGGCGTGTAGTTGCAGGGTTTCAAAGTGGTGTTGGTTTGCGGACATAATCGTGTGTATAAGGGTGGTTATTGAATTTGTTTACAGATTTTGATACAGCTCGGTGGAGAGATAGCGCTCCCCCGTGTCGGGCAGAATGACTACGATGGTTTTTCCTTGGTTCTCCGGTCTTTGGGCTACCTTATAAGCAGCATAAACGGCTGCTCCCGAAGAGATACCCACCAGCAGGCCCTCTTCACGGGCAAGTGCCCGGCTGGTTTCAAAGGCTTCTTCATTCTCCACCGTGACGATTTCATCGATGATTTCCCGGTTCAGATTATCGGGTACAAATCCCGGGCCAATGCCCTGAATTTTGTGGGGGCCTTTCTGCCCTCCCGATAGCACGGGCGAAGCCGCCGGCTCCACGGCAATCACTTGAACGGAGGGCTTGCGGGCTTTGAGGACTTCGCCCACTCCGGTGATGGTGCCTCCGGTGCCGACTCCGCTGACAAAAATATCCACTTGTCCATCGGTGTCCCTCCAGATTTCTTCGGCGGTTGTTTTGCGGTGAATCTCAGGGTTGGCGGGGTTGCGAAACTGTTGCGGGGTGAAAGAGTCCGGAGTGGCTGCCTGGAGTTCCTCGGCCTTGCGGATGGCACCGGACATGCCTTCGGCGCCGGGAGTGAGGACCAGCTCAGCGCCGAGCGCTTTGAGCAGGTTACGTCGTTCAATGCTGAAGGTTTCGGGCATGGTAAGGATAAGCCGGTATCCTCTCGAAGCCGAGACAAATGCCAGGGCGATGCCGGTATTCCCGCTGGTCGGCTCGATAATCACAGAGCCTTTGTGGAGCAGTCCTTTTTGCTCGGCATCGCTGATCAGGGCGAGTCCGATGCGGTCCTTGACGCTTCCGGCGGGGTTGAATGCTTCTATCTTGGCCACAAGACGCGCCTGGAGGTGTCGCTTCAGGCTGAAATTGGTCAGTTCCATCAGAGGGGTGTTCCCTATCAGGTCTGTCAGATGTTGGGCAATGCGTGTCATCATGTTGCATTTTGGTTATGACACAAAAGTATGTCCCCGTTGTTTCGCCCGAAATCCCATAGAGCAGGCATTTTGCATACCCTAAATAGGGTATGGCCCCTGGTTGGGGTGCCGTTTCCTGCGTGATGAGTGCTGTCTGCGGGTGCTGTCTGTGAACGCTGATTCCAAGCGTTTTCGGTGTGCGTTGTTGCCGGGTTTACGGGATGTTTGGCTATATATAGTATTCGATGGGGTCTATCCAGCCGTTGCGGATAGCCTTGACCACCAGTTCTGAAGCGTTGTTGATATTGAGTTTCCTGAAGATGTTCTTGCGGTGGGTCATCACTGTGTGTGTACTGAGGTGTTTCCTGAGGGCGATCTCCTTGGTGGTCAGGCCTGAAGCAATCAGTTGCACAATGGCCATTTCCGAAGGAGTGAGCACATCCGGTTCTCTGAGCGAAGGAGGAGCATCGGCTTCGGTGAGCAAGTTCAGGAGTTCCTCTGGATAGTATTTGCGGTGCATCGCCGCTGCCTGCAGTGCGGCAACCACTTCTTCCCTGGATGCGGTCTTGAGCAGCACAATCCGCACCCCTGTCTGACTGAGCTCCGTGATTTGCTTACGGGTGACGGCATGGGTAAGCACCATCACCGACATGCCCGCCTCAGCAGACAGCAACGGGGACAGAAAACCCGGGCCGGACATATCCAGAGCGTAGCAGTCGGTGATCAGAATGTCGGGATGCTCCCGGGCAAGCAGTTGATTCAACTCCGTCAGAGAGGTGGCTTCCCCAACGCAGGAAAATTCAGGCAACTCCCGCAGTATCGACCTCAGGGATTCCGTGATCAGATACTGTGGGTCAGCAATCCCCACCCGGATATTGTTCTTCGGCTGGTTCATGGGATTCTCTTAAGACTCTGCCGTGGTTTCATGGTGGGTACAATAGGGTTTTGTCTTAAGGCTTCTTCAGCAAGCCTGCGTCCGGGTTTGTTACAATGGAATGGTGTATCCCAGTGCAAGCAGCAGGTTCCCGATGTGGCTCTTGCCGTTGGCTGCATCCTTCTGGATGCGGGTCAGGCCGTAGGCGCCCCGGATGTCGAGCATAATTTCTCCCGGGCCCATATCCATGCCCAGACCCAGTCCTCCGGTGAGTCCGATGTTGAGGGAGTGGATCTGGTCCTCAATATCGGTGTTGGCATCCAGCGGGACTGCAATTACTGTCTCACCCACAACAGAAATCGGAATCTGCTGCGTGCGGTCGGCGTAGATTATGCTGGATCCCCTTGTTTTCTGCTTGGCATTGAGGAGATATCCGGCATAGGGTCCGGCCTGAACATACAGACGGAGCGAAGTGCTGACCGGATAGGAATATTGTACCATCAGGGGCAGTTCGAGATAGTTCAGTACCGATTCATTATCAAAGGTTGCGTACAGATAGGGCATCATTCCTTGCGTCGCTGGGTCCGGATTGGGCATAGCCTGGAACCCGTTGCGCTTCCCTCCCTCGCTGGAGTACAGCAGGTCGGCCCGAATGGCCAGGTTCTTCCCCAGGCTGTAGGATGCGGTCAGTCCAAATGCCTCTCCGGTCCGGGAGGAGTAGTCCCGGCTGAGTTCGTTGTCGTCGCTGGCACTTAGTTTGGGGATGTTGAGACCTCCGGTGATACCGACGCTCAGGCGGGACTCCTGAGCCATGGAAGGCGCAGCCAAAAGGGCTGAAAGGCAGGCAATACATACGAATCTGTGCAACATAGGTGTGGGTATTGGTTAATAAAGTGAACAAACACGCAGGAGGGTGACGACTGAAACGGTTTTCGGACAGGTCAGCATGGTGTAAAAGTCAGGTAAGGAGAGCGAATGCCCTCCCGACAAAGATAGTAATTTTCACGAAAGGGCAAAGCCTTACTTGAAGAGATATCCAGATTGCCACACGGGCGGTTACCAGAAATCCGGGACTCGGGCATAACTGTTTTCGGGCTCCTCCAGTAGCAGCATTTCCAGTTGAGTGTTGTCAAGGAAACCAACCAGTTTTTTCCTGTAGCTCCCAAAAATCTGAGGGTTTTCAATCTCCATTCTTCTGTTTCTTGACAGACTCAGAAATTCTTCTTCTTTATCAATTCCCAGAAAATTTCTTTTTGTGAGGTTTGCTGCAATTCCGGTTGTGCTGCTTCCGGTGAACGGATCTAAAATCCATTCGTTTTTTCGCGTGGATGCCAATATGATTCGCGTGAGCAAGGCAAGAGGTTTTTGAGTCGGGTGTTTGCCGCATGATTTCTCCCATGGGGAGATTGCTGGCAAACTCCATACATCTTTCATTTGGGTCCCTCCGTTTATTCTCTTCATTAGTTGGTAATTGTAATAATGCGATGCCGTATTGCTTCTCCGGGCCCATATAATGAACTCTGTAGAATGGGTAAAATATCTGCATGAGAGATTGGGAGGCGGATTCGTTTTTGCCCACGTGATGCAGTTGAGAATCCTGAATTCTAGTGATGAAAGCATCTGGGCAACTGAGAAAATGTTGTGAAAGGTGCCACTTATCCATATGGTTCCGTTTTCTGATAAATGATCTTTACATGCTCTCAGCCAGGTTAAGTTAAATTCGTTGTCCTTTTCAAATCCATTTGAACGATCCCATGCTCCTTTGTTCACGCTGACCATTTTCCCACTTTGGACAGAAATCCCATCATTGGATAAGAAATAGGGTGGATCGGCAAAAATCATATCAAACTTGAAGTCAAACTGACTGAGCATCTCAACGCAGTCACCTTGAAGAAGTGTAAAAGCTTTGTCCGCTGATTTGAAAAAGGGCTTCATCATTTGAGGCTCTGTCTAAGTTCATCCAATGAGCACCAGGACATGAAGCGGCCTTCGCCATTAGGATAATTAACGTCCTCTTGACCCCAAATCCATTTGTACACTTTTATGAGCATCTCAGGAGTTTCACCACCTTGAAATTTTAAGTCAAGGATTGCTTGGAGAAAGTCATTGGGTTCTTCACCTTGCAATGTCTTTTCCATCAAATCAATTAATTGGATCGTTGCTAGACGGTTTTCTTTTGATTTTTCCCGAATGTCTTCAAGAATTTGTTTGTGAGAAATCTGCCACAATGAATTCTCTTGGGGATTATATACGAAAACCAGAAAATCTTCTTTCCGGGGTTTCCCGTAAATGCTTTTACCACCGGGCTTTGTAATTACAATTTTCAAACCATTTGATAATCTCTCCACTTCGTATCCCCTATATGGCAATTCGATCAACTTTTTAGCGAATTCTTCCTTGGAAGAATTCCTAACATCAATAGTTTTAAGATCGATGCAGTGCTGATAAACATTCTTCGCCATATTCACAACAATTAACTCGATACTTGCTCTGAAGATATTTTTTGAATAAACCTCTCAAGATTGGTAAGATTGTACACACTTGGAATGAGGGCGAACGCTTCTTCTAATTTGTTCCGCGCGGACAACCACCCTTGACCATCGGTTATCCATACAAATTCGTAACTACTGTATCTGTTGATTTTCGTTGCAACATCTGTGTATGCTCGTGCAATCTCGTTAAGTTTTGACCCCACTCCGTTATAAAAATTTGTTTCGATCATGTAGGTTTTAACCTTAGTCTTAATCACAAAATCGAATCTTTTCAAGTCTGTACCCAAAGTGGTGATTTCAGGGAATAAAGTGCTGTTGACCTCCTTTTTGTATGGGATTCCCGCTCTATCAAAGATAAGAGATACTGCTTTTGACATGTTCTCACCACCCCTGTTTTTTCGGGCATTGGAGTCAAGTCCGACTTCAACGCCAAAAACATAATCAACAAGATTCGAGACGGTGTTGTTACTAAATATCTGAGCTAATCCAGTCTCCTGAATAAATTCGTGAATCTTTTCTGGGGATTCGAAGTATGAATTAAGTTGGACAACTTTGCCTGCACGGTCAAAGGTTTTGGCATTTTTGTTTTTTCGAACTGCAATCAAGATGTCTAAAACCTCGAAAGTCTTGGGGTTTTAGACAAATAATTCTTCTATGGCTCTTTTTAAGTCCGTTGTTCCAATTAGGTAGTTGAGTTGATTAAGTTTGATAGAAATCGGCCTGATATTTGACTTAATCTTTTCAAAATCAGTAAAGTAGTCAAGGGTCGCATTTGTTTCACTCAACTGCGATATGAATTCCTCAAATTGCTTTGACATATTCCAATTCTTCTGATGGTTGGTTTGTAATTAACAACTCACTGAGTTTCCCTCGTTTGAGGGCATTCGCGTTGACCATTCTCGTGGCGGAAACTCTATTTATACTAAATTGTTTGTATAGGTCGTCAAAGAAATTATTGTTATGATTCTTGCTTTTTACATCAGAGTTGCTTAATATGAAGCTGTGCCCAAGCATGTCAATCTTCTTGCAAAAATTTCCAAGACGTATTTGTTCATTATCGTTAAAATCTTCTTTAGCATAAGAATTAAAACTTGAAGTGTCACTCAAAGGTTTATAAGGAGGGTCAAGATAAAATAGGCTATTAGCAGTCGTGTAATTCAACGTTTCTTCGAAGTCGCCGGTTAATATCTGAACGCCCTGAAGCAACTCACTATCTGCGAGAATTGTTTCTTTGTCGCAGATCTTGGGGTTTGTGTATCGCCCGAATGGTACATTAAAGAGGCCTTTGCTATTGACCCGGTACAGGCCATTGAAACATGTGCGATTCAGAAAGATAAATAGTGCGGTATTTTCAATGAAGCCGAGGGATTTGGAGTTAAATCTTTCTCGTTTAGATAAAAAGTATTCTTTCCTTTTCGAATCATCTAGAGTTGAATATTCGTCCTGAATGTTCAGTAACATTTTAACAAGTTCTTTCGGATGATTTTTTATCGTCGTATAGGCGGTAGTAAGGTCGGGGTTGATGTCGTTAATGATGACGTTGGTTATATTGGGATATTTTTGTAATATCCAGAACAAGACAGCCCCACCTCCAACAAACGGCTCAATGTATGTTGCGTTTGTTGCATGTCGAAAATTAGGCGGAAGCATATTCTCGATTTCTCCAAGTAGTTGGGTTTTTCCTCCAACCCACTTAATAAATGGTTTTGCTTTGATAGTCATATTCTTTTGTTCTCTTTTGTGCAAATGTACAATTTTTAGTTATCTGTCGGGTGTCTTCTATAGCAGAAATATCGATGTTCAGAGAATATTTGCCGCAATTTGGTGGTATCATGAGAAAGCTGTATGAGCATCATGCCTTTTGGAGAAAGAAAGAGATGCAGTTGGGAAACAGCCTTTGTAAGTACCCCGGGCGGGACTTGAACCCGCACGACCATCACTGGCCACGGGATTTTAAGTCCCGCGTGTCTACCGGTTCCACCACCGGGGCAGTGCAAAAAAAATCCCGATAGAAATCGGGATGCGAGCGGAAAACGAGACTCGAACTCGCGACCCTCAGCTTGGGAAGCTAATGCTCTACCAACTGAGCTATTTCCGCGTTGGTGGTGCAAATATATACATCAATTCTTTTTCCGCAAAATGATTTGAGTGATTTCCGGAAAAACAGACAACCTCCCGGCAAATCCAATCCAGCCCAACCCACGATTGACATACATCAGGCTGTGGCTTTCGCGGAACAGGCCGCTGGAGTAGGGATAAAACCGGGCCAGAGGGTTCAGAATTTTCTGCCCCAACCGGAGCGACACCTGAAAGCCGTGCGAATGTCCTGACAAGGTCAGGGGAATACCAGCCGGCACCGCTTTTTCGCGCCAGAACCATGGGTCATGCGTGAGCAGAATTTTAAAATGCCTGTCATGCATGGCCGCAGACGGTATATAGGCAATGTCCGGGAAGGGGGCTCTGGAGCCATTCTCAGTCCCAATGAGCATCAGGCTGTCCCCGCCCCTGCTCAGGAATACCGCCTCATTGCGCAGCAATCGGAATCCGCAGGCAGCATACCCATCATGAATCATCTGAAGGTTGCGCAGGCTATCTTCGGGATGCTTCCAGCGAAAATACCGGCCATAATCATGATTCCCTGGAACGGCATACTGCCCGTCCGGGGCTTTCAGAGTTCGAAACATCTCCATAAATCGAGAAATTTCCTCACCTTGATTGTTCACTAAATCGCCAGTGAATACGATTAAATCCGGCCCAAGCCCTTGCACGATATCCATCACCGGAGACAGACGTCCCTGGATGCCCCACCAACTGCCCAGATGGGTGTCAGATATCTGGACGATCTGGTACCCGTCAAAGGCTTCCGGAAGGTCCTCGAAGCTAAGTTCCAAACGCTCCACCCGATAATCAAACCGGCCATAGAGCATTCCCCACAGCAGGGCCACATTCACAACCAGAGACAGAAACAAAGCGGGGACCCAGACAACACTCAGTGGCAGAGGGGGGCGCTGCAACCACCCTTGGAGAACGTTCCCCAGAACGCGCAAGACCAGAAAGGCAGTCAGAAGCACCTTGACCACACACAACATCACAAAAACCGAAAAGCCATAATAATACAGCGCCAGCCATGGGTAGGAGGAGATTCTGTACCGGAACAGCAGCGCCAGAAGCAGAATCAGGGCCATATACAGGCAGGTCCCGAGATATATCCGGCGAATCAGGCGCCGCTTTCTTCGGGTGAATGCCTTGTATAACGGCTTCATGCCCCGGATAATCAGGACATCCGCAAGGCACAGGGTCAACAAAAACAGCAAGAAGAACATAGCGGTTCTTTGATGCAAAAATAGGATTCGTTCGGATACGTGCAAATTGGTTACTTTTGCAAAAAAAAAGCGTGAGCCATCCTTTACATATCGTAGTGGGATTATCAGGAGGGGTTGATTCGAGTGTTGCCGCGTGGCTGCTGCAACAGCAGGGACACCGTGTAACCGGGATGTTTATGATCAACTGGCATGATACCGAAGGCACCTTGTCCGGCAGTTGTCCCTGGGAAGATGACCTTTTGCTGGCCCGTCTGGTAGCCCGCAAACTGTCTATTCCTCTGGAAGTAGTTGACCTGAGCCAATCATACCGGGAACGCGTGGTGGACTATATGTTCTCGGAGTACCGCGACGGACGAACCCCCAACCCCGATGTCCTGTGCAACCGGGAAATCAAGTTCGATGAGTTTCTCCGGGCTGCCCTGGCCACAGGAGCCGACTATGTGGCCACCGGACACTATTGCCGCAAGGAAACCTTCAGCGACGGAACCCATACCTGGCACCGACTACTCGCCGGAGCCGATCCGGGAAAGGATCAGAGCTATTTTCTTTGCCAGCTTTCTCAGGAACAACTCTCTAAGGCGCTGTTTCCCATTGGACACATGCACAAATCACAGGTGCGTAAAATTGCCGAAGAGCAGGGGTTGGCTACAGCCAGAAGGAAGGATTCGCAGGGCATCTGCTTTGTGGGAAAGGTGGATCTGCCCCGGTTCCTGCAACAAAAGTTGCTGCCGCATCCCGGTCCGATTGTGGAGATTCCCGCAGAGGCAGTTCCTCTGAGAGCTGCTCCTGCCCTACCGGAAGCAGGCAAACTGGACGGGCAACCCGAGTCCCTCACTGAAGCTATCCGGAATGCAACCCTGCCTTATCACTTCACCCCCGAGATGGGGATCATCAGAGGGAAACACAACGGAGCCCATTATTACACCATCGGACAACGCAAGGGATTGCATGTGGGCGGCTCAGCAGAGCCGCTGTTTGTGATAGCCACAGACACACAGAATCAGGTTCTTTACACCGGACAGGGAACGGACCATCCTGGACTCTTCCGCCCGGGATTGAAAATCCGGCCCGAAGACATTCACTGGATTCGGCAGGATCAGGCCATGGCTAACGGGACATTTCGCAAGATGGAGGTGCGCATTCGCTACCGCCAGCCATTGCAAAAGGCTACTCTGTGCATGCTCGGGGACGGTCTGTACATCCTTTTCGACCAGCCTCAAAGGGGCATCACCCCAGGGCAGTTCGCTGCGTGGTACGAACAGGATGAATTGATGGGTTCCGGAGTAATCTGCTAGCCCCGGACAATGGTATGTTCCCGGTTAGGACTCACCGAAATCACCGTGAACGGGACCTCAACGAAGGATTCAATAAAATCAACGTAATTCCTCAGTTCAACAGGAAGTTGTGAATAGTCTTTACAATAGGTGATGTCTTCTGACCAGCCCTTGAACTCCCGATAGACAGGCTCAATCTCTGCGTGAACATCAAAGGGAATCTCCTGTGTTTCCACTCCGTTCACACGATAGGCAACACAAACCTTCAGGGTATCAAAACCCGAAAGCACATCGGGCTTGGTCATAATCATGCTGGTCACTCCGTTGATCATCACCGAATACTTCAGGGCAACCAGATCCAGCCAGCCGCATCTTCGGGGACGGCCAGTGGTGGCACCGAACTCATGGCCCTTAGCACGGAGTTCTTCTCCGGTGGCATCATTGAGTTCCGTCGGGAAAGGGCCGCTTCCGACACGGGTACAGTATGCCTTGACAATGCCAAACACCTGCCCGATGCGCGAAGGGGCCACGCCCAGACCAGTACAGGCGCCTGCGCACACCGTATTGGACGAGGTAACAAAGGGATAGGAACCAAAATCAATATCAAGCAACGTACCCTGAGCTCCTTCGGCCAGCACCTTCTGTCCCTGTTGCAGTAGTGCATTTAATTCATATTCACTGTTCACCACCCGGAATTTACGGAGGGTTTCCACAGCCTGCATCCAAGCCCGTTCTTCTTCCTTATAGTCAAACTGGAAATCATATTGTCTGAGCAGAGAAAGATGTTTTTGAAGCAAGGCCTGGTATCTGTCCGCAAAATCGGGAGCAAACAAATCCCCCACCCTGAGTCCGTTCCGTCCGGTTTTGTCCATATAGGTAGGTCCGATGCCCTTAAGGGTAGAACCAATCTTGGACTTACCCTTTGCTGCCTCCGATGCGGCATCAAGTATGCGATGTGTCGGGAGGATAAGGTGTGCCTTCCGGGAGATAAGCAAGTGGTCAAATTGAACCTGATGCTTGGAAAGGCCCTCGATTTCCCTGGCAAAAATCACCGGATCAATCACCACTCCGTTCCCGATGATATTGATCTTGCCGGGGTGAAAAATTCCCGAAGGAATGGTGTGCAAAACATGCTTTATGTTGTTGAATTCCAAGGTGTGGCCCGCATTTGGACCGCCTTGAAAACGAGCGATGACGTCATACTTGGGGGTGAGAAAATCAACCACCTTACCCTTGCCCTCATCCCCCCACTGGAGGCCTAACAAAACATCTAACTTCATGAGTATTTTTATAAGTAACCGCAAAAAACGCGGCAAGTTACACAAATTTATCCTATCTCTATCATGGCTTTCATCACTCCGTCCTGATATCCAGCGACCAATTCAAAAGCTTCCCGGGCAGCTTCCAAAGGAAAGCGGTGGGTGACCCAATGATCCACCTGAACCATTCCGGATGCAATCCAATGCAGAGCATCCTCTGCACACCCATTCTGACGACGTACATTCTGAATACAGATCTCCTTGCGCCGTAAGGCATCCACCGGGAAGGAAAAGCGGTCAAAGGAGGGGATCCCCACTACAGCAAGCTTACCGCCAGGACAAAGCAACTCAACTGCCTGATCCAAAGCTTCCTGCTGACCACAACATTCAAAAACCATGTCCAGATGGCGGGGTTCTTGATGTAAGATCTCTGAAACCACATGCTGCCAAAGGATGTTGCCGGTCCAAGTGGCACCGGACTGAGCAGCCAGCGCAAGCCGTTCATCCAGTTTGTCTGTGACATACACAGCCCCGGCTCCGGCAATCAGGGAAGCCGAGAGAACGCTCATCCCAATCGGGCCGGAACCCAGTATGCCTACCTTCATGCCCTTTCGCATACCCGAAAGCTTTACGGCGTAGGCTCCGATGGCCAGAGGCTCGGAAATGGCAGCCTGTTCCATGGTCATAGAGGAGGGTATTTTGAGACAACTGGAAGCAGGCATTACGATGTATTCCGAAAGGCATCCCTCAGCCTGTCCGGGACATCCTAAGAACCTGAGGTTCCGACAAGTATGGGGCCTCCCGGAGAGACACTGGTCGCATGCGAAGCAGGGCATAGCCGGCTCAATGGCCACCCGGTCGCCAGGCCGCAGATGTTTTACGGCCGACCCGGCCTTCTCCACAATCCCGGCACCTTCGTGGCCAACGGCAAAAGGATAGGACACAACCTGACTGCCGATTTTTCCGGACACATAATAGTGAACATCGGAGCCACAAACACCTACTGTTTGCATACGCACCAGGACCTGGTCGTCCTGTTGCAGGTCTGGAACAGGCATATCGCGGCACACCATCTGCCTGATCCCGGTTAATTGCATTGATTTCATTTCTTCACTCAAGTTCAAGAGAGAGTTGCTGTTGCAGCAGTGCAGCAACAGGATTGGTTTCGGTGAGGTGGGTGAGTTTGTCCTGGGCAGTGTAATACTTTTTGAGTGTCGCAACTTCCTGTACCTGAACGTCGAGTTCCAGAGAGGAGATGCGGAGTTCTGCCGTGAGAAAATTCAGGATGGATGCTCTGGCACGGGAAACCTCCTCCTGTTGCAGGGAATTGGCCACTACATACAACACGGTAGCCTCACCGGATACCTGTGGTTTATTGTAAGTGAGCGAACGAAACAACCGGGGGTCTTTCTCCTGCATTTTGGCTGCATACTTACTCCATGCCTGCTCCAGGGAGGCTTCCTCTAGTGTCTTAGACGGCATGACAGCATCGGGCTCCTGGGAGGGCTGCGGGGCTTCCTCAGAGGCCGGCGGAACCGGGGCTCCAGACAAAGAGGGCTTTTGGCTCTCTGGAATGTCGGAGGGCTTATTCTGCGCAACGGCAGGTGCCTTAGCCATAGTCTGCCGGATAGAAGGCATCGAAGCGATGGAGTCCTGAGGCTTAGGAGATACGGGGAAAACAGCAGGGGTGCTATGCTGAGCTCTCGAAACGGGCATCTCCGGTGAACCTGCCGCAGGAGCCACCCCAGCCTGAGAATTGCTGCTGGCACGGGAAAGGACAGGCGCAGGAGGGGATAAAGATGCCAGTGCAGACCCGGGAACAGACTCATAAAGGGCCAGCTTCATCAGGGTTAGCTCCACGAGCAAACGAGGATTCCTGCTGGAACGGTAGGATACATCACATTCGTTGCACAGCGTGAGAGCCTGAAGCAAAAAAGCTTCACTGCATTGCTGCGACTGCTGACGGTATTTCTCCCGCACAGAAGGACCAACTTCCAGAAGATCCAGAGTTACCGGGTCGCGACACACCAACAGATCCCTGAAGTGCGAAGCAAGACCAGAAATAAAGTGATGGCCGTCAAATCCGTGAGACAAGATCTCGTGGAACAGCACCAGTGCTTCACTGTATCGTCGGGACAAAAACAGCCCAGTGAGCCTGAAATAGTAATCATAATCCAGAACATGCAGATTGTCAATCACATCCTGGTAACGAATGTTCCCCTGGGTGAAACTGATCATCTGATCCAGAATGGACAGAGCATCCCGCAATGCCCCGTCAGCCTTTTGAGCAATCACGTGGAGGGCCTCGGGCTCAAACTGAATGCCCTCCTGGAGGGCAATATGAGACAAATAGGCCACCATATCATCCACCCGAATGCGCTTGAAATCAAAAATCTGACAACGGGAAAGAATGGTGGGAATGATCTTGTGTTTCTCTGTGGTTGCCAGAATAAACACGGCATGTGAGGGAGGTTCTTCCAGCGTCTTTAAAAAAGCATTAAAGGCACTCGGAGAGAGCATGTGTACCTCATCGATGATATAGATGCTGTACCGCCCTATCTGGGGAGGAACGCGGACCTGATCACACAAAGCCCGGATATCATCCACAGAATTGTTGGATGCAGCATCGAGTTCCCGGATATTGAAGGAACGGGATTGAAGAAACGAAAGGCAGGATTCGCACTGATTGCATGCCTCAGTTTCGGATGAGAGATTGCTGCAATTCAGGGTGCGGGCAAAAATACGGGCACAAGTGGTCTTCCCCACCCCGCGTGGGCCGCAAAACAAATAAGCATGGGCAATTTTGCCGCTCCGTACAGAATTCTTGAGTGTATTGGTCACCGATGCCTGACCGACCACAGTATCGAAGTTTAACGGGCGGTATTTCCGCGCTGAGACAATAAATTCCTGCTCCACGGGCATCACTTTTTTTTACAAAGATAGAGAAAAAAAACACCCTGCCCGGAAACTTTCCCCGGAGGGTAGTGGAAGTTTTCAACAACAAAACGCTTTACTTTGCAGGCTCAATTGCACTGCTCCATGATGAAACGGATGACTCTGATCGCGGGATTCCTTTTGCTTTGTTCAGAAGGTTTTTCAGCTGTTCCCGATAGAATCACTCCGCCCCCCGGATGGGAAACAGACACCATGCAACGGGTACTGGGGATTGATGTATCCGTCCACCAGGGAAAGATTGAATGGGCACAAGTCAAGGAGAACGGAGTCCGGTTCGCCTACATCAAGGCAACAGAAGGAAAGGACTATGTTGACAAGCGCTATGCCGAGAACACCCGGCAAGCCCGTCAGGAGGGTATCGCGACCGGAGCCTATCATTTTTTTCTTTTCAACACCTCGGGCAGAGAACAGGCCGATCATTTCATCCGCACAGTGCAGTTGCAAAAGGGGGACCTTCCACCAGTAGTGGATGTTGAGGCATACCGAAACCCACACCGAAATCTCTCAGACCGGGCCATCACGGCCAGTGTCCAGGTTTTTGTTTACAAAATTTACAATCATTACGGTATCTGGCCAGTGATATATGCTGATATGGCCTCATACAAACGTTATATACGGGGCTATTTTCCGGGATGTCCCCTGTGGCTGTGCGATCTGAACAAAGAACCTGCACCGGACGACGGCCGTGGCTGGCTATTTTGGCAATACGCCCATACCGGACGCATGAAGGGTATCAGCGGGCCGGTGGACCTGGACATCTTTCGGGGGACTCCTGAAGACTTTTCCAAATTTCTGAATAAAACATCCGGTTCTGACCTATAGAAACCCCACCACCCAGGGGGCAAGTACCGCGGTGACAATGCCTGTGAACATCATGGAAAGCCCTGCATAAGCTGTTTCAACCCGCCCTGCCTCGCTGATACGCGCAACGCCCAGAGCGTGCGAAGCTGCCCCCATGGCAAGTCCCGCAGCTGCCCGATCGCGGATGCCGGTCCAACGTAACCAGCTGACCCCAAACAACGCACCCTGTAAACCCACCGCCAGAACCATACCCACTGTCAAAGGGGGAATCCCTCCAATGGAAGCAGAAATCTCCAAAGCCAGGGGGGTAGTCACCGATTTTGGGATCATAGAGAGCAACGTTCCCTGTGACATCTTGAATACCCAGCCAAAGAAAAGCGTAAGCAGGATTCCGGCAACCGCTCCGGCCAGCTGGGAAATCAGAATGGCCCATTTTTGCCGGCGAATCTCCTGCAACTGGTGATACAGAGGCACACCAAGTGCCACAACGGCCGGCTTCAAGAAAAAGGAGATATATTGTCCTCCCCGGTTATAGGACCCATAATCAATATCTAAAATCTTTAATATCAATATAATGCCCGTTATGGATAAAAGTACTGGATGAAGCAAGGTCCAGCGGTATCTGCGATACAGCAAGCCTGCCCCCATATACACGACAAAAGTGAGGGTTACCCCAAATATCCCCGACTCGAAAAACTCACTCATCTTTTTTTCTGGTCCATTGATACACCCACCCCACCACCGTCATCACCAAAAAGGTACCAGTGACCACCGTTACCATAATCGGCAGCCATTCCTGAGCGATACGGTCAAAAAACAACATGATGGCTACCCCCGAAGGGATAAAGAAAAAAGCCAGGTTGCGCACTATCAGGTCGGAGAAAATCTTCACCCAGGCTACCTTGATCCAGCCCAGAGAAAGCAAGGCTGTGAGCAAAAGCATACCGAGAATACTCGAGGGGACAGGCACCCCGGTGAAGAAAACCAAGGCTTCCCCGGCAAGCAGACATCCAAAAATGACAGAAAGGGAGCGGATCATCACCAAAGCATTGTTCTCGCAAAGGTAGAACTCCTGTTCGTTTGCCCACGCCCACCCTCAATATTTTTGCAGCAAACCTGTTTTTTAATACCTTTGGGAGCTATAATTCAATCGACCATCCACTCATGAGCCTGATCAACAACCTGCTTTCCTCCATATTCGGAAATAAATCACAGAGAGACCTCAAAGAAATCCGGCCGGTTCTGGACCGCATCACAGCGGAATATGAACGCATCAGCGCGCTATCTCACAATGAGCTGCGGGAGGAATCAGCCCGAATCAAAGCCTTCGTCCGGCAATCGTATCAGCAACTGGAAGCCGAAATCAGCACCCTGCGGGAGCAGGCTGAATCGGGAAGCCTGGACATCGATCAGGTAGAAGCTGCCTATACCCGGATTGACAAACTGGAGAAAGAGGTAAACACCAAGATTGAAGACAGTCTTAACGAAGTTCTGCCCATCGCCTTCTGCATTGTCAAGGAGACTGCGAGACGTTTCAAGGAAAACGAGGAACTCAGAGTCAACGCAACGGATGCAGACAGGGAACTTGCCGCTTCCAGGGATTTTGTGTCCATAGAGGATGGACAGGCTGTGTACAGAAACCGGTGGATGGCCGGAGGGAACGAGATTGTGTGGGATATGGTGCACTATGATGTGCAACTTATCGGGGGCGTCGTGCTACACGAGGGCAAGATTGCCGAGATGGGAACCGGTGAAGGCAAAACCCTGGTGGCCACATTGCCGGTGTTTTTGAATGCGCTTGCCGGGAAAGGAGTCCATGTGGTTACGGTGAACGATTACCTCTCCAAGCGCGACTCCGAGTGGATGGGCCCCATTTACCAGTTTCACGGCCTCACGGTGGACTGTATTGACAAACACCAGCCCCACACTCAGGACCGCCGAAAAGCCTATCTGGCAGACATCACCTTTGGAACCAACAACGAATTCGGTTTTGACTACCTCAGGGACAATATGGCCATTACCCCCGGGGAGATGGTCCAGCGCAAACATCATTTTGCTATCGTGGACGAGGTGGACTCGGTATTGATTGATGATGCCCGTACGCCCCTGATTATCTCCGGCCCTGTGGGTACAAAGAGCGACCATCAGCTCTACGATGACTATAAACCCAGAGTGGAACAACTGGTGGCCGAACAGAGACGCCTGGTTACCCAGATTCTTGCTGAAGCCAAAACACTACTCTCCAAGAACGAACCGGACGACAAGGAACGGGAACGGGGTAGCCTGCTGCTTTTCCGTGCCTTCAAGGGCCTGCCCAAGAACACCGCCCTCATCAAGTTTCTGAGCGAACCCGGGATGAAACAACTGCTACAGAAAACCGAGAATTTCTATCTGCAGGACAACAGCAAGAATATGCATGTGGCTACCGATGAATTGTTTTTTGTCATTGAGGAGCAACATAATGCCATTGAACTTACAGACAAAGGCATCGAGGTCCTTACCCGCAAGACGGATGACCCTGATTTCTTTATTCTGCCCGATATCGGATCGGAGATTGCCGAGATGGAACGGCTCTCTCTGGGAGACGAGGAAAAACTCGAAAAGAAGGACGAACTGCTCCGCAACTACACAGTGAAGGCCGAACGGCTTCACACAGTGCACCAATTGCTCAAGGCCTATTCTCTGTTTGAAAAGGACGATGAGTATGTGGTCATTGACAACAAGGTCAAGATTGTGGATGAACAGACCGGGCGTATTATGGAAGGCCGCCGCTATTCTGACGGGCTGCATCAGGCCATTGAAGCCAAGGAAAATGTCAAGGTTGAGGCCGCCACACAGACCTTTGCCACCATCACCCTGCAGAACTATTTCAGGATGTACCACAAACTTGCGGGGATGACCGGTACTGCCGAAACCGAAGCCGGGGAACTCTGGAACATTTACAAACTGGATGTGGTGGTGATTCCCACCAACCGCCCGGTAATCAGGAAAGACCATGAGGATTTGGTGTATAAAACCAAGCGGGAGAAATACAACGCGGTGATTGATGAAATCGCCAGCCTCACAGCCCAGGGCCGTCCGGCTTTGGTGGGGACCACTTCGGTGGAAATCTCCGAATTGCTGAGTCGCATGCTCAAAATGCGCAACATCAAACACAACGTACTCAATGCCAAGCTGCATCAACGCGAGGCCGAGATTGTGGCCGAAGCGGGGAAATCCGGCACCGTGACCATCGCCACCAACATGGCCGGCCGTGGTACGGACATCAAGCTGTCCGACTCCGTGAAAGCCGCCGGAGGCTTGGCCATCATTGGTACAGAGCGCCACGAATCCCGCCGGGTGGACCGCCAGTTGCGCGGCCGTTCCGGCCGTCAGGGGGACCCGGGTAGTTCTCAGTTCTTTGTTTCTCTCGAAGATGACCTGATGCGCATTTTCGGTTCAGACCGGATTGCCCGCCTGATGGACCGCATGGGTCTTAAGGAAGGAGAGGTGATTCAGCACTCCATGATTACCAGTTCCATTGAGCGTGCTCAGAAAAAGGTGGAGGAAAACAACTTCGGCATCCGCAAACGTCTGCTGGAATACGATGATGTGATGAATTCCCAGCGCGAAGTAATCTACACCAAACGTCGTCATGCGCTCTTCGGGGAGCGCATCAGCGTGGAAATCTCTGATATGATGTACGATGTGGTGGAAAACATCATCAGGACCACCCGTGCAAACGAAAATTTCGAAGACTTCCAGCTGGAATTGCTCAAGGTGTTGTCCGTTGAAACCCAACTGACCGAAAAAGAGTTTGTCAAGTCCGAAGAGAGCGAACTGACCGAGCAAATATACCGTCAGGCTCTGGAAGCATATCAGCGGAAATCGGACATCATCTGCCGGCAAGCCTATCCCGTAATCAAGGATGTATATGAACATCAGGGAGCTGTGTATGAAAACATCGTGGTGCCTATCTCTGACGGGCACCGGGTGTTCCAGGTGGTCACCAATCTGAAAAAAGCCAATGACACCCTGGGCAAGGAAGTTTGCAGAGCATTCGAAAAAAGTGCGATCCTCGCCAACATTGACGATGCCTGGAAAGAACATCTCAGGGAACTGGATGACTTACGTCAATCCGTTCAAAACGCCACCTATGAGCAGAAGGATCCCTTGCTGATCTACAAATTTGAGTCTTTTGAACTGTTCAAGGCAATGCTAACCCGGGTGAACCGCGAAGTAGTACAACTGCTCATGAAGGGGCATATCCCCATCAAGGATGCGCAGGATGTCCACCGGGCCCAGGAGCCCAGGAAACTGGACACCAGCCGGATGCAGGCCAGTAAGAGCGACTACTCTTCCTCTGGGCCCGGAACAGATGCCGGACCAAGACAGGCCGGACCTCCCAAAGTGCAACCCGTCATCAAGGGTGAGAAAAAGGTGGGGCGCAACGACCCCTGTCCCTGCGGGAGCGGAAAGAAATTCAAGAACTGCCACGGGATAGACCAATAATATGGCCCGTTCCGAAAGCGAAAAATTCGGATAACTTTATGAAAAAGATCACATTACTACTACTGACATTGCTTCTTGCTCTGACAGGAGGGCACGCTGCCCAGTTCCTGTTCGTGGGAACCTACACCGATGGGAAACCAGACAAAGGGATATATGTCTATGAATTTCATCCGGCCTCGGGGGCACTCACTCTGGTGAGTACTGCCCAGAACATTGTCAATCCATCCTTCCTTTCCCTTACCCGGGATGGAAAGTTTCTCTACGCCTGTACCGAGACCCAAACGCCCCAGGCAGGCAGTGTCACGGCTTTTGCCTTTGACAACCAAACCAGACTACTGACTGAGATTGGCAAACAACCCACAGGAGGCGACAACCCAGCGTATATTACTGTTGACAGCCTCTCCAGATTCGTAATCACGGCCAACTACACCGGCGGGTCCCTATCTGTGCTTCCTCTCCGCAAGGATGGCCGGCCCGAAGCCGTGTCGCAGTTGATTTCGTTCTCTGGAAAAAGTATGATTCAGGGACGGCAGGATCAGTCCCATCCACACTCCGCAGTATTCTCCCCCGGCGGAGCCTATTTGTTTTGTCCGGATCTGGGCACAGACCAGATCCATATTTTCTCCTTCGATCCCGAAAAACCTCAGCCTCTCACAAGTTTCGGCCAAAGCTCTCTGCGCGTCCGTTCTGGCGAAGGACCCAGGCACTTTGTATTTCACCCCGACCACCGCTACGCCTATTGCATCAATGAACTGGGCGGCTCCATTACAACGTACCGATATCACGAAGGATTTCTGTACTCCAACCAGAGAATGCCCGCGTATGCCGAACCCAGGGACACCTACAGCGGGGCAGACATCCACCTGTCGCCCGACGGGCGGTTTCTGTACGCTTCCAACCGGGGGGAAAACACCATTGCCATTTTCTACGTCAACGCTTCAAACCGCCGGCTAACGCTAATGGGACACCGATCCACCCTGGGCGATCATCCCCGAAACTTCACCCTGGACCCTTCGGGGAACTTTCTGCTGGTGGCCAACCAGAACTCCCATAATATTGTCGTCTTCCGCCGGGATCCCCTGTCGGGAGACATCACCCCCACAGGCACGCAGATTTCCGTACCCCGCCCCTCCTGTCTGGTGTTCGGCACCTATGAACCCACACAGTGAAGGCCTTCTTTCTGACCATTATTTGTCTGTTGAGCGCGGTACTCGCTCCGGCTCAGAATGCCTCCGGAAGCTATTCTCTGGATCCTGGCAACCCCATTCAGTTCGGGGAGGACTACATCGTGTACAAGGGCCAAACCATTCCATTGGGGCCCAGAGCCTTTTTTATTGACGGACAACTGACCGATGCACAGATTGCCGGGAACCCCTACGTGTTCAACTCCGTCAACAAGGCCGCGGAACACCTGACAAACGGTACGGAAGATGCTCCAATGGTGCTGTACATTGCCCCCTATGTGTACTGGATTGACGATCCGGATGATCCTGCTGAACGTGTGGGCGTCAACGGGGCAGCCCCATTCGGACTGGTGATTGCATGCGAATGGCTTCGGTTCTATGGACTGTCGGACAATGCCTCAAATGTGGTTCTTGCCTGCAACCGGGGGCAAACCATGGGTTCCCGGGGAAATTTCACCATGTTCCGGCTTATCGGACAGGGCACCAGCTCAGAAAACGTCACCTTTGGAAACTACTGCAACATTGACCTGGACTATCCGCTCAAACCCTCGCTCAGCAGGCCCAAAAGAGGGTCTGCTATTGTTCAGGCACAATTGATTATGTGCAACGGAGACAAGATTGTGGCCCGGAACTGCCGGTTTGTGAGCCGGCTGAATCTATGCCCTTTTCTGGGTGGCAAGAGAGTGTTGTTTGATCGTTGTCACCTGGAATGTACCGATGACGCACTCACAGGAACGGCAGTCTACCTCAACTGCACCCTCGACTTTTACAGTTCCAAACCGTTCGGAGGCACCTCCGGAACAGGAGCCGTATTTTTGAACTGCGACATCCGCTCTTTTTCGGGGGGAAAACAATTCTTCACCAAAATGGACGGCCAGATAGCCGTGGTAGATACAAGGATCCTGGGAAAACCGCAAACCTACTACGGGTGGCAGGATTATCCCCCGCTGCAAACCCGAAATTATCAGTACAATGTGCTCGTCAACGGCAGTGAGTACGTTATCGGGAATAACGACCCGGACCGGACGGTGGATATGACTAGGAGTACTATTCTGGAGGCCTATCGGGTAATGCATCAAGGGAACGTTATCTACAACATTTGGAATCTGCTGCGGGGAGACGACAACTGGGACCCCATGAGCATCCGCACCACCGTTGAAAAAGCAGAGAAGGAATCCGGGAAAAACTATTCCATGCTCCCTGTCCGTTTGAGCATCAGCCCTTCCAAAGCGTCCATCGAAACCGGTAAAGCTCCAGTGACTCTGTCAGCAAGCCTGTTTCGCTTTGGAAATTACCCTGCCCCTTCCGGACAAATCACCTGGTCTATCGCCTCCGCTGACCGTGGTTTGGTGCAACTGAATGTTGCTCAGGACAGTCGCACCTGCGTCGTAATCCCCACCCACACCGGAGAGGCACCTGCCAGAGTAGTCATCACTGCCTCAGACCCTTCGGGTTTGCAAGCTGCCTGTGTCCTGGAAGTTTCGCCATCTCAGCTTGATCCCCCTTTGTTTCGGACTGCACCGCAACTATCCGGGCCCAGGGACGGAAGATTGCAGGTTGCGTACCAGTTGGAAACGTCTTATGCTGACCAATCCCTGGTGAGCTGGTACCGATGCTTGGATGCGCAGGGAAGCAATCCAGTGGAAACTGCGGTTTCCCGGGAGGGACAACCACTTCGGGAATACGAACTCAGCGCCGGGGATATTGGCTACTACATCATGGCCACGGTGGCTCCTAAGCATATTCGGTGCGCTGCAGGCAAACCCGTGTCCTGCATCATGCCCCGGCCTATAGGTACCCGTGACATAACTGCAAACCCCAAAACTCTGGTCACCAACTTTCATAACACATCTCTCAGAAATCAGCCCAGCATCATTCCGGGGTTCTGGACCTGGAGTCACGCCCAAAACCCTGATGACGAACGGGCGAATACAACCGACACAACCCGTGATGCCTGGTATTTTGGAGCAGGCAGTGATGGTGCCGCCGGCCATTCCGGCCTGCTGCAAGGACGGAGCGCCCGGATGCTCTACACCCCGGCGGGGAGAACATCCGGGAACATGAAATGCACCTATGATTTTCTCCCGTACAAAACAGCCGGCCAAGGGTTCAGTATGGCCGGCATGTATATGGATGTACTCATTCAGTGTGACACCCGGACCATGACCGGATTTGCCCTGCGTTTGATACGCACCACCAAGTTCGGTAATGCTGTGGATGCTTTGTTTGTACGGTATGAGAACGGGAAAGCCACCGAAATCAGCGATCCGGTCACTACCTCCTGCTATCGGCCCGGTTGCAGGGTTGAGGTGGAAGTAGCGGGTAACCTACTGAAGGCCAGTCTATCAAAATATGGAGAGAATCCCGCAGAACCTGTGCCGGGAGTGGTCGCTGCATTCAGCATGGAGAAAGAGATCTCGCCAGAGCCATGGGGTGGTTTCGGCATTGAATACCACGGAGGCTCCTCCGTCCTGATCGAGCAAGTGAAGGCGATTTGGAAATAAAAAAATGCCCCGGGCCGGCTGGTCCAGGGCATTTGACCATTACGAAATTACGCTTTAAGAATGTACCGGGCAATCCAGTCCCCCACCTCACTGGTTGAGGAAGGCGTTCCTTCGGCGATATCCACTGTGACCACACCAGATTCCATCGAAGCCTGACAGGCCATTCGAATCATCTCGGCTTCTGCGGGCATACCCAGTGCATACTCGCACATCAAAGCCGCTGAAAGAATGGTCCCCAGAGGGTTGGCGATGTTCTTGCCCTTGGCCTGGGGATAGGAGCCATGGATGGGCTCAAAGACGGAAGTATGGACACCCACCGATGCAGAAGGCAGCAGGCCCAGAGAACCGGTAATTACGCTGGCTTCATCCGTCAGGATATCTCCGAAGAGATTCTCCGTGACCACCACATCAAAACGTTTCGGCCAGGTGATCAGCTGCATGGCAGCATTGTCCACAAACATAAACTCCAACTCCACATCCGGATATTCCGAATGCAACTCCTGGATGGTTTCCCGCCACAAGCGTGAGGTAGCCAGAATATTGGCTTTATCCACAGCCGTGAGCTTCCCCTTACGCTTCCGGGCATATTCAAAGGCCAGGCGAGCAATCCGGATAATCTCATCGCGGGTGTACACACAGGTGTCAAAAGCGGTGGTTCCATTCTCGCTCCGGCCACGCGGCTCTCCAAAGTAAATCCCTCCGGTAAGCTCCCTAAGCACCACAAAATCAGCTCCATCCACCAACTCTGGCTTCAGGGGGGACTTGTGAACCAGGGATTTGAACGCACTCACCGGGCGAATGTTGGCGTACAGACCCAGTTTCTTCCTCATGGCCAGAAGACCTTGTTCCGGACGGATACGGGCCTTGGGGTCCTGATCGTACTTGGGATCACCGATGGCTCCGAAGAGCACGGCATCGGATTTCATACACAAATCATGGGTTTCTTCAGGATAGGGATTACCACAAGCATCAATGGCACAGGCTCCCATAAGGGCCGGAGTGAATACAAATTCGTGACCGTATTTGGTTTCAATGGCCTTCATGACCTTCAGGGCCTGATCCACAATCTCCGGACCGATCCCGTCTCCGGCCAGAACTGCAATATGCTTCTTCATAGATATGGTTTATAAATGATGGATTACATTTTGGGAAATTGCCTCGCCGATGGCCAGGGATGCCGTGGCAGCAGGAGAAGGGGCATTGAGAATATTGATGACACCCTTGTCCTCAACAATCAAAAAATCGTCGATGAGCCGACCGTCACGCGTACAAGCCTGAGCGCGTACGCCCGCCCCTCCTGGGATGAGATCGTCCATGCACAAGTCGGGCATCAGCCTGCGAAGTGCCTTGGTAAAGGCCTTCTTGCAAAAACTCCGGTAGTACTCACCCATACCGACACCAGTGTACTTGAGTGCCACCTTTTGAAAGCCCGGCCACAACAAAGACTCCATGGTTTCACTCAGGGAGAAAGAGGTTTTGGTGTATCCCTCACGTTTGAGGGCAAAGACCGCATTGGGTCCGGCTTCGACGCCTCCGGTGATGCGGCGGGTGAAATGAACGCCCAGGAAAGGAAACGCCGGGTCGGGCACCGGATAGATTAAGTTCCGAAGCAAATCTCTGCGCTCCTCCTTGACATCGTAATACTCTCCCCTGAAGGGGATAATGCGGACATCTATTTTCTTTCCGGTTAACTGAGCTACCTTGTCGCAATACAATCCGGCAGTGTTGATAATCAGACGGGCTAAGAACGTTTTCTGCGGGGTGATTACCTCGGTGTGGGCACTGTGCTGCCTGATGGCGGTTACCTTATGACCTGTGTAGATCTCGCCTCCAAGACGTTGCGAGAATATCTCGGCATATTTGGCCGCGACTTGTTTATAATCCACGATCCCTGTATAGGGCACATAGATACCGGCAATTCCAGCCGCATGTGGTTCGTATTCGGAGATTTCTTCGGCGGTGATCCGCTTGTTGTTGACCAGACCGTTTTCCAGCCCCCGCTCCCATAGTGCCTCCAGGCGGGGCAGTTCCTCGGGCAGGGTAGCCACTACCAGCTTACCGCACATTTCATAAGGAATCTGCTCCCTATCGCAAAACTCCAGCAACTGAGCCTGACCTTTGCGGCAATTGGTGGCCTTCAGGCTACCCGGACGATAGTAGAGCCCGGAATGAATCACGCCACTATTGTTTCCGGTCTGATGCCGGGCCAGTCCCGGTTCCTTTTCCAAGAGGGCTACCTTCCACTCCGGACGGCTTTCCTTCAGACGCATCGCAGTGGCCAGACCGACAATTCCTCCTCCAATAATAACAACATCATACATGGTACAAACTTTTGGGCGGTAAACTTACATATTTTGATCCAGATATTCCTGCAGATGCCTGTCATACCCTTCCATAATGCGACGCAAAACAGGATGGCGGACATCAAAATGATACCTGCCAGCCTGTGCCACGGGCAGCACCTTGGGTGAAGTTCCGGTAAGAAAAGCAGCCTCGCATGCATCCAGTTCCTCTGGAGTGATGAGTTGTTCCCTGACAGGAATTTCCCAAAGGGTACACACCCGGATGACCTGCATGCGGGTAATTCCCCCCAATACTGAGGAAAGGGGAGCCGTAAGGGCACAACCATCACGAATCACAAAGAAGTTGGAGCGGCTTCCTTCGGTGATGTATCCACTTGGATGAACAAGTAATACTTCGTAGAGGCCCTCCGAAGCAATAAGCTGGTCGGCGCGCTCACGAAGCCCGGCCTGAACAATCTTGGCGTTGGGTCTGATGCGTTCCGCTGCAAGCAATCCCACCTTCACTCCGTGCAGATATTCTGCCGGAGAAGGATAATGATGGGGCACAAAAAAAGCATAGTAATCCGAATGCGGTGAAAACCGGAACTCGATACGGATATTGCCTTCCCAACACTGAGATGCCCGGATAAGATCACGCAGTTGCCGGGCAAGATCCGGCCCTGATACTGTGAGTGGTTGACCGGCCAAAACAGCCGAGGCATACAAGCGATCCAGATGGTCCTCCAGGAATAGCACCCGGCCCTGCATCACCCGTACCACCTCGTATATCACTGTTTGCTCCGGAGAAACGACCGGAGGAACAGTTGCACCTACCTCAATATTACCCTGATGAATACAGATTTGTGCGGGGGAAATCATCCGGCTTATTTCTCTTTCTTTTTTCGTCCGAACAGGGACAGATGGACATAATCCTCGGGATTGTTCTTCAGATCGGCCAGCAGGGAGTCCAAACGGGCCAGCGTCGCATCGAGGGTAGTGTATAACGAAGGATCGTAAGCAAGCCGCCCCAGGGTTCCTTCGCCCTTGTTGATCTGGCGAGTGAGGATCTGAAGTTGCTCCATAGTTTGATGAATCCCCGAAATGGCAGGTTTGAGGTCCGAAGTAGCCAAAGAATCAGAAAAAACCGCAAGATTCCCGGCAATGCGGCTAATCTGCTGATTGTTCTCTTGAAGATTTCCGGCAAAAGATTCCAGACTGGAAAGAATCTGGCTGATCCGGACTCGTTCCCCGGCAATCAGCGTGTGCGCCTCAGAAACCACGCCCTGCAGGTCCTTGCGCATTTCAGGGCTGAGGGTTTCACGGACATCACCCAGCAGAGAGTCCAGCGACCCTACAAGCACCGAAACATCTTCGGCCAAAGGAAGAATGCTGGCCCGCAGTGCCGTGAGAACATCCTGTTCCAAGGCAGAGCGAAGAGTGTCACCTGGGGCAGCCGGAACCTTCGAATCCCCGGGAATCAGACGCACGCCCTTACCTCCCATGAAATCGGTGTTATAAATTTCCAACACAGAATTTGACGGAACCGTAAAATCACGTTTAATCGATACTTCCACCAATACCCGGTTGATATCCTGATCCATAAAATGAATATCGGTAATCAGGCCCATATCCATCCCGTTGACCGTCACACGAGTGGAATTCTGCAGCCCGGAGACATCTCCAAATACAGCGTAATACTGATTGCGCACAGAAATCAGGCTGGTACCCTTCAAGAAGTTGAGTCCCCAGACAAACATGGCCAGAATAACCACAACGGCCACTCCAATCCGGGTTTCTTTGTTGATTTTCATAAGGAATTCTCTACAATGCCGCAAATTTACGGCTTTAATTCTTTTAATGCGTCATTGACGGGGATAATTTTCCCCTCCTTCATGGCAAACACAAAGGCATCCGGGAAGAGGGTGCGCACCCTTCTCTGTTCCTGAAGTGCCCCCTGGTAGTCCCTTGTCTTGAGCACCACATATTTGTACAAAGTCGCTGACATACGAATTTCCTCCACACCGGACAGATTTTTGAACCGGGAGGGCTGCAGGGGAATGGGTTTGGGTGAGGCCATAATCTGCACATAGAACCAAATCCCGGACGTTGCCACAGCCGCTTCAGAGGATTTTTCCGGAACAGTGGGTGCAGAGACATCCGAAGGAGCAGACACCCGGGCAACAGGGGACACTTCTGAAGAGGATGAAGATGCCGGTGCTGAATCCCGGGACATAGACGAAGCCGGGGCGGTTGTCCCGGTTTGCGTGGCACTCCGTCCGGGCACAAAAACACTCCGGCTGTCCACCTGTGCCTTGTATCTCTTGAAAGCCACATAAATGGCGCCTGCCAGTTGATCCTGCCCATTCTGCGAGATCAGATAGCGTTCCTCGGAAGGGTTGGAGATAAACCCAAGCTCCACCAGAATGGCAGGCATGGTCGTTCTCCAAAGCACCAGCAGTCCCCCTTGTTTGACGCCCCTGTCTGTCCGGTTCAACGAACGGAAGGACTCCTGAACCATCGAAGCCAGTTCCACGCTTTGCTGCAGATAGGCATTCTGCATCATGGAAAACATAATATAGGATGCCGGGGAATTGGGATCGAAGCCCTGATACCGGGTGGAATAGTCGTCTTCGAGCAAAATCACGGCATTTTCACTCTGGACCAGTTCCATGTGGGCAGCAGATTTTGCCGTACCCATCACCCATGTTTCCGTTCCGGTGGCCGAAGAACCACTCTTGGCGGCATTCACATGAATGGAAATGAACAAATCGGCATTATGGTTATTGGCAAACTCCGGACGGTCATACAGGGCAACCTTCTTGTCGTTCGACCGGGTATACAATACCCGAACCTCTGGATGATGCTTACGGATCAGCTCCCCAAGCTTCAGCGACACTGCCAGAGTGATGTCTTTTTCTCTGTTCCTCGGGGAAACCGCCCCCGGGTCTGACCCTCCGTGCCCCGGGTCAATCACAACCGTGGCAATCCCTGCCGTGGACTGGGACAGCAACAAGGAAAAGGGGAACAGGCAAAAAATCAGCAGCAGGGAAAAATACAGAAGCGGACGGTCGGACTTCATGGAGGTTTGATTACTTTTGTGGGGTCAGGAAACAACCGTATTGCGCAAAAATAGACATATATCTTGTATTTGAGAACCGCAAAATATCTTTTTATTTTCCTCACGATAGGCATCACTCCATTACAGGGTGCATGGTTTGCTGACGGCGGGACTCAGCCTGAAGGGGCTTACCCAGCCCTGTTGTCCCTTGAGGATTCTGCCTACACCGTTCATTCCGATTCTCTTGCCCTGAAGGCTGTTGCGGCTCAGGGAGATTCCGCTGCCCTAAAAGCCCAGGAACCCTTGTTTGAGCGTAAGATGAAGGACACGCTGGAATATCCCATCCACTACAAGGCATCCGATTCCATTTCCTTTTCCCAGTCTGAACAATTCGGAAGGTTTTACAGGGATGGCTCTATTGAATATGGCACCATGACCCTGACGGCGGACACCATCCATCTGGACATGCAAACCAGCACAGTATTCGCCTGGGCCGGAGCAGACAGCGCAGGGGGTGTGTACGGAGCACCCAAATTCTCCCAGGGCTCCGAAACCTTCGACACCCGCAAAATGTCCTATAATTTCGGCACCCGCAGGGGAGTGATCCAAAACATCACCAGCACCCAGGGGGAGGCCGTAATCCACGCCGAGCAAGCCAAGCGTTTTGAAACGGGTCATGTCCACATGATCAACGGGCAACTCACCACCTGCACCGCTGAATGCCCCCACTTTTACCTGCACACCAACAAGGTGAAGGTGATGCCCGAAAACAAGATTATTTTCGGATTCTCCCACCTGGTTCTCGAGGAGGTTCCCCTACCCGTCTTCCTGCCTTTCGGCTTGATTCCGAACACAAAGAAGAAGGCTGTGGATGGATTGATTCCTCCCGGTTTCGGGGTTGAGAGCACACGGGGAATGTACCTCACCGATGGCGGCTATTACTTTGAATACAACGACCAGATTGACGGGACCATCACCGCAGACATCTATACTCAGGGGACATGGGGGCTCAAACTCAATACCCGCTACAATGTCCGGTATCGTTACAACGGATCGGCCGACATACGCTACTACACCAATGTAACCGGAGAGAAAGGCATCAACCGGACCAAGAGCAAACAGTACTCCATCAGCATCTCTCACAACCAGGATCCCAAGGCCAATCCTTACCGGACCTTCTCGGCGAGTATCAATTACAGCACCACGGAGTATGACAAAACCTTCAACTATACCAACTCCAGGGCTCTGTTCACAACCACCAAAACCTCCAGCATCTCTTACCGGAAGAGCTGGCCAAATTCTCCCTTCAGGCTCACTGCGAACCTGAACCACAACCAGAGTTCCACCGATGAGATCATGCATCTGTCTCTGCCCGTGATGTCCTTCACCATGGACAAGCAATATCCCTTCCGCAGAAAGGAAGCCGTTGGTAAAACCCGATGGTACGAAGACTTTGGCATCACCTACTCGGCAAACCTATTGAACACCATTGCAGCGAAGGAGAATGAACTATTCAGCAGCCAATCCATCAGTAAGATGAACTCCGGGTTCTCCCACTCCATTCCTCTGTCCCTGAATCTCAAAGTGCTTCGGTTTATCAACATCAACCCTTCCGTGAATTACAAGGGCGTCCTGTACTCCCGGAAGATTCACCGCTGGTACGACGCTGATTACGTGCATCCGCTGACCGGAGCCAACGGCCGGGTAGTAACCGACACCATCAAGGGCCTCGTGTACGGCCACTCAGCAAGCCCGTCGCTGACCATTTCGGCCATGCCCAAGTTTTACCTGACCCTTACTTCCCGGAAAGCATCGGCCCACTTCCATGCACTCAGATACGTTCTGTCGCCGGCCGTATCCTTCAATTTCATCCCGGACATGAAAGGGGTCATGCCCAATTACTATGAAACCTACACCGATGCAAACGGACGAGAGATACGCTACTCCATATTTGAGAACGGAGCCTACGGCACCCCCAGTCTGCCCGGACGAAGCGGAACAATTTCCATAGGAGTGAACAACAACCTGGAACTCAAGATCAAGGACACCAAGGCCGATTCCACGGGCACCCGAAAAGTCAAGGTGTTTGAACGGCTTAACTTTTCCACGGGATACAATGTCTTTGCCGACTCCATGAACTGGTCCATGATCTCGTTCAATGCCGGGATCAATCTGTTGCCCAAACTGAGTTTCGACTTCCGGGGCACCCTCGACCCCTACGCCCTGGACAAGAACGGAAACCGAAACAACACCACGGAATGGAAGGCCAACGGGCGCATCGGGCGACTTACCAACCTGGGTTTCAGCACCAGTTATCAGTTTGGTTCACTTGCCGGAGGTGGTGGACCCACACAGGGGGAACAGGGCCAAAGTTCCGAACCGGTCCAGCCATCATCACCTGCCCAGTCTGACAAGAAACCATTCAGTTATTTTCACGTACCGTGGTCTGTGAGTATTGGCTACGACTTTAGCTATTCCAAACCCCGGCTCAGATCTTCCATCATGCAGACCATCACCCTCACAGGAAACATTGCCCCCACCCCCAAATGGCAGGTTAACTTTTCCTCGGGCTATGATATTAAAGCCAAAGAAATCACGCACACCAGCATGAGTATCACCCGAGATTTGCACTGCTGGCAGATGAGCATTCATTTCTCGCCCTTCGGAGCGTACAAATTCTATATGTTTCAAATCAATGTCAGGGCCTCTATTCTTCAGGATCTCAAATACGAGACCCGCAAAGACAGAAGGGATTTTACCGACTGGAATATGTAATCATTTACCCTTACCAGAATGAGCAAGAATATCATTGAGTGTACCGGTTCCCCGGCAGCCATTGGTCCATACAGCCAGGCCGTCCAATGCAATGGCATGTTATTCGTTTCCGGCCAGGTACCCATAGACGTCTCCACAGGAAAACTCGTTGAGGGAGGCATCAGAGAGCAGACCGCACAAGTGCTTCGCAACATCGGAGCCATCCTCCGGGAGGCTGGATACGACTATCCGGATGTGGTCAAGACCACCTGCCTGTTGTCAGACATGGAACTCTTCAAAGAGATGAACGAAATCTATTCAGGATTTTTTCCTCAGGCTCCTCCTGCCCGCTGCACCTTTGCAGTCAGGCAACTGCCGTTGCAGGCACTGGTCGAGATTGAGGTGATCGCCGTCAGGTAAGGCAATTGGATGTGCTTATTCAAGCACCCCCAGACCCTGTCTGAGGATGATGGGGCTTTCCCCGGTACAATCCACAACCGTTGATGGTTCTGTTTGGCCATAACCGCCGTCAATAACCAGGTCCACCCGGTCGCCAAAACGTTCGTGAATCAATTCAGGATCGGTGAAATATTCCTTCGCTCCGTCTTCCTGATCCCAAAGGGATGTGGTCACCAAAGGCATTCCCAAAGCAGACACAATATCCCGGACAATAGGATTGTCAGGGACACGGACTGCGATGGTTTTCTTTTTGGACAGAAAGATTTTGGGCACCTTATTGTTGGCCTCAAGCACAAAAGCAAAAGGCCCCGGAAGATTTCGCTTCATCAGTTTGAACACCGGGTTGGGAACCGGACGGGCGAAGTCGGCCATCCGGCTCAGACTGTCACACAACAAGGCAAACTGTACTTTGTCGGGCTTCTGCCCCTTCATCAACGCCATTCGTTCCACAGCGCGGTGCTGCATCAGGGCACAACCCATTGCATAGACCGTATCGGTGGGATAGATCACCACCCCACCCTGCGAGAGTATCCCAACAACCTTTTGAATCGCCTTGTCATTGGGATTCTCGGGAAATATCTTCAGCAGCATACTCAGGGAGTGATGAGACTCAGCCTGGCGTCCTGTGACGACCCACCCACAAAAAGCCGGGACTTCGAGGGTACTGCCGTCTCGAATACCACCACACGGGAAGCACCTGGTTCGAGACGAATCCGTTCAAAAGCAACCAGACGTGGCTTGCCTTCATCCTCCCTGTACAACTGCACTACCTCCTCCCCGGCCAGGTCTCCCTCATTGGTGATGGTGACCGACAATTCTCCGGCGTTTGAAGCCTTGGTAAATTTCAGGGCAGAATAACCGAATCGGGTGAGGCTCAACCCGAAACCCGCAGGGTATAATGGCCCCGGAGTGGTGTACACCTGAAACACCGGGTCAGGATTGTGGACAGAGGGGGCTGTGTCAGGCGTACGGGGAATATCGCAAGGCAGCCTTCCACCAGGGTTGTATGCGCCGAACAGGGCTTCGGTCAGGGCTGCTGCCCCATCCGCACCCGGGCTCCAGGCCACCAGAATCCCGGGGATACGGGTACTGGCATAATCCAGAGAAACCGGACGGGGGGCAACCACAATCAGGATAATGTTCGGGGTCGCCTGATAAAGGGCGCGCAAGAGTTTTTCCTGGGGAACCGGGAGTTTTCCACCGGAAGCAGGGATCAAGGCAAGATCGTCTGTGCCCAGGCACAATACCGTCAGATCAACCTGCCTGGAGGCAGGAACCGCAGCCGAAATCAGGGCATTGGAGGAACGGGAGTCTTCCACCGGGTCACATCCTTCGAAATGTCGGACCTCAACCCCCTGCTCCACCTGGGCCCGAATGAGTTCCAGCAAGGTCGGTCCGGCGGCACCGGACCATCCGGGCAAAGACCGATTGGCCATGGGGCCCATGACAGCAATGGTTTGTTTGAACTTTTTATGAATAGGAATGATCTGGTGGTGGTTGCGCAACATAATTACCGACTCCCGGGCCAGGCGGGCACGCATGGCAGCAGGATCCATCCCCTGATAAGCCGCAGGCACAGGGGCTCCACCCATCAGGTCCCGTTCCAGCAGGCTGTAATAATCCGGCAACATGAAAGGAACTGATGCTTTGAGTTCATCACCCATTTGGGAGGTGAACCCGCTGGTACTCAAGGTGGCGTTGAATGCCTGAAGCAATGGAGTATTCCAGCCGGAGACCAGAGCCAGTGGGGCGGGGACGGTGGCTCCGAACTCAGGTACCACCGGAGACGCTGGGCTCTGGGCCAAAGCGGTAGCCAAACAGGTGCAGCACATCAGGGTCGCAGCAAGGCGAGGGACTTGGGTTTTCCAATTCATAGCAATGGAGTGATTCGTTTATGGTTCAAATATTGGGCTCGTTCCCCGGGGGAGAATTTTTCCAAAGCATAGCGCAACATGGTCCGGGGCATCACCGAGGCATACCGGTCCAAAAAACCTCTGAGCACATCCGGATCCCGCTTGCCAACCTCCCGCAACATCCACCCGGAAGCCTTGTGGATCAAGTCGTGTGGATGAGACAGCAAGGAGTGGGAAAACTTGAGCGTATCCTCAAAATCCCCATTTCGGATAAAGGTAAGGGTGGCAACTATGGCCGTCCTCTGCTCCCAAAGACTGGGAGAGCACAACAGCGTCCGCAAGAATGAGCGGTCCCGGTGAAGCAGGTAGCGTCCTGCAATATTCGGAGCGGTCAAATCAACCAGATCCCAGTTGTTGAGGCCCTCTCTGTGTTGCTGAAACCATTCAAACACCTCTCTCCGGCGAGCCTCATCCCGGGCTTTATCGTAAGCTTTAACCAAAGCCAGGTATCCACAAAGACGGCACTCATGGACCGGGTCGGAAACCAGGGGAAGCAAGGAGGAAAGAGGGTAGTCGTTCATCTGGCGCAGCACACTGCGGGTGTCCGGTACAGACACCCCGATAAACACATCCCCCGCTCCGTATTGTCCGGGACCGGTCTTAAAAAAGCGGGTCAGCACGGCTGCACGCTCAGGAGACGCCAGGGAATAAAGGGCCTCACGCGCCTGATCGGCAATAGTATGTGCAGACGAATGGTTCATAGTCACAAAAATACCTTAATTACTGAAGTTCCGCACAAACAGGCAGGAAAAGTGAACCTCAAAAATCGCCCTGAAAGGAAACTTTATCCAATTAATGTACTTTTGCACCGCGATTAAACGGCACTCAAATCAACATCAATGACAACACTCTATATTACCCGCCACGGAGAAACTATCTGGAATACTGAGAAAAGAATGCAGGGACACCGGGACTCAGACCTTTCGCCACTGGGGCTGCAACAGGCCGGTTGGATCGCAGACAGACTTCGAGACGTTTCCTTCGATGCGGCCTATTCCAGCCCGTGTAACCGGGCGTGGCAAACCGCTCTGGCCATTTGTAATACCCACAACATCCTTCCGGTGAAAGACCAGGGACTCATTGAGATCGGGCTGGGCCTTTGGGAAGGATGTCAGATTGACGATGTGGCCCGGAATTATCCCGAACAAAGCCGAAACTTCTGGGCAAAACCTTCGGCATACCAACCTACGGAGGGAGGAGAGCATTTTCAGCAGGTGTACCACAGGGTAACCCGTTGTGTGAAACATATTGTTCAAAAGCATCCGGAGCAGTCTGTCTTGCTGGTTTCTCATGCCGTGGTCCTGAAAACCTTGCTCTCATTCCTCGAGAACATCCCTATGGACGAGTACTGGACCTCCAGACCATTTCTGACACAGGGTTCCCTCACGGTTGCCGAATCGGAACAGGGGAAGTTCCGTCTGGTGTTGTTCAACGACGCGTCACACCACGGCTGGATCCGTCAGAGGGACCTGAACACCTGGTAGCCTCAGGCATCCAGAATTCGTTCAATAGCCGCCTGCATCCCTGCCAACTCAGCCATACCCTTCATCCGGCCAATCAGCGGATACCCGGGATTGGCCATACGATGCATATCATCGAGCAATTTCACTCCATGATCGGGACGAAAGGGCATCCGGGTGTCTTTACGGCCTTCGGCCCGGCGTCGCCGCTGTTCCTCCAGCAGAATCTTCACCAGAGGGAACATATCAATACTCCCTTCCAAATGCCCTGATTCATAGAAGCCGTCCTCTGTGAACTGGTTATTCCTTAAATGGGCAAAATGAATCCGGGCAGAGAGACGCCTGGCAATCTCTGCCAGGTCATTGTCTCTGCGAACAGAAAGCGATCCGGTACAGAAGGATATCCCGTTGGAAACAGAATCGTACTGGTTGCAAATCCACTCCAAATCCTCCAGAGTGCTTACTATGCGGGGCAATCCAAGCACCGGGAAGGGCGGGTCATCGGGATGAATACACAGGCGTACTCCGGATTCTTCAGCCACAGGAACCACCGAATGAAGAAAATGCGCTAAATGTGCCCTCAGGCGAGGGGCGTCTATGCCCTGATAACGGGCAATCAAATCCAGAAACAGATGCTTGTACTCTGGCCTGGACCCGTCCACCGCACCGTCAATAAACCCTTGGGTAACCACGATGATGTTGTGAGCAAGGGCCTCTGCTGCGGCCGCATCCATAGAAGCAAAAACAGCTTCCGCACGCTTTACCACAGTTTCAGGGTAGTCCCCGGCAGCTCCAGGACGCTGAAGCACAAAAACATCAAAGGCAACAAAAGTGGGAAAATCAAAGTACATCACCTCTCCTCCTCCGGGCAACAGGTAATGGAGGTCTGTCCGGACCCAGTCCAGCACAGGCATAAAATTATAGCAAACGGTGTCGATGCCGCAAGCCCCCAGGTTTCTCAAGGATGACTGGTAGTTCTGCAACAAACGGGGACAGTCTGCGGACTGAATTTTGATTCCTTCGGATACCGGAAGGCTCTCCACCACAGACCATCGCATGCCATGCGCTTCTATCTGATGTTTTACCTTCAGGATTTCTTCCACAGGCCAGACCTCACCGTTGGGAATATGGTGCAAGGCTGTTACCACACCTTCGACTCCGATCTGTGCCAGGTCGGACAGCCGAACCGAGTCCCCAGAACCGAACCAACGCCATGTTTTTTCAAGTGCCATAAGCAGGAATATCAGACTCCGGTGAAAGAACTAAACCCCCCGTCCACGGGAATGATGGCACCGGTAATGAAACTCGCTGCAGGAGAACACAGAAATTGCACCAGTCCGTTGAGTTCCGAAATATCTCCGAAACGCTTCATGGGTGTCTTCGCCAACACCTTCATACTGCGCTCCGTCAGGGACCCGTCGGGGTTAATCAACACAGCCCGATTCTGATCGCCAATAAAAAATCCGGGAGCAATGGCATTTACCCGAATCTTGTCTCCAAACTTCTGGGCCAGTTCCATAGCCATCCACTGGGTGAAGATATTCACCCCTGTCTTGGCAACGGAATACCCGGGAACCCTGGTCATCCCGCCATAGGTAGCCATGGAAGAAATATTGATGACCGATCCGGAAGCCCTGTGTGCCATAGCTTCTCCAAAAACGAGCGATGGATATACGGTGCCGTTTAGGTTCAGCTGTGTTACTTTGTTGTAGTCGTCAATGTTCATCTCAAAGATGGTCTGGTCGTCCCTGAGGGTGGCACCAGGCATATTGCCGCCGGCTACATTGACCAAAACATCAATCTGTCCCCAGCGTTCCAGTATTTGTTGACGCACCTGTCGCAAGCTGTCCATATCCAGCACGTTGCACTCCAGCCCCACGACATCGCCTTCGGAAGAGAGGGCTGCAACTCTCGCATCGAGCAGGTCCTTGCGGATATCCAGAATGACCACCCGGGCTCCGCAGCGCAGCAGATGGGCTGCGATGCTCCCGCCCAGAACTCCGGCTCCGCCAGTGACTATAGCCACCTGTCCTTTAATATCAAAAATGGCAGTTGAATTGTTCATATCTTTCCGTATTTGGGCATAAAGTTAGGCTTTCCCCTCACAAGTGAGACGCCCTTTTGCTATTTTTGTAAAAAATATCGATTTGGATACCAACCCAGATATCATCATTCGCGGCGCCAGGGTCAACAACCTGAAAAACATCTCGCTGAATATCCCCCGCAACCGGTTTGTGGTGATTACCGGGCTGAGTGGTTCCGGAAAATCCTCGCTTGCTTTTGACACCCTCTACGCTGAAGGACAACGGCGTTATGTGGAGAGTCTTTCGTCCTACGCCCGACAGTTTCTCGGCCGGATTCAGAAACCCGAGGTAGATTTCATCCACGGAATCCCTCCTGCGATCGCCCTGGAGCAGAAGGTTAATACCAGAAACCCACGCTCCACAGTAGGCACTTCTACAGAAATCTACGATTACCTGAAGCTCTTGTTTGCGCGCATTGGCACCACCTATGCTCCTTCGGGACAGGAGGTCAGGAAACACACTGTCACCGATGTGGTCCGTTTTCTGTCATCGTTTCCCGAGGGCACCCCGGCCCTGATTATGTATCCTTTATTCGCTTCAAACAAAGCCCGGGCACAGGATATTCTCCCCACACTCATGCAACAGGGGTACACCCGAATGGAACGGGAAGGATCGGTGATGCGGATCGAAGATATCCTGGAACAGAGACTTTCCTGCACAGAGGGCCATCAGCCCCGGGTGATTGTGGACAGGATTAAGACCAGTCCCGATTCCGAAGCAACAGCCCGTTGGGCAGATTCTGTTCAGACCGCCTTCAGCGAGAGCAACGGGTTCTGCGTCATCCGGATCACGGATGGGCCACAGGCCGGAGTTACTGAGTTCTCTGCCCGTTTCGAGTGCGACGGGATGTCTTTTGAAGAGCCCAGCGAACACCTATTCAGTTTCAATAGTCCTTTCGGAGCTTGTCCCAGATGTGAGGGATACGGCAGGGTCATTGGCATTGACGAAGATTTGGTGATTCCGGACAAAAGCCTGTCGGTTTATCAGGACGCCGTGGCGTGCTGGAGGGGCGAGACCATGAGTGCGTGGAAGGAAAAACTTATCTACGCTGCTCCTCAATCGGGATTTCCCATTCACAAACCGGTTTATCAGCTGTCACCGGAGCACAAAGACATGCTCTGGAACGGCACCCGGCACTTTAAGGGTATCCACAGTTTTTTTGCCTATCTGGACGAACACCGGTACAAGATTCAATGCCGGGTCATGCTGGCCCGGTACAGCGGCAAAACGGTCTGTCCGGATTGCCACGGAGGCAGGCTCCGGGAGGAAGCCAGATATGTGAAAATCAACGGAAGGAACATTTGCGACCTGGTAGAGATGTCCGTGGCTTCCTTGCGCAAATGGTTTTCCACTCTTGACCTGGATGATAACCGCCTGACCATCGGGAGCCGGATTCTTGGAGAAATTCGCAGCCGTCTGGGTTACATTGAGGATGTTGGGCTGGGATACCTTACCCTGAACCGTCTGTCTTCCACCCTCTCCGGTGGGGAAAGTCAGCGGGTCAACCTGGCCTCGTCACTGGGAAGCAGCCTGGTTGGCGCACTTTACATTCTGGACGAACCCAGCATTGGCCTCCATCCGGCAGACACCCACAAACTGATTGGCATTCTTAGGGACCTTCAGCAACTGGGAAACTCGGTAATCGTTGTAGAACACGATGAAGAAATCATGAAGGCTGCGGACCACATCATTGACATCGGGCCGCAGGCGGGCCGCCTTGGCGGTGAGATTGTCTTTGAAGGTAGTTACGAAACGCTTATGGCTGGCTCTCCGGACCTGATGGAACATTCATCCGTCCCAAGCATCACGGTTCGCTACCTTCGGGGACTGGAGCAGATTGCGGTCCCTGCCCTGCGTCGGCCATGGAACCAATACATCGAGGTTTCCGGAGCCGGAAGGAACAACCTCAGATACATTGACGTTCGTTTTCCCTTACATGTGCTCTGTGTGGTTACCGGAGTGAGTGGCTCGGGCAAATCCACCCTGGTCCGGGACATTCTCTATGAGTCCCTGTCCCGGAAAACCAACGGACACATGGAACGAGTGTGTGGATGCAATGCCATCACAGGAGACCTCCAGGACATCACATCCGTAGAGTTCATTGACCAGAACCCCATCGGAAAGTCTTCGCGGTCCAATCCGGTGACCTATTCCAAGGCTTACGACGAAATCCGCAAACTTTTTGCGGAACAACCCGTTGCCCGTCACAACGACCTCACCCCGTCCCACTTCTCCTTCAACACCGAAGGCGGACGTTGCGATGTTTGCCAGGGAGAAGGCGAGATTACAGTAGAGATGCAGTTTATGGCTGATGTCAAACTGGTTTGCGAACACTGCAAGGGGATGAAGTTCAAGGACGAAATTCTTGAGGTCACCTACCGCAGTAGAAATATCTACGAGGTGCTGGAAATGACGGTCAGCGAGGCCATAGATTTCTTTGGACACAAAAAGACCGGGACAGAGAAGAAGATCATTGACAGGTTGCAGCCACTCTCGGATGTGGGACTGGGATATGTAAAACTCGGGCAGTCTTCGAGCACGCTCAGCGGAGGCGAGAATCAGCGCATCAAACTGGCTTCCTTTTTAACCAGAGAGAGTGTTTCCAAGCCATCTTTGTTTATCTTTGATGAACCAACGACAGGACTGCATTTCCACGACATTCGGAAACTCCTGGATGCATTTCACTCCCTGATTGCACGGGGCCACAGTCTGGTCATTATTGAGCACAATATGGAAATTGTCAAAAGTGCAGACTGGGTGATTGATCTCGGACCTGGAGGTGGAGACGAGGGAGGTTGTGTGGTATGCGCCGGCACCCCTGAAGAGGTCGCCCGGTGTCCTGAATCAAGTACGGGGCATTTTCTGGCTCCCAAACTGACTGCTTTATGAAACAGACTCATTATATTCTGACCGCCATATTGCTCATTATATGCTCCTTTGGCAAAACGGAAGCGCAACAGCGCGTAACCCATGTCAAAGGGGTCGTTCAGGATGCCGCCAACGGGGAACCCGTTGCCTTTGCCTATGTGTATTTCCCTGGCAAGAACATCGCCGTGATGACCGACCTCAAGGGAAATTTTGAGTTAGAAAGCCGCTGGGCCGGTGATGTGCTGGTCATTTCCTCTCTGGGATATCATGCCGACACATTGAAAGTAATTGTTGGCACACGTCAGGAATTCCAGATAAAACTGGAGCCAAACCACACCGTTCTGGAGGCAGTAGAGGTAACCAGCCGTCAAAGGGAAACCTACCGGAACCGGGACAATCCGGCGGTGGAACTCATGCGCAATGTAATCCGGCATAAAAGTGACAACCGTCTGGAAAGCAAGGATTATTATCAATATGAGAAGTACGAAAAAACCGAATTCTCCCTGAACAACTTCACGGAGAAGATGTGGAACAGCAGGGCCCTCAGGGATTTCCAATTCCTGAAACGGTATATTGACACCTCCACGGTCAACGGAAAACCTTATTTGCCCATGTTTCTGAAAGAAACCTTGTCGGACCACTTCTTCCGCAAGTCCCCCAGGACATCCAGAACCATCGTCAAGGGATCCAAGATGGTGGGGATAGATCAGTACTTCGACCAGTCGGGAATTGACCAGTACCTTACCCAACTCATCGGCAACATCAACATCTACGACAACGACATTGCCCTGCTGGACAACCGTTTTGTCAGCCCGCTCTCCATCATCGCACCCCAGTTTTACAAGTTTTTTATCCGCGACACCCTGGAAGTGAAGGGCACGCCCTGCATTCACCTGTCTTTCCTGCCCAGAAACCCGGAGGACCTGGGGTTCAGCGGTCACCTCTACATCACCAACGATTCTGCGTATGCAGTCAAAAAAATCGTGATGAATTTCGTAAAAAAAATCAATCTGAACTTCATCAACGATCTGGAGCTGGAACAAGAGTTTGATTTGTTTGAGGGTATGTGGGTATTATCGCTGGACCACCTCACCGTGGACTTCAACATTCTGGAGTCTGAGAAAGTGGCCGGAATATACGCCCGCAGACATGCCAGTTATGACAAATTTGCTTTCGACACCCCCCTGCCCGACTCTGCCTACTCAGGAGTAGCGCAGTCCCTGCGGCTTTCCGATGCGGAAAAACACAGTGAAGCTTACTGGGATTCTGTCCGGCATGCCCCTCTGAGTACCAGCGAAGCAGGCATCTATACCATGATTGACACCCTCAAAAGAGTCCCTGCATTTAAAAGGGCTCTGGACGTTGTCATGACCCTCATCACCGGGTATGTTGAGTTCAAAAAGTTTGATTTCGGACCCGTGGATGCTATTTTCAGCCACAACGAGATCGAGGGATTCCGGTTCCGGCTGGGAGGCCGCACCAATTCAGGCTTTCACAAACACCTCTTTTTGGAAACTTATGGTGCCTACGGCTTCTCTGACCAGAAGTTCAAATATATGGGTGAAATAACCTGGTCCTTCCCCGAAAGGGAATACCATGCTTGGGAATACCCCATTAACAGCCTGTCCGTGAGCTATGAGTACAATACCCAGATCCCGGGTCAAAGGCTGTTCTACGCCACCAGCGACAACATTCTGCTTTCCTTCCAGAGAGGCACCGTGGACAAGATGACCTACGACAGAACCCTGAACATGGAGTACCAAAAGGAATTCAAAGGAGGGCTTGGGGTGAAGTTATCCCTGAAAAATCTGGAGAGTAAAACAGCAGGGTCTTTGCTTTACGCAATCCAGCAACCCGATGAGTCCCTGTTGAAGATACCGGGCATCACAACCACCGAAGCCACGCTGAGGCTGCGCTTTGCCCCCAACGAGAAGTTCTATCAAAACAAACGAAACCGCATCCCCATGAACAGCACCAGCCCGGTGATTATGGTGCAACACACATTGGGGATTAAGGGCCTGATGGATGGTGCGTATCATTTTAACAAGACCGAGGCCTCCATTCAAAAACGATTCTGGATCTCGACTCTGGGATCACTGGATGTATTGGGGAAATACGGAAAGGTATGGGGCGCCCTTCCCTACCCGCTACTCATTATCCATAATGCCAACCAAACCTATTCCTACCGCACGGAAGCCTACAATATGATGAACTTTCTGGAGTTCATCAGCGATGAATTCATCTCCGTGGACCTGCACTACAATATGAATGGGTTCCTGCTGAACAAGATTCCCATCATCAAGAAACTCAAGTGGCGGGAGGTGATGACCTTTAAGTCCCTGTGGGGAAATCTGAGCGACCGGAATATGCCGCAGAACAATCCCGGGCTGTTTGTCTTCCCCACGGACAAAGACGGCAATCCTGCCGCCTTCTCTCTGGGAAGCAAACCCTATATGGAGGCCAGTATCGGAGTAACCAACATCCTGAAACTCTTCAGAATTGACCTGGTTCAAAGACTTTCTTACCGAGACAACCCAAACGTGAGCAACCTGGGAATCAGGGGGATGGTGTACTTTACTTTTTAGCAGATGCCTTCCGGCCCAGCAGCAGCCATGCAGCTCCGGCAAGCATCACAAGGGTACCAAGATATTTCTTCCACTCGAAACCCTTTTGATACACTCTGAAGAACACCTGGTCGGGTTGGTTGTGGTGAACGCCCTCCCAACCGGTCATCTCGATTTCCCAGTCTCCCGGAAGGGCGTGTTTGTTCCCTCTGGAGAGGATAAAGCTATCCAAACGCAACAAGGGGATACTCTCCATGAACATGGTGTTGGGATCTATCTCATGAGGCATCCGGTCACGCATGATCAGCAAATCACTCCAGCAGGTGACGGCCGGTGACTTTTGCAGGACAAGAACCAGACTGTCCTTAAGTGGCAGATTCATGGGAGGATCAGACAAAGAGCCTGTGTAAACCCAGCCCGAAGAGAAAGTGCCGTCCCGAGTGTCTTTTACGCGCAGAAAAGCAGCAGGAACTCCGTCTGCCACCTCACGTTGAACGATGTGATCCTGATACACAATGGCTGAGGTATAGACCGTGTCTACCACGATATCCCAGTGTAGCAAGGAATACTGTTTCCCCGATTCAATAGCTACCGGCTTCCTGGATCCCTGTGCCAGAGTCCAGTCTCCACGGTGAAACACAGCCAAGGTGGGAGCATCGTAAACAATCTTGGACGTTTTCATGTGAATCACAAACGGAAACACGATGCTTTCTTCTGTCCCTTTGCCCTCTTGAATAATCGCCTTGTTTTGCATGGCCACCACAGCTTCGGAGGAATGCTCCGGACGATACAAGGAAAAAACGAGCAACAGGCCACCGCCAATAATCAGCGTTCTTTGGGCAATAGCAATAATGATCTTGATCATAGCGCAATATGTTGTGACAAATAATATACTGTTGTAGCACGCTCCGGGGACAGTATTTTTCCCGCAACCCCAAGCAACTGTTCGGAGGACACCGCCCTGTACCTGTCCACCTGAAGATTCAGGTCAGCGGCAGACCCAAGCCACTCATAGTATGCCAGCTGCATGGCTTTTTGAAGAATACTGACCCGCTCAAACACCATCGTGGATTCATACTTATTCCGAAGTTTCTCCAACTCCCGGGCTTCAACGCGTTCTGAACACAATAGGGCCAATTCTTTATCCAAAGCTTCTTCTGCTCTGGCCAATGGGATATTGTCAGCAACCGTGCCCGTAACCAGCAACAGCCCCGGGTCGGTATCGCCGGTGATGTAGGCATGGATATCCGAGAACAGGGCCTGTTCCTTGGTCAATCTTTGGTACAGCCTGGAAGATTTCCCGTGTGAGAGCACATCGGAGAGCATATCCGCAGCATAATAATCCGAATGGAGCCGCGAAGGAGCATGAAAAGCCTTGTATATCCGGTGTGAGGGAACATCACGGCGCACCGTCAGGCACCGGGCTGCATTCTGAAGAGGCTCCTCAGGACACGGTTCTGCGGGTAGCCCCGAAGGCCGTGCGGGACCAAACCACTTTTCGCTCAAAGCAAAAACGTCTTGCGGATCCACATTCCCTGTTACCGATAAAACAGCGTGATCCGGAGCATAGTAGCGATCATAAAAGGCTCTGGTTTCCTCCATAGTCGCTTTCATAATATGGTCTTCAGAACGTCCGATAACGGGCCAGCGATAGGGATGAATCTGATAAGCCAAAGGGCGGAGCAGCAAAAAGGCATCTCCGTAGGGTTGATTGAGGTAGCGCTGTCGAAATTCCTCCACCACCACCTGTCTTTGCACTTCCAGACTTTTGTGGTTGACATTCAGGGAAAACATCCGATCGGATTCCAGCCAAAACGCCGTTTCCAGATTCCCTGCCGGCAAGGTCATGTAGTAATTGGTGATATCGTTGGAGGTGAAAGCATTGCTTTCTCCGCCGGCAAGTTGCAACGGTTCATCAAACGAAGGAGCATGCTCAGAGCCTCCAAACATCAGATGTTCAAAAAGATGCGCAAACCCGGTATGATCGGGATGCTCGTTTCGGGAGCCCACGCCATAAAGCAGGTTGAAGGCAGCCAGGGGGGTAGAAGAATCCCGGTGCACAATCACCCTGAGCCCATTATGTAATGTGTGCTTTTCGAATCTTACCATATATCCTCCGGAATTGCGAACAAAAGTAAAAAAAATCAGGCAGTATCCATCTCTGTCTCGGGTTTCTCATTTTTTGGTACTTTTGCATTCAAATCAGAACGATGACATCCTCCGCCCCTGTTTCACCCAGATCATCCTGCCGGTTCCGCAGATGGAGCCGGAAATCTTGGAGTGTCTTCCGTTCGCTTCATCTGGAAGTGACTATCGGTAATGTCACTGGCCGAATCGCCTCTTCGCTTACGATTAAAACCCGTCACCACCTGGTTCTGGCAACAGGCGTGTCCGACTGTATGCCGGGGGATGAGCCTGCCCCGGAGTCTTCCCGAAACACCCCTTTGCCCAACACCTGGGGCACATCTCCCTGGAACATCACCCCCGTCCTCTGTTGCGCAGCCGTTACAGAGTATGTTTCTGACTATGAACGCATGGCTGGTGCCCCCAATGATGCTTCGCACCTAATGAACCCACCCATACTCCGCAGAGAAATTTGTTTTCCTCTGCGGTTTTTTATTGTCCGTATATGAACCCTACAAACCTAATCGAACTCTGCCGCGACAAGGCACTCCGCAACCTCCCGCTCACCCGGGACGAAGCCATAGCGCTCACTCTGGAGCCAGACAAAGCTGCCCTGTACGCAGCAGCCAACAGCATCCGGGAGCATTACTCAGGACGCAAACTGGACCTGTGTACCATTATGAACGCCCGTTCCGGACGATGCAAAGAAGATTGTGCCTGGTGTGCTCAGTCGGCCCGCCACAAAACTCAGATCGACACCTATGCTATGATAGACCCGCAGGACGCCATCAGACAGGCTCGGGCCAATGAAAAAGCCGGGGCTGCCAAATTTTCGTTTGTCACCAGCGGGCGGGCCCTGCCAGAAGCCCCTTTGAAGGCTTTATGCCGGGTGTACCGGAAAATTGGGCGTGAAACCGGTCTCACTCTGTGCGCCTCCATGGGTTTGCTGAACGCATCCCAACTTGGCATGCTGGCCCGTGCCGGAGTCAAAAACTATCACTGCAATCTGGAAACGGCACCCTCATACTTTGGTGGCCTCTGCACCACCCACACCCCAGAGGAAAAGATGGCCACCCTGCAGGCTGCACGCGAAGCCGGGATGCAACTGTGTTCGGGAGGAATCATCGGGATGGGCGAATCCATGGAACATCGTGTGGAACTGGCCATGACGCTACGCGCGCTGGAAGTTTCATCCATACCCATCAACCTGCTGCATCCCGTTCCAGGTACCCGACTCGAAGGGATGCCGCCCCTGAGCGACGAAGAGATTCTGACCACTATTGCCATGTTCCGGTTTGTCTGTCCGCAAGCCTGGATCAGATTTGCCGGAGGCAGAATACTGATGAAGCATCTGGAACAACAAGCCCTGAATGCCGGTATCAATGCGGCACTGATCGGGGACTTGCTGACCACCGTGGGATGCAATATGGATGAAGATGTGACACACTTCAGACAGTGGGGCTATGAATGCTGAACTCCTGACAGCGGACAGACACACCGAAACTGCTCAGATATTAGACTTTGACCGGTCACACCTGTGGCACCCCTACACATCGGCATCACATCCCGCACCTGTACTCCCGGTCTCCAGAGCCCAGGGTGTCTGGCTTGAACTGCAGGACGGCACCCGACTCATTGACGGCATGTCTTCGTGGTGGGCGTGCATTCATGGCTACAACCACCCAGCCATTAACCGAGCCATCGAGGAGCAACTCCATCAAATGGCGCACGTCATGTTTGGGGGGCTCACCCACACCCCCGCTGTGGAGCTGGGGAAACGGCTGCTCCGCATCGTTCCGCAGGAACTCAAACGGATTTTTTACTGTGATTCAGGCTCTGTTGCGGTGGAAGTAGCTCTCAAAATGGCCCTTCAATACCAACAGGCTCTGGGAGCAAGAGAAAAAAAGCACTTCGCAACCATCCGGGGAGGCTACCATGGGGACACATGGCATGCCATGTCGGTGTGTGACCCGATAACTGGTATGCACAACCTCTACTCAGGAGTGCTCCCCGAACAGTTCTTTGTTCCAGCTCCCCGCATAAGATTTGGACAAGAATGGGACCCCGAAGATTTTCGTCCCATGGCCCGGCTGCTGGAGGAACACCATCATGAACTGGCCGCTGTGATTGTGGAGCCCATCGTTCAGGGAGCCGGTGGCATGCGTTTCTATCACCCTCAATATCTGGCTGCGCTGGCCGATAGGTGCAGGAGCACCGGGGTACTGCTGATTCTGGACGAAATTGCCACCGGCTTTGGTCGCACCGGCGAATGGTTTGCCTGCCGCCACGCCGGGGTGGGAGCCGACATTATGTGTATCGGCAAGGCCATCACAGGAGGGTATCTGAGTTTTGCCGCCACTTTGTGTACCGACTCTGTTGCAAAAACCATCTCGGACGGACCCGCCGGGTGTTTTATGCACGGGCCAACCTTCATGGCCAATCCTCTGGCATGTGCCGCAGCCTGTGCTTCTATTGATTTGTTGCACGAACAGCCCTGGCAGCAAAGAATCCGGTCCATGGAGCAACAGATGAAACTTGAACTGAATCCGGCCACCGCGTTGCCCCATGTGGCCGATGTCAGGATTCTGGGGGCAATCGGAGTGGTGGAACTGCACCACCCGGTGGACATGGGCGCCATCCAATACCTCTGTCTGTCTCAGGGCATCTGGATCAGGCCCTTTGGAAAACTTGTGTACATCATGCCCCCCTACATCATCACCCCCGACGAGTTGTCCCGGCTCACCACCGGTCTGCGGAACATACTCTCGTGCCTGTAAACATAACGACCATGGTCAACCGATACCGTGCACAACTAAACCAATGGAAGCAACAAGGCAGGCTACGCACACTGCCCAAGCCACTTGCACCCGGGAGAATGCATGAACAGGCCGAAAGTCCTGCGTGCATCCTATGCTCCAATGACTATCTGGGCATCGGGAGCAACCCGGCATTTTGGAAAGCATTTTTGGAACAGGAATACACCCTGCTCCAAACGGATTCCTACGGGTTTGCAGGTGGTGCCTGCTCTTCCAGGCTCCTCACCGGCAACGACACTGTTTGCGAAGAAATTGAGGCTTTCCTCGTTCATGCCTTTCGAATGGAGGCTGCTCTGGTGCTGAACAGCGGATACCATGCCAATATCGGGATCCTGCCCGCCCTCACCACCCGGAAGGACCTGATTGTAGCCGACAAGCTGGTACACGCCAGCCTGATTGACGGGATGAGGCTGTCTCAGGCCACTGTCCTGAGGTATCCTCATCTGGACATGCAGACTCTGGAGCACCTGTTGCAGCGGGAGAGGCACAAATATGACCAGGTCTTTCTGGTAACTGAATCCCTGTTCAGCATGGACGGGGATATTGCCGACCTGAAAGCCCTCGTAGCGTTAAAACATCAATACCAGTGCATGCTGTATGTGGATGAGGCCCATTCGTTCGGGGTTCGGGGCCCGGGCGGGCTGGGATGTGCCCAGGAGCAGGACGTTCTCCACGAAGTGGACTTATTGCTCGGAACGTTCGGCAAAGCTGCAGCATCACAGGGAGCCTTTGTAATGACCCGTTCTGAGATTCGGGACTATCTGGTAAACACCATGCGCCCGTTGATTTTCACCACCGCCCTGCCCCCCTGGTCCCTCCGCTGGACGCGTTATGTGCTCGGGCTTATTGGTTCCATGTCCGATGAGCGGGCACATCTGGCCCATTCCGCAGACATGCTCCGGGAGCAATTAGCCCAAACGGGACTTGAGACCTCCGGGAATAGCCACATCATTCCCATCTTCATCAGAGATGCCCATAAGGCCATCCTCTGCTCAGAACAACTGCGCGCGCAAGGATTCCATGTATTGCCCATACGTCCCCCGACAGTGCCCGAAGGCACAGAAAGGCTTCGCATCTCGCTCACCGCAGCCCACAAGGAAGCCCAAATCAACTCATTCGCCCAGGCATGCAGGAACATTGGATAAACAAAGGGAGCTCTACCCTGCTGTTGTTTTTTTCGGGATGGGGGATGGACGAACGCCCCACCATGCATCTGGATACCGGGGACAGGGATCTGTGTACCTGTTTTGACTACCAGGACCGAAAGGTTCCGGAGTCGTGCATTCATCGCTGGTGTACTTACCCGGAAATTGTGCTTGCTGGCTGGTCTTTGGGGGTTTGGGCCGCACAGGACATTCTCCGGGACCAAGCGGACGTATGCAGCAGGATTGTCCGAAGCGTGGCAATTAACGGAACCCTGAGCCCCGTGGACGACATGGAAGGCATCCCCCGAAATGTATTTCAGGGCACCCTGGAAGGGCTCAACGAGGCATCTCTGGACAAATTTTTCCGCAGAATGACCGGTTCGGCTCAGGATTACGAAGCTTTTGCGCTCCGGGCTCCACGGCGCAGCCTGCAGGATGTGAAGGAAGAACTCTCAGCCTTGCTGGCAGGAGTGGACGATTCAAAAGCATCGGGCATCATGGATACCTCAACGAGTCTCATCTGGGATGAGGCGTGGATCGGGAACCGGGACCGCATCTTCCCGCCCGATAATATGCGCCGTTATTGGGATGGCCGAACCCGGGTACGTGAACTTGACCTGCCCCACTACCCTTTTGGAGCATTTGATCATTGGCGGAATATACTGGGAGCATGAACAAAGGACTGATTACAAAACGTTTCACCAGAGGGCTGGCGACCTACGAAGCGGAAGCCGGCGTTCAGGAACAGGCAGCACGTATGGTGGCTTCAAGGCTCTGTAACCATTTCCCGGAGGTCTGTCACCGTTTGCTCGAGATCGGATGCGGCACCGGGATGCTCACCCGGGAGATTGTCCGCAAGATGTCCGTGCGGAATTGGTTCCTCAACGACATCGTTCCCGAATGCGAGTCTCTGGTCCGGAAGCATTTAGCATGTTTATCCGAAAGTCAACAGGCACAAGTTCATTTTCTGAACGGGGATGCCGAGACAATCCCATTCCCTTCTGAATTGGATGCCATAACCTCGTCTTCAGCACTGCAATGGATGCACGACCTCCCGGGATTACTTGCCAAGGCACATACTGCACTCCGTCAAGGCGGCTGGTTCTGTGCCAGCAGCTTTGGACCGGAGAACCTTACGGAAGTCCGGCAACTCACCGGCATCGGCCTGCCCTACCCCGACATTTCTGCTCTCAGGGAATGGCTTCAAAAGGACTATGATGAAGTCCACATATGGGAACAAAAACGGGTGTTGTATTTTGACAGTCCCGGGGATGTGCTGGTTCATCTGCGCAAAACAGGGGTTAACGGCATACGGGCGCAACTTTGGACCCCCGCCGCACTCCGGCAGTTTAGCAAAGAATACAGTAAAATTTTTGCTCAGGATGGGCAGGTGCCCCTTACCTATCATCTGGTGTTTCTGGAAGCCCATAAGCCATCCACCCGGGGTGGATCAAACCCTGAATAATCCGGCTAGAGCCCAAAACTCATGTCGAACATCTGCTGATACACCACAGCCGCAAATCCCAGCACCACCAGACCCAGTGCGCAAAGCACAAGCCCGGTGCGCGTGACACAGCAGGTACGAAAGAAAGGAACAGGGGTGTTGTTTGAGTTAATGAACATAGCCTTGACCACCAACAGATAATAATACAGCGAAATGATGGTGTTGAGGGTGGCCAAAATCACCAGGACGTACATACCCTGCTGGGCGGCAGCAGCAAAAAGAAAGAATTTTCCAAAGAACCCAGCCACAGGAGGAATCCCGGCCAGGGAAAACAACGACAAGGTCATTAACAGTGCCAAACGGGGGTTGGTATGGTACAATCCGTTATAGTCATCCATGCGGAGTTTTCCTGTAGCATGCTCAATGGCAGAGATTACCCCAAAGACGCCCAGATTGGAACACACATAGACCAGAATATAGTAAACCACTGAAGACATACCCAACTGATTTCCCGCAGCCAGACCAACCAAAATGTAGCCGGCCTGCGAAATGGAAGAGAACGCGATAAAACGACGCATGTGTTGCTGACGCAGGGCAAACAGGTTACCCACCACCATGGTTACCACCGCAACCACAAACAGCATGGGTTGCCACAAAAGGGCAATTTTTGAGAACACAGTGTACAGCAAGACCAACAGCACAAAGGTCGAGGCCCCTTTGGAAACCACAGAAAGATATGAGGTCACTCCCGTCGGGGCTCCCTGGTACACATCGGCAGTCCACAGGTGGAAGGGCACCAGGGATATCTTGAAAGCCAGTCCAGAGAAAAACAACACAAAGGCCAGCATCTGTACAGGGGTTCCGGTATAAAAGGCGGCCACCCGTTCAAAATAGAGAGAGCCCGTGGCACCGTATATGAGGGAAATCCCGTAAAGCAGAATAGCAGAGGAAACAGCCGAAGAAAGAATATACTTCATGCCCGATTCAGCCGAGTCCATCCGGAACTTGTCATAGGCAGCCGCAGCTGCGACCGGGATGGAGGCTAACTCCAGGCCGATGTACAACATCAAAAAGTTGCCCGAAGAAATCATAAAGTACATTCCCAAAAGGGTACTCATCAACAAAATATAAAACTCACTGCGGCGACGGAGGGTCAACGGGCCTGTCATCCAACTGTGGGCCTGTAGAAACACGATGAGGGTTCCCATCGTGAGTACATTCTTCACCAAGGTAAACAAGGGTGTTGAAACATACATACCTCCAAACAGGCTACCCTGAGGCACAGGAAGCAATCCGGCCAGAGTTATCACGGCCATCAATCCGATGGCCAGCCCCGAAAAGGACGACTCCCTTCCATGAGGACGGAAAAGATCGGCCATCAGGATAATCAGAATCCCAAGGGTCAAAAGAATCTCATGGCGCATCAACAAAAAATCTTCTATCTGCATCTGAGTGATATATATACAATTACAAAAGAGAAATCAGGCGCGAAACAACGGGGGCCAGGCTGTCTCCAATCATGGATGAGAGCCACAGCGGGAACAGGCCAATCCCGGCAATGGCCGTGATCAAAATCAGGGTGGAGGAACGTTCGAACCAGGAAGCATCCTTAAACTCCGCGAAATGGGGATTTCGGACCGAGCCGTAGAGTAGCGTTCCCACAACCCGGAGAATGTACACAGCCGTTATGACTATGGAACAGCACGCGGCGATGGTCAACACCCGGTGAAAAGTATCGGCATGCTGGAAGGCACCGAAAAATATGGTCATTTCGGCCACGAAACCACTCAGGCCCGGCAATCCGAGCGAAGCAAGACCGGCGATGACATAGCACACCGAAAGGAAGGGAATCACCTTCATCAGGCCACCCATCTCGTAGATATTCCGGGTGTGGGTACGGCCATAGATCATGCCAATAAGGGCAAAGAACAGGGCCGTCATCAAACCGTGTGAGATCATCTGCAAAATCGCCCCGTTCATTGCGGTCTGGTTCAGCATCAGCAACGCAAAAAGCACCAGGCCACAGTGGCTCACAGAGGAGTACGCATTGATGTATTTCAGGTCCTTCTGCACAATGGCTCCAAAGGCCCCGTACACCACACTCACCCCCGTCAGGATCAGAAAGATCCACGCCAACTCATGAGCGCCCTCAGGCATCAGGAAAATGGCTACCCGGAAGCAACCATACCCTCCGAGCTTCATCAGCACACCCGCGTGGAGCATGGACACTGCAGTCGGAGCAGAAGCATGGCCGTCAGGGGACCATGTGTGAAAGGGAAACAAGGCCCCCAGCACCCCGAAACCCAGGAAGGTCAGCGGGAAAATCCACCGCTGGGCTTCCAGAGGAATATGCATTTTCGAGAGTTCCAGTATGTTCATGCTTTGTCCCAGTCCGTTGCCCGATGAGAAATATATGGCCAGAATACCTACCAGCAGCAGTGCAGAACCACCCATGAGCATCAGGGTGAGTTTCATCGCAGAGTATTCCTTGGGACCGCTGCCCCAGATACCAATGAGCAGATACATGGGAATCACGGCTAGCTCATAGAACAAGAACATGGTGAAGAGGTCTATCGAGATGAAGAAGCCAAAGACTCCGGTAGCAAGCAAGATCAGGGAAACGAAGAATTCCCGGGTGAGCGGTTCGAGCTTCCACGAAGCGAACACTCCTGCCATCACCACAATCGCTGTCAGCAGAATCATGGCCACCGAAACCCCATCCACTCCAACAGTATAATGAATATTGAGCGGAGCATACCAAACGGTATCATGCACCAGGATCATCTCATCCATATTTCCGGCACGGCGTTCAGCCAGATAAAACAACACCAGCCCCACAGAAAGTATAAACTGGAGTACCGATCCCACAGCAGCCGTCACGCGGACCTGCGCGGCATTGCGCACAAGCACCATGGCTACAATGGTCAGAACCGGGACAAGGACAAACAGAGATAAAACATTCATATCAGAGAATATCTATAACGTAACAAACAGTAACATATAGGCCGAAAGGAGCACTGCACCGAGCACAAAAACAAAGACATAGCCCTGAATATGGCCCGACTGCAACCCCCTGATGAGGAAGGAAGAACGCTGAGCCAGGTACGCCAGCAAATTCATGAACCCATCCACAATGTGGCGGTCAAACCAGGCAACAGGGGAAGAAACCTTGTTGAAGAGAATACGCTTGGTGATGAACATATACAACTCATCAAAGTAAAACTTGCGACTCGCCCAGCGATACAACGGGCCAAAAAACGCAGCCACGCGATCGGGGAGGGTTTTCTCACTCTTGTACATCAGCGTTGCCACCAAAATTCCGGTGAGTCCGATCAGGACAGCCGGGACAGCGACCACCCATTCAGTGTGTATCTCAAATGGCTGCCCATCAGAGGTTACCAACTGCGCAAAAGGTATAAAACCAGCAAAAATCGTTGCTGCGGCCAGAATCATCAGCGGCAGGGACATTGAAAGTGGTGCTTCATGCGGGGGATGCGGATATTCTCTGCGCACGCCCCAGAAGATATTGTAGTACAGGCGAAACATATAGAACGCCGTGATGCCTGACACTGCGTATGCCACGAAGAACAACAACTTGTTGCTGTGAAAGGCCGCCACCAGAATCTCATCCTTGCTGAAAAAGCCCGATAAAGGGGGAATCCCGGCAATTGCCAGACAGGCCAGCAGAAACGTGATGTGGGTGATGGGAAGATGTTTTCTGAGCCCGCCCATATCCGTCATAAAATTACTGTGAACGGCATGGATGATGGCGCCCGCACCAAGGAAGAGAAGCGCCTTGAACATGGCATGGGTGAACAGATGGAACATAGAAGCCATAAAACCCAGGCCATCATGTCCTCCGTAACCCGAAACCCCAAGGGCCAGCATCATGTATCCCAACTGGGACATGGTAGAGAACGCCAGCACCCGCTTGATGTCATTCTGCGTACAGGCAATCACGGCCGCAAAAAGTGCCGTAAAACCGCCTGTGTACGCTACCACCATCAAAGCATCAGGAGCAGCCAGCACATACACCGGGAACAGACGGGCCACCAGATACACCCCAGCCACTACCATTGTAGCAGCGTGAATCAGGGCGGAAACGGGAGTAGGTCCTTCCATGGCATCGGGCAACCAGATGTGCAGAGGGAACATGGCCGATTTACCGGCTCCACCCATAAAAATCAGCACCAGCGCCCAAGTCAGCACAGACACTCCCAGGAAGGTAGCACCCACAGGATGTCCAATCACCGGCCCTTCCAGGCTGGTCAGGGTGATAAAATCAAAGGTCTGGGCATAGTAGGAAAGCACCAGAATTCCGATAAGGAAGCCCAGATCGGCAAACCGGGTGACAATAAAAGCCTTCTTGGAAGCCAGGATGGCTGAAGGCTTCTCATAATAAAAACCAATAAGCAGATAGGAGGACACCCCCACCAGCTCCCAGAAAATATACATCTGGAAGATGTTGGTTGCCACCACCAATCCCATCATGGAGAAGGTGAACAAAGAAAGAAATGCGTAAAACCGCTGGAATCCCCTTTCCCCATGCATATACCCATTGCTGTACAGGTGTACGGCAAAGGACACCGTGGAAACCACCACCAGCATCATAGCCGAAATCGGGTCCAGTAAAAATCCCAGTTTTACTTGCAACTGGTCCGTGAAATGGAGCCAGTCGAAGGAAAAGAGCACCTCCGGCTGGAGTCCGCCCTCGCGTGAGGGCCCAAAGAAATAGACCGCAGCCACCGTATAGGAGAGCAGTGCCACCACACCCAGCCCCGCAGTTCCCAATATTCCGGCAGTAGCCGGCTTGAGTTTATGTCCCGCCAGGCCCAGAAATAAGAACATCATCAGGGGCAAAGCGAGAATCCATATAGCAAGAGAAAAAATCATATCTGGTAAATTGTCGTCCGTGATTAATGTTTCATTTCGGCTACATCATCGGCTTCAATGCTGCGAATTTTGCGATACACATTGATAATGATCGCAATAGCCACCGAAGTCTCAGCAGCTGCAATCGCAATGGCAAAAAGGGCAAAGAAGAATCCTTCAAAATAATCGGGATATAGAAATCGGTTAAACACCACAAAATTGATATTCACCGCATTGAGCATCAGCTCTACAGCCATCAGCAGGGTAATCATGTTCCGTCGGATTATGAAACCGAACACCCCAATGAAGAACATCGCAGCACTGAGCATCAGGAAAAAATGTACTGGCACGTCCATGGCTATTCGGTTTTATCAGGTTGTGAAGCCTCAGGCTCCCGGCTTTTCCGGGCTACTACAATGGCTCCGATCATACAAGCCAGCAACAGGATACTGATCACTTCAAAGGGCAGCACGTATCCGTGCACGTCCTGACCCAGCAGGGCATTGCCCACTTGCTGCATATCGGGGGCGGGGGCGGCCACCCCCTTGGGGAAAACTGTCAGCACCAGCACACAAATGGTCAGCAACAGTCCGGAACCAGCGGCAACCAAACCACCCAGCACCCTCCATACCGGGGGTGGGTCAAAGCGATAGGAAATATGACTGGTGAGCAGGATGGAAAACACAATCACCACCAGAATCCCGCCTGCATAGACAGTGAGCTGCACTGCAGCGAGAAACTCATATTCAAGCAGCAGATACAAACCCGCTGTCGCCAGTAGCGTGAAGAACAGAAAGGTAGCTGCACGCAGGATTCTCCGGGAGGTAACCGTTAGAACGGAACCCAACAGAATCACTCCTGCAAGGGCCATGAAAATCCACTTGGACCAGGTAGGACGGGTTAGGTCAGCACTGGCAAAGATCTCTGAAACAGAGTTCATCATGGCGGTCATAAAAGATTGGATGGTTTCCATCATGATTTCTTTTGTAGTTTGGAACCTTCTTTGTTCAATTGCTTGGTGAGCAGCGCCCGGGTATAGACCGCATTCTCAAAAGTGGGCGCAAAAGTGATGGCATCCGAAGGACAGTTCTTGACGCAAAGGGCGCAGAAAGTACACTGATCCAAACGATAAATGTAGCGGTCCAGCACTTTTTTAGATTTGCCGTCTTCATTCTGTTCGGTTTTGGACAACACCGTGATGGTTCCGTTGGGGCATACCATCTGACAAATCCCGCACGCGGTGCACTTATGCTCATTCAGTTCGTTGTGCGGCATGGTCAGTTCTCCCTTGCTGCGTTCAAAGATTTCCAGAGTGGCTCTGTTTTCGGGGTATTGTTGGGTAACAATCTCCCTGGGATGGAAGAAATGATACCCGGTCACAGACATCCCCTGCAGCAGGGAACGGACTCCCTGGAACAAGCCGGATAGATATTTTTTTAAACCTCTCATTATCGAGCAATTACAAAATCATTAAAAATGCCAGCCCAACAGAATGATCACCGTCATCAGCAACAGATTGAAGAAACTGACGGGCATCAGATACTTCCACTCAAGCGTCAGCAACTGGTCAATGCGCAAGCGGGGAAAAGTCCACTTGAACCACATAGTGACCCACACCAACAGGAATGTCTTGCCAAAAAACCATACGATGGGCGGGATAAAATCCATCACGGCATTGAAAGCCTCCCACGAACCAATATGCAGGGGCATCCACCCTCCCAGAAACAAGGTGGCGGCAATCGCGGCTCCAATGAACATATTGAGGTACTCAGCAAGGTAGAAAAAGGCAAACCGAAGCCCGGAATATTCGGTATGGTACCCGGCAATCAGTTCCGATTCAGCCTCAGCCAGGTCAAAAGGTCCCCGGTTGGCTTCGGCGGTGGAGGCAATCAGGAACACCACGAAGGCAATCAGGGCTGGAAGATGTCCCTTGAACAGGAACCACCCATCGGCCTGAGCCTCCACAATACCCGAGAGTTGCATGGTTCCGGCAAAGGCAACCATGGTGATGTACGTCAGGCCCACCGAGAGTTCATAACTCACCACCTGAGCCCCACTCCGCATGGCACCAATCACCGTGTATTTATTGTTGCTGGCCCAGCCTCCCAGCAAAATCCCCAGTACAGCCAGGGAGGAGACTGCCATCAGATAAAACACCCCGATATTGAAATCAATAGCGTGGAGTCCACGAGCGAAAGGCAGTGCTCCGAAGGACAAGAACGCCGCCATAATGATGATAAAGGGCGCCACATTGTACAACAGCACATCCACCCCCCGGGGGGTTACCAACTCCTTGGTAAGCAGTTTGAGCATATCGGCGATAAGCTGCAAGGTGCCCCATTTCCCCACCCGGTTAGGTCCCAGCCTTACCTGGAAAAACGCACATACCTTGCGTTCCATATACACCAGAATCATGCCCAGGACTGCAAAAGCAGCCAGACCGGCAATCAGCACCAGCAAAGCCTCCACAAGAAGCACCCAGAACGGGGGCAGAACAGACAACAATAGCTGATCCAGAGAAGAGGTTAATTTTGAGAAATCGTATATCATGACAAATTCTTTTGAATCTAGCGGTCAATATCGGGAATCACAAAATCCAGTGAGCCGCTGATAGCGATCAGGTCTGCAATCTTAAAGCCGTGACACAGGTGGGGTAAGGCGGCCAGAGTACTGAAGCCGGGAGAACGGAATTTGAGCCTGTACGGAAATTTATCCCCCTGACTCACCAGCCACACCCCAAGATCTCCCCGCGCCGTTTCCACTCTTTGATAATACTCGCCTTCAGGCACCCTGATCACCGGCTTCATTTTGGCAGCATAATCCCCTGAAGGAATCTGATCTATGAGTTGCTCGATGATGTTCAGGGAGGTTTCTAGTTCATCCATACGCAGCATATAGCGCGCAAAGACATCGCCTTCTGTGCGGATGGCTTCCTGAAAATCCACCTGGGAATACACATGATACGGATCCTGTTTGCGCACATCACAATGCCAGCCCGAAGCCCTTCCCGAAGGACCGGTAACCCCGAAGGATACCGCATTCTCGTGGCTGAGCACCCCGATGTTGCGGGATCGGCCCTGGAAAATGACGTTCCCGGACAACAACCGGTGGTATTCTGGAAGCCGACGGCGCATCTCCCGTATAAAGTCCTTTACCCTGCGCTGAAAATTCGGATGAAGGTCGTACATCACTCCTCCAGGACAAACATAACTCAGCACCAGACGAGCTCCGCAGGTCTCCTCGAAGATATCCAGAATGTGATCCCTCTCGCGCATGGAGTAGAAGAAGCAGGTGGTTGCCCCAAGGTCCATCCCGAAGGATGTCCAAAACAGCAGGTGCGAAGCAACACGGGTAAGTTCATCCATGATGGTGCGAATGTACTGAGCTCTCAGAGGCACCTCAACCTGCAGTGCTTTTTCCACACATAGGCACACAGCCTCATTGTTGATATGGGCTGAAAGGTAATCCATCCGGTCCGTTAGGTGTACAATCTGCTGATAAGTAAGATGTTCACACATCTTTTCAATGCCCCGGTGAATGTATCCGCAATGCGGCTGAACCTGATCCACATTCTCACCCTCCAGAGTGATAACCAGACGAAGGACCCCATGAGTTGAGGGATGCTGCGGCCCGAAGTTGATGATGAACGTCTCATCCTTACCCTTGCCGGAAGCCAGCTTACGAATCCCCTCATCCTCATAGGCCCCTTCAGTTTCCAAATGCAAGGGGTTAGACGCCTGGTAATCCTTGCGAAGGGGGAAGCCCATCCATTTGTCGCTCATAAAAATGCGGCGCATGTCCGGATGGTTCGTGAAACGAATGCCAAACATATCGTACACCTCCCGCTCATGAAACTCTGCTCCAACCCACAAGTCGCTGATAGTATCAATTGTAGGGGTAATACGTTCCGGAGTCTGGGTTTTGAGTACCAGTACGTGCCCGTGACGCGTGGAACGCAAATGATACACCACCCCCAGATTGGCGCCCCAATCCACACCGCTCAGACACATGAGGTAGTCGAAATCGGTTTCTTCGTTTTCTTTCAGGAAACGTGCCAGGTCGTGCAGGGCATCCGCTTCCACCCGCAAAGCGGGATAGGTATTCACATATTCTTCCACTGCGACCTTCCCGGGCGCAAATGCCAATACCTTGTCAAGTAAGGCCTGATCTGTCATGCTATACTATTTGTCTTCTTCTTTCTTCCCCAAGGGAAGCGAATAACTCACTTTAATCTTGCGCTGCAATTGCATGATGCCATACAGCAATGCTTCGGGACGCACAGGACAACCGGGGATATACACATCCACAGGAATAATATCCTCAATTCCGTTCACCACATGATAAGAATCCCGGAAAGGCCCACCGGATATGGCGCAATTACCCATGGCCACCACGTACTTGGGATCAGCCATCTGATCGTACAGACGTTTGAGTACTGGTGCCATCTTGTGCACAATAGTTCCGGCAACGACCATCAAATCAGCCTGACGGGGAGAAGAACGATACACCTCAATCCCAAAGCGCGAGAAATCGGTCCTGGCTGCTCCCGCGGCCATGATCTCAATACCACAACAACTGGTAGCAAACATTAGGGGCCACAGCGAATTCGCCCGGCCCCAGCTTACTAGGTCGCTGACCGTCGTCAGCACCACATTCGTTCCTGATTCCCGCAACTGCTCCAAGGCTTCGTTATCCTTGAAGTCTGTGGGCATCATGGATTTTATTTTCGGTTTTATTCCCATTCCAACGCTTTTGTTTTCCATGCATAGGCAAGACCCAGTACAAGGATGAATAAAAAGATAAGAATCTCCACAAAGGCAATCACACCCAACGACCGCATCACCACAGCCCAGGGGAACATAAACACGCATTCAACCTCAAATATCAGGAAGAGCAATGCAAAAAGATAATAACCTACATTAAACTGTTGCCAGGCCCAACCCGTCGCGGCAATCCCGCATTCGTACGGATCCAGCTTCTGCGGATTCCGGGAGGTTGGAGCAAGCAGCCAGGCCATAATGATCCCGGCCCCAACCATCAGGATTGCGGTAATAAAAAAGACCAACAGCCATACAGAGCTCATTCGTATAGTATTAGTATATTTTAATAAAAATCAGGTGTTCTTTGAAAAAATTTGATGACTCAAATCGCCGCAAATTTGGCTCATTTTTTCTCAATAAAAAAACAACTCGCCGTTTTTTAGCATCTTTGCAGCAAAATTCAGTGTATGGAGCCGGATAGCAAACCATTTACGCCTGTAAGCACCCTGGGAGAGTTTGGGTTGATCGGCCATCTCACCAATAGCCTGCATCTGCTACAACCTTCTTCCGTCAAAGGAGTCGGAGACGATGCCGCAGTGATCCGATACAAGGGGAATCCATACACCGTGGCCACCACCGATATGCTTTTGGAAGGGATTCATTTTGATCTCACCTACACCCCCCTGAAACACCTGGGATACAAAGCAGCGATGGTGAACTTCTCGGATATTTATGCCATGAACGCCAGACCCCGGCAGTTGCTGATCTCTCTGGGCATCTCGGGACGCTTCGGGGTGGAACAGCTTGAAGAACTCTATGCCGGACTCCATATGGCGTGCACCCGGCATGGAGTGGACCTGGTGGGAGGAGACACCAACTCATCGCTCACAGGGCTGACCATCAGCATTACTGTTTTGGGAGAAGCGACAAAAAAACAACTCACCTACCGGAATACGGCCAGGGAAGGCGACCTGATATGCGTTTCGGGAGACCTGGGAGCTGCATATCTTGGGCTTCAGGTGCTGGAGCGCGAGAAGAAACTCTTCGAGCAGGATGCCTCTTTCCAACCCGACCTGAGTTCCTACGAGTATATTATCGGGAGGTTCCTCAAACCCGAAGCCCGCAAGGACATCATCGATTATCTGGAACGAGCCGGCATCACCCCTCACGCTATGATTGACCTATCAGACGGATTGTCGTCCGACCTGATGCATGTCTGCGAACAGTCACAGCTGGGATGCAAGATATTCAACCACAAAATTCCCATTGAGGAACGTACGGCTCAGACTGCTGAAGAATTTGGACTGGAACCCCTGATCCCAGCCCTGAACGGCGGAGAAGACTATGAATTGCTATTCACCGTTGGTACAGATGCCTACGAAAAAATAATCCACTTCCCGGAAATATCCATCATCGGTCACATGGTAGAACCCGAGGCAGGAAGATACCTGGTTACCCAAGAGGGTACTGCCATTGAACTCAAGGCACAGGGATGGAACCACTCAGCCCCGATGCGCACGTCGCTCCCTGCGCAGGAGGATGGCCGGCAGAAAAAATAAGATTCCAAACAGGGAAAACACCAGCCCTCCAATGGTCCCTGCCGCCAATGACGGCCAGAACTCTTCGTTGGATGAAAACATCAGGAAGGGCACAAAACCCAAAATGGTAGAAAGAATGGTCAGGCTGATGGGGAATATCTTCTGATGGAATGCCTTCATATACATCTGATATTCAGTCTTTTTCCCTGTCAAAAGCCGGTTACGCCGGCGTAACTGATTGTAATCGTTCATAATATACAGGGAAGCATTCACCGTGATGCCTGTGAGCAGCACAAAGGCAGCAAATCCTCCCTGGTCAAACCTCAAATCGAAAAGGGGAAAAGTGATGAACAAGCCTATATAGGACACGGGGATCATTACAATAACAGCAAAGGGCTGCAACAAGGACTCAAAAAGAATGGCCGTTGTCATGAAAATCATCACAATAACCAATAGCAACAAAAAGAGGTTCTTTGCCCCCCCAGTGGTTCCAAATCCATACTGTCTGGAGTTTTCATCTACGGAGAAACCCAGCGGAAGGACCTGCTTCATGCCCCTTATGACACGGTCGGTCAATCGGGTTGCCCCGGTAGACGAACCGATATAATCATAGGTGCAACTCACCATATACTGCTGGTCTTCCTTGCGAATCCTCTGGCTGACATACTCCCGCTTGAGTGTGGAAACATCTGTGAGCCTGACTCCTCCCCGCTCTGATGCAGCGGCTGTGTGCTGCACCTGCCAAAGATCCATTCTCTGAGACTCCCGCGATATAAGATACAGGGGTTCAGAGCCTTCCGGGCTCCACACGGACCCGGCCATAGACTTGGTCCGGTCGAAGGGACCCAGAGCGGTGATCACCTCCCCGGGACGAACTCCGGCAATCATCAGGGCATACGGATCGAGAGACGCAACAAATTCAAAGTCCGGCTCCAGCGTATAACTGTCATCGGTAATGATCACTACCTCCTTGACTCTTTGAGAAATCGTCATCAAAGAATCCCGGCATTGCTGGGCATATCGCAACAAGGCATCCAGATTATACCCCCGGAAGGTTATCCGCAGCCGGCCGAGTTGCTGGGAAACTGCATTACTAAAACCCCGTCCTACGCCTGATATACCCCAGTCCGCACCATCCATGGTCCGGGCCTTGTCAATGAGTTCTGACTGCAGGGTGTAGGGCAGACCTGTGAATTCGTATTCCTCCAGAAAGGAAACCGAGATGGTTGCAGAGCCGGCCTGCACAGAGCTACGGTACTGATCTACCCCGGTGACCTTGCTGAGATATTCCTCCATGGAACGAATCATTTCGTCCATCTGCTCCAGAGAGGATCCATAAGGCATCTTTGCCTGCACATTCAGCATCGTACGCTGCATATCCCGGTCCCAGGAATAGCTGCCCGCATCCTGCATAAACAGCCGGAGGGTTCCCCCCAGAACTTTTTCAGCAATAGGTTTGATCTCTTCATGGAAAAAATCACTCCCCAGAGTGGATTTGTAAACTTTCCGCCAGAGGGTTTCATCAGTAGTGCCCCCGGTTAAACTACCCGAAGACTTGGGCAACATGAACACAGGGAGGCCGAAAAGCAACACCACAGCAGCAACCAGCCAATATTTCCGGCGCACGGAGAAACGCACCAGAGCCGCATAGACACGGGCCAGTCGCGCCATGCGGCGACGACGTCTCCAAACCGAGAGCCTTCGTTGTTCCCGTACCGGGAACCGGTCCATCAGGGCCGGAATCAGAAACAGTGCAACCCCAAGGGAAACAATCAGATTCACAATCAATAAAACACTGAAGTCCCCCAGAATCAACCGAGCATTCTCGTCCAGAAAGAAGACCACCATCAGGGATGAAAGGGTTGTCATCGTGGCTCCGAGGGTGGCCAGAAACACTTTGCGATTGTGGTGGTGTTGCCAGTGGTCCATCATCACAATGCTGTTGTCCAGAATCAGCCCCAGAGAAACGGCCAGGCCCGCGAGCGTGAAGAGGTGAATCTTCACATCAAACAGGTAATAACACCCAAAGGCAATACAAAGATTTGCCATCAAGCTAAACACAATGATACTCAGATACCGTAGCCTACGGCTGGCCACCCACACAAAACACAGCAGGATGAGCAAGGTTGCTCCGGTACGCAATACATTGCGTTTGAGCTCTTTCAAAATGGATTCCGACACATCGTAATGCAGCTCCAGAAAATACCCCCTTGGCAGAAGTTGTTCCAGCGCAGCAACTTTTTCCTTAATCGCACTGGCAACCCTGAGCTGATTGGCGGTCTCCTCAGCAAACAAATCCAGAGTGACGGCATTGGCACCGTTCAGCCGGGAATACCTCGTGGGTTCCTGCTCCTGATGTCTCAGGGACACCAGATCGCGCACATGAAAGATGCGACCGTCCACCGACTTCACAGGAATATCCAGAAAATCCAGGTGATCGGGCTTGCGGTTCCGGAACACCAGATGGATGAGCGACAACGAACCATCTTCATGCACCTCGGACCCTGAGCCGGCTGATGAAGCACTCAGATACGAACTGATGGCCGTTGATATATCCGAGGGACGTAAACCCATAGCCCTCAGGATCAGAGCATCGTAAGACATAACCCACTCCCAGCCTTCACCCCCGGAAACCTCCACTTCGGCAACACCACGCAGAGCGGCGAGGGCCGGCGTCATGTGATCCTGTACGTAGGTGGAAATCATTGAAAGGGAGCCGGGAGCATTGACTGAATAAATCAGCACTGGCGTTCTGCGGCCCGAACGGGGCTGATTAATGCTGACACGGGGATAACTAACCCCTGGAGGCAGCATGGGATACACCTGACGAATGAGGGTGGAGACTTCAAAGCGAAGGGCATCAAAGTCCACATATTCGTTGAAATTTATAGAAATACTTCCCCTGCCCTGAGCGGAGACCGATGTAACCTTGCGTACGCCCTTCATACGGGCAAACACCCCTTCGAGCACTGAGGTTACCTCCTGCTCCACCGTACGGGTGGAGTAGCCGCTCCAGGAATAGGAAACCGTAACGGAGGGGTACACCTTCTGGGGCCGCCACTGCACAGTGAGGTACGGGACCATCCCCAGCCCGGCCACCATCAGCATGACAAAAACCAGAATGACAGAGAAGGAGGACAGTTTCATGCGCCCCGGACATTTTCGGACCTACGGTAAACAAACCAGTAGGCCAGAGGTATGAAATAAAGACTCACGAGGGTTCCCAGAGTCATCCCGCCAATAAGTGCCAATGAAAGAGGACGCTGCAACTCCGAACCCATATCCTGACTCCACAGGAAGGGCAGAATCCCACAAATAGTGGTCAGACTGGTCATGACTATCGAACGCAGGCGTACCCTGCCTCCGGTTTGAATTGCCTCCATCAAAGGCATGCCATCCTTGCGGAAACGATTGATGGTATCTACCTTGAGGATAGAGTCGTTGATGATTACCCCGCACATCACTACCAGTCCGATGCCCGACATAAGATTGAGGGAATCCCCGCAAACCCACAGCAGGAAAAGCGCTCCTGCAATATCCACCGGCAACTCCAGCAACACAATCAAGGGCTGCAGCAACGACTCAAACTGGGCCGCCAGAATGCAATACAGCAACAGCACTGACACCATCAGGATAAGCGACAGCTCGCCAATCATCGAGCGGTTCTCCACGATGGAACCTCCAAATTGAACCTGAGGCATATCCCATTCGCGCACAAGAGTCCGGAGCACACTTTTTGCCGAGTCCATATCTCTGGGCCGGATATGATAACTCAGGGGGAGATACTCTCCCTGCTCGCCTCCGGTGATAAATTTCAAATCCCGGTCGCGGAACACCGAAATAAAAAACGAAACCGGGATTTGATCGCCCTGAGCATTAGCCACTTTGAGTGTGCTGAGGGTTTCCTGAACCCGCATTGGCTCCGTCCCCAAAACAATAGGTAAATCACGCTGTGAGGAACGAAGCACCATCACCTGTTCCTCGCCAAAAGCCGACCGGAGGGCCGACATCACAGCATTCTGACTGACACCATACAAAAGCAGGCGCTCTTGTATCAGCCCGATGCTCAGGTATTCTTTGAACGGCAGGACATTGGGGGCGTACGCTCCCATCCGCCTGTCCGCCTCTGCAACAAAAGCAACAATGCTGTCCACGGGCATGCGGGGATTGGTTGGGACCCCGACCTGCGCTTCCAGCGGGGCCTTCCGGGTTTCAAATATCTGCTCAAAAAGATTGACAGGAGGCAGGATGGTCAGCGTTGCCAGAGGATACTGCCGATCGAACAATGCTCTGAGCTGTTCCTCAACAAGCGGTAGCTGTCCGGAACGCTGCACCTTAAGATACAGTTCCGTTTGATAGTAGTCCAGATTCTTCTGCTGGTTGAGCACAAAAGTCTGTTCCCCGATGTAACTGTTGCTGCTGAGCAGAAACGAATCCAGCATGCTGAGCATCTCAATAGTACGCCTCCGGTTTTCCTCCACGTGGATGTTCTGGTTCCAGGAAATCTGTACCCGCATCTCGGTCTGGTCCATTTCCGGGAGGGACCGGACCTCAATGACCCGAAACAGAAACACCACGGACACCAGCAGGAGAGCCACAATCAGGGTGGTAACTGTTTTGTGCCGGAACACCCATTCCAGACCGTGCTCGTATCCCTGTTCAAAACGTTCCGAAATACAAAGTTTCTGCCCCAAACGTTGCATCAAGGAATCTCTGGCCGGCTCAGTAGAGGAAGCCTTTTTATTTCTGATGCTGTACAGGATGGCAACCATAACCGGAAGCAACGTAACGGCCACAATAAAGGATGCAAAATTTCCAAGCGAGACGCTCACTGCTTCATCGAAAAAAAGAGCCCCAGCCATCCCGCTCATGAAAATGAGGGGCAGGAAGACTGAGCTGGTGGTAAACGTAGAACTCAGCATTGGCACCATCACCTCATTGGTTCCCCGGACACAGGCTTCTCTCAGGGTATGACCCATCCCCTTATAGCGGATAATGTTGTCCAGCACAATAATGGAACAGTCCACAATCATCCCAATGCCCAGGGCCAGCCCCGAGAGCGAGATGATATTGATAGACAGATGCATCAGGTGGAAAAATATAAAACTCAGCACCATGGCGATAGGGACAGTGATCCCGATGAGCAGGGGTGCCCGGAAGTCATTTAGAAAAAACAGCAGCACCAGGAAGGCCAGGATACATCCCGTGACCAGGTTCTGAATCAAATTCCCGATGGTGTAATCCAGCAGGATGCTCTGGTCCTGGGAAACAGAAAACTGCATCTGGGGATAATCCTTTTCAAAACGCTGAATCTGATTGTTCAGGGCCTCCTTGAGGTCGGCCATTTTCGCCTCCGATTGCTGGATGACCGCCATAGTCACCCCCCGGGAAGGTCCATCCAGAAACATTCCCCGCGGTTCAGCCGGCCTCAGCACTACCTCGGCCAGATCCTGCAACTGATACATCTTGCCGTTGTACTGCAGATGGATATCTGCAATATCCTCCTGAGAGATAATGGACGTAGCAAAACGCACGGAATACTGAAAATAACCGTCCCTGACCGACATCGAACCCACTCCTGCGCCGCGGCTCGTCAGAGCAGACGAAAAAATATCATCCCGGAGTCCCAGGCTTTCCATCTTGTCCTTTTTGGGCCGGATGAGAATCTCAGGAGATGCCAGCCCGCTCATATCCACCATGGCCACCTCGGGCAGTTGCTCCAGCCGTCTTCGGAGGACCTGATCGCAAAAATTACTCAGTTGTACAAAGCGGGTATCATCCCTGCCCGGACCGTCAGCGTTGGATGGAACGGAGTCATCGCGCAGGGTAACATTAAGATAGAAAACCGGCAAATCCTGAGCTGAAGCTTTGATCACCCTGGGACGGGACAGTCCCTGGGGATAAGAAGCCATGCCAAGGTCTATTTTCTCATTGACCTCAATAAAGGCATAATCAATGGAAGTCCCGTATTCAAACAAAAGACGTAAGGTTGCCGCACCATCGGTAGTCTCTGTCAAAATATCCCGGAGGTGACTCACTTGCATCAAGTCTGAACGCATCCGCGACACTACGGCACCCTCCAACTCCCGGGCGGTCGATTTAGGATCGCTCACCTGTACCGTGATCACAGGGATGTCCACATCGGGCATCAGGGTGACAGGAAGCAGCCGGTAACTCACCAACCCCAGCACCAACAACGCCAGGAACAATGTCATCACCGCTATGGGACGATGAACCAGAAAACGCACCATAACCTAGGGAATGCTAAGTTCCACTTCCGTATCGTGCCCCAGATTGAGGTTTCCGGAAACGATCACAGTATCACCGGGCTGAAGTCCCTCCAGTACCGAATATTGTGAACGGTTCTCCTCGCCCACCCGGACATCCTTCCACTGGGCACGGCCCTTTTCGAGGGTAAACACCACCGTCCGGGTCCCTCTGAGCACCATGGCCTCCTTAGGTATAATCAACTGATTGGGCACAGGATAACGGATGGCCACCCGTACATTCATGCCTTCAAAGAGCAATCCGTTCCTATTGGGTACCCGGGCCAGCACTTTCACAAGGCCATTCTCCCCAACCACCGGATTGATGGCACTGATAGTCCCTGAAAAAGACTCAGAGCCCTGTGCAAAGGGGGTGATCTGAACCGGCTGGCTCATTCTCAGTGCCGCCAATTCGGATTCCAGCACAGAAAACTCTGCTTCAAAGACTGAATCATCAATCAGGGTACAGAAAGCCCCGGATGGAGTATTGTGGTCTTTAACATTCACATCGGCGATCACCCCCGGGAACGGTGCCCGAAGCTCCGTGGACTCATAGTCATGCTGGGCCAGCAGGAGGGAATGCCGGGCATCCCTGAGACCGCTGCGTACCAGCCCTACCTGCCAGGCCTGAGACGGGACCTGAGCACTGTCCTTGCCGGCATATCCCTGAGACAAAAGAAAGTCCTTCATTTCCAACTCCATCCTCATCACCTGATACCGGGCCTGTTCCAACCGTTTCTGGTAAGTAAACCGATCCGTCTCTGCCAGCAAGGCGCCTTTGGCCACCCGGTCGCCATTGCGTACATACACACGTTCCACCAACTCGCTGATGCGAAATCTCAATTCAGCTTTTTTCAGTGCCCGCAACTTACCGTTGCCCAACACCTCTTTGTAGAACGTTCCCTGCTCCAAAAGCGCAATGCCCACCACAGGCTTCTCCACCGGAACCACAGCAACCTCGGGAATATCCTTATCATCAGGCTCCTGGGCTTCCTTGTTTTTACAACTCCACACCATCAAGACACAGGCCAAAACACAGGGCAATAAAAACATCCTGCGGGCACGCAGCCTTCTCCGGAAAATGGCACCAGGGCCAAAGGATCTAAAAAAATAAAACATGGTAGTATCTATTAGGTTTATCTAGCTTAAAGCATCATTCGAAACTCAACAGGGAATACAATGTGTTATGGTAATAGTAATATGCAAGTATATGTTTTTTTTTAACAGGGTGTTTCTCCGAGTATCAAAAAACACAAATAATCTTCCATTCGTTCACCAGAATACCTGTTTGCCATCTTCCAGCGTGAAGATTCTTTCCTCAGAACCTCTGGTATGATTATGCAAGAGGTAGAGCGCACCAGAGGGCACCGAGTCATATTCCAGATAGGCATCTGCGGCCACTTTGTGACCCAGGGACACCCATCCGTCCCGCTCCCAGTAGCACAATTCGTATTCCTCCCCCGGGATGATGAAATTGGTGTCGCTGCGGGGGCAGAATACAATCTTTACAATCTGTTCCGGCCTTCCGAAGTCCATCCCGCCCCATGAACCCACAACTCTGGGGGCCACAAAATGTGTCGCCGGGTCCCCGTCGAACATCGCTGTATAGGGGGTGTGAATCCGGGAATCCTGCTCCGGGCTGCCAATAACCCTTCCCTCCAGCCTCACGGTATCCAACTTTCCGGGTACCACAGAGCCGGGCTTCAACCCGTAAAATGAAACCTCGGCCATGTGCGCCCCGTAGAACCGGGCATAACGGAACCTCCTGGTCTCCTGAAGGCGGACAGAAGTGATATGCATAGGGGTATTGAGAATGGTGAACAGGCGTACGGAATCAGAAAAATCCGGGCGGTTGGCCCCATGAAATGGATGCCCCACAACAAAACCCATCAAACCCTTCATAAACCGGGTCAGCGGATATTTGCGATCCATCCGTACAGGCCCTCGTTCCGGAGACGGAGTCAGTTGACGTACGACACCCAGGGAATCCAGAATAAAAGGATCTGAAAGCCCCTGCATCTTTCCTTCCCTGAGGGCCATCACCCGGTAAGCGGCTCCGCACCCCATGTTGCGGAATACTGCCCGGCCATTACAAATCAGCCCCCAGTACTGTGGCACCCATTCCCGGTTGTTGAATGTACATAACAGGGCATAATATCCTCCTGTATTCTTTCCAACCGGGATTTTCACATCTGCCGTGCGCACATACTCATGCGTCACATCGCGGACATGCGGGTTGAAAAACTCCGCAGGGATTTCCAGGTGCGGGTCCCGTCCCAAAAGACGTTCCCACCAGGATACACGTGGAATATGCGCTTCCACGGATGAGAAGGAGAGCCGGAACACCTTGGCAATTTTCCGGTCTGCCAGAGGCATCTCAAAATTTTGGGCCACCGCATCAAAAGGATGAAAGGAGCCATCCTCACACAGCAGCACATTCCATTCATGTCCGTTCCGGGCGCCGGCCCACACCCGCACATAGTCTATCCCGACGGGGATTCCGTGTGCCCGCAGCATCATGGCGATATAAAACACAGTATGCCTGCAACTGCCCAAACGGCTCTTCTCCAGTTTGGATGGAGGGAGGTCAATGGTATAGCTCCAAAAGGTTCCGTTGTGCCCCATATAGCGCCTGACCCACCGGTTGAGCTGGTCAGCCAGGGTACGCCGGTCCTGTGCCCGGGTAGTGTCCCTCAGAGGGAAGGTCTTGTGGTACAAGTGGGTACGCCAATCCTCAGGAAGCTCATTCCCTACCCGATGCGGCAACACATACGCACAGAAATCCTCAAAGGAGACATCGTGTCCCCAGGGAACCGAATCGCGCATAAAAAAGGCCTGATCAATATGTCCGATGAGGCTGCTGCCCCTGATGACGGACAATTCCGGACACCGCTTCGCCCTGGAAGGGGAAGGCTTCCCGTGTATCCGGGCAATGGAATCCCACTGTTGCTGAATAAAATCCTTCATGTAGCTCACTGGCAACTTTTGGTCATACAGAGACGCCAACAGGGAGAACAGTGTGTCATAAGCAGTAATTACCGACCCTTCCGACCAATAGGTATCCCGCATATTTTCAATCAGGAAGCAGGCTGCCCGATATTTCTCCGGATGATCCCGGTAGTGTTCCAGCACCTGCTCCAATTCATGACGGTTCTCTCCGGCCATTCGCAGGGAACGTTCCACCTCACGCGGGTACCGGGAACAGGAACTCCATACGAGCAATAGGGGGAGAATGAGTGTGAACAAAGCTTTCATAGGCATTAGGGAATGGTTTTCATAAAACGGTCCGGACGGGACTCCGACCAGACGATGCGTAAGGCCTTGCCCAGTATTCTGTCTCCGGGGAGCGGGCCCTGCATTCGTGAATCCAGGGATTCCATACGGTGGTCTCCCAGGACAAAGAAATAATCCTTCGCAAAAACATACCACCCGCAGGGTTGGCCATCCACGAGGGCAACGCCGTTCTGCCATCTAAAGACCCTTCCTTCGCTGTGTTTTATCATGGGCGCGTACAGAGCAACTGCTCCGGGAGTAAGCTGAATGCTGTCCCCCATGGCCGGGAGCCTCATGGGCCCCCACCGGTTGAGATTCCAGAGCAGGGTGTCCGAATAAGGGTACACCCGCACATTTGGTTTTCGGGAATAGGAACGGGACACATCGGCCACTCCGGGAAGAGCTCTCAGGAGGGAAGCCTGCAACGCCGTCAGATATACGATGCCTGGAGCACCAGTAGCGCCTCCCAGCCGGGCCGAAAGCACCTGGCAAACGCGCGCATCACAACAGGTCAACCGATAACGTTCTATCGCAGCCGGAGGCAACGCAACAAACTGACCATTAACCATAAGCCGGGACTGTCGCAACTCCACAACATCACCAGGCAGTGCTACACAACGTTTGACACACACCACATCTTCCGTACCGGGCGCGGTATACACCAACACATCGCCCCTGCTTACTCTTAGTGAAGTTCTACGGTACCCTTTGCGGGGTGGTTCCTGTGCGAATGGCCACAGGAACGCCCCTATCCTGTCTCCGGGCAACAAGGTTTGGGACATGGAATCGGATGGCACGTGAAAGATCTGAAAGCAATGCTTCCGGACCCATCTACCTCCTGCCAAAGAGGCCACCATCAATAACAGCACTCCCGGAACCATTAGGAAACGCCCGGACCAGAATGACTTCCTCCGGGAGATAAACACAAGGCCCAAACCAGACAGGAACAACACCGGGAGCATCCAATCCCAATCGAAGATACTCCCGGTGGCATGAATCACTAACACAATAAACAATAAGATTAGAATGCAAATATATAATATTATTTTTTAGCACAACCATTTGACAAGGAAAACTTCATGATCACAAGAAAAATCGTTTTGAAGACGCGATGGCACTTCATTCTGACAAACACAGCAAAAAATACTTCGCCCCATTGCAGAGTTCGCATCACAATGGTACCTTCGCTGATACGTATCAGAATACCATATTGAAATGGCCAATAATTGAAGACCGCACTTTAACTGAATATTGATGACAACAAAAACCAGCATCATTCTTTCACTTTGCTGCTTGTGCCTTGGGTTCGGATGCCGCTCAGTGTCCCGTTATGCCGCCACACCTTCCGGCGAGGAATATGTGGGCTATCTGTTTGCCTATTTTACCGGAAACCGCGTTGACGAGGAGTCCATACACTTTGCTATAAGCACCGATGGATATCGCTACACCGCTCTCAACGGAAACCAGCCGGTACTCGACTCAAAAGCCATCAGTTCAACCGGAGGGGTACGTGACCCCCACATTCTGCGCGGGAAAGACGGCAGGCAATACTTCATGGTGGCTACAGACATGACGTCATCAAAGGGCTGGGATTCCAACCGAGCCATGGTGCTGTTAAAATCTGATGACCTGATTCACTGGACCTCGTCAGTAGTCAATATTCAGAATAAATATTCCGGACAAGAAAACCTGAAGCGCGTGTGGGCTCCGCAAACAGTGTTTGATGCTGAGGTTGGCAAGTATATGGTTTATTGGTCCATGAAGCATGGCAATGCCAACGACATCATTTTCTACGCTTATGCCAACGACGATTTCACCGATCTGGAAGGGGAACCGAAGCCCCTCTTCATTCCCCGTTCAGGCGATTTAAACATTGACGGGGACATCATCGTGAAGGATGGCCTGTACTATCTGTTCCGCAAAACCAACAGCGCACAGGGATCGGGCATCAAGGTGGCCACAACCCGGTCGCTGACCTCCGGACAGTGGGAAGAAGACGAACGCTTTGTGCAGCCTACCCGCCTCGATGTGGAAGGGTCGTCGGTGTTCCGGCTCATCAACTCCGACACGTACATCCTGATGTACGACCTATACCGGGACGGGGGGTTTCAGTTCACCAAAAGCACGGACCTGAAAAACTTCACCATCATCGACCAGGAAGTGCAAATGGATTTTAAGCCTCGGCACGGGAGCATCATTCCCATCACCCAGGCCGAACTCGACCGTCTGAACGCAATGTGGGGCAACAGGGTTCCTGCCCTGTGATGAGAATTGATTATCTTCGCTGTATGAAGGCAAAGCAGAAACCCGTTTTCGCAAAACGCATTTTTTGGGATGTTAACTTTGAGCAGATTGACTATGACGCCAAAGCCAGTTTTGTTATTGAGCGGGTTTTCGAGCGAGGCGATGTGGAGGACATTCGCCAGTGCCGGAGGTACTACGGCGATGAAAAGGTCACGGAATGTTTGTTGAAAGCAAAGTATCTGCCTTTGCACACCATCCATTTTGCCAGTGCAGTCATAGATAAACCACTCACTGAATTCAGATGTTACACACTGAGACTGTCGAACCCAGAACTCTATCCTTACTGAGAGAACTGATGGTTCTTCCATCCCTTCAGCCATTCTCTCTGGTTGGGGGGACGGCCTTATCCCTTCGTTACGGACACCGTTGTTCCGTAGATTTGGATTTGTTCCATCACGAAGCATTCAATGCACCACACATTATTGAATCGCTGGAAACTACATTTCAGAATCGACTTGTGTACAAGTCCCCACATTCCCGAGTAGGAATCTTTTGTTTTATTGATGGCATCAAAGTGGACATCGTTCACTTTCCACATATCCCTATTGAGGAAGTTGAAACCAAGGATGAAATCAGGATGTACAGCAATGCCGATATTGCTGCCATGAAAATTCAGGCCATCCTGGGAAGAGCTCAAAAAAAGGACTTCTGGGATTTGTACGAACTATTGCAACAGTTCTCCTTACAACAACTGATTGACTGGCACAAAAGAAAGTTTCCCAACCAGATGCTTGCCATCGGCATTCCTCAAGCCATCACTTACTTCGCCGAAGCCGACGAAAGCGAACCTCCTGTGAGCTTTAAAGGGCAAACCTGGGACAGTGTAAAAAAAGGCATCAGTCGCGCAGTGAGTGATTATCTGCGCTAGTCACGCGGATGAACGTCCAAACCCTACCGGGACGGTTTGTATCCTTTCTTTTTAGCCATCTCTTCGAGTTTCTTCTGAAAGGCCGATTTCTTCACCGGTTCCTTGGCGCCTTTACCGGAGGTAGCCAACTGAATCTTCCGGATAATCTCCTGTTCATTAACAAAGAACTTTTTGAAAGTATAGTTCTGGGCAATGGTGATCACATTAGCCAGGAAATAGTAATAGGTCAGCCCGGAGGAAAAGTTATTCAGGAACACCATAAACATCACCGGCATCATGTACATCATGGTTTTCATCCCGGGCATGGCAGTATTCTCCTGACCGCTGGTCATTTTCATGCTGATGTAGGTGACTGCTGTCATCAGGATGGTAAACAAACTCACATGATCCCCGTAGAAAGGGATTTCGAAGGGCAGGGTAAGAATGGAATCATATGTGGAAAGGTCCGTAGCCCAGAGAAATCCTTCCTGCCGCAACTCGATGGACGAAGGGAAAAACCTGAACAGGGCAAACAACACAGGCATCTGTACCAGCAAGGGGAGGCAGCCACCCATGGGGTTAATTCCGGCCTTTTTGTACAGGTTCATGGTAGCCTGTTGTTTCTCCATCGCCTTATCCGCAGGAATCTTCTTGGTGACTTCATCCACAAAGGGCTTCACCACCTTCATCTTAGCCATCGAAAGATAGGACTTGTAGGTGAGCGGCAGCAAGATAATCTTGACGATAATGGTCAGGATCAGAATGATGATTCCGTAACTACTGATAAAGGTATTGAGCCAGTTGAACACAGGAATCACCAGATAGCGGTTGAACCAACGAATCATGGACCCACCGAGCGGTACCAGTTTCTCCAGATCCTGGCCGTGTTTGCGCAGGGTTTGGAAGTGATTGGGACCGAAGTACAGAGAAAAAGGCAGCACCTGTTCCCGGACACGGGCGTCATATGCCAGAGTCAGCCCTGCTGAGTAGAATTTGATATGGCTGGACTGGTCGGGCAGTTTCTCCTGACGCAGTTGGGAGGATTCAAAACCCTTACCGGAAATTAGTACCGAAGAGAAAAACTGCTGTTTGAAAGCCACCCAGGAAGTTTTGTTGATAATATGTTCCTCAACCAGATCCTTGGCAGCACTGAAGTCCTCCACATCATCGTTGAGAAACTTATAATAAATGGCTGTGTAATTATTCTCGTTCTCCGCGCCTTTTTCCTGCCGGGGCGAGAATTGCTGCCATTGAAAATCCAGAGAGTTGATATTGCGGGCAATCACCTGGTCCATGCCCGACATGCGGACATCAAAGCCCAGCATATACTCCCCTGGGTACATAGTGTAAACGTACTCGATGTACGCATCCTCCGACGCATACACCCTCATCACCAATGATGAAGAATCACGCTCCACCGTAATATGGCGCTGATTCCCAACAGGAGTAAAGAATAGCTCATTAGTGGAAACCTGACGGTTCTGAGCAAAAAAATTCAAACCAAATACCGTAGAATCGCCCGAGAAGAGAATTAGCGGTGATCCATCATATCTTTTGTAGTCCTTAAGTTCCACACTCCAGGGACGTCCACCCCGGGTAGAGAAGATCACCTTCATCACACTGTTCTCGAGGGTAATCCATTCATTGGCTCCGATGGTGGCCGGAGCAAAAGCCCCTGAGGCACGTACCATTGCGGTATCTTCCAGACTTAGGGAATCTCCCGTCTGTGTCAGGGAATCAGCAGCGGAGACCACATCGGAGGCAGAGGCTGCGCCCAACGTTGCCTGTCCGGCAACCACTTCAGTCCGCACCCGATCCAGCGAATCCTGCTGACGCTTCATCTCACGGATCTGCGCCTCGGATGGCTTCATCAGCACACTATAACCGATCAACAAACCCGTGATCAGGAGAATTCCGATAATTGTGTTTCTATCCATTGTACAGAGTTTCGGCACCGGGAATTACTCCGTCAGTGCGGCTTTAATAAAATCAATAAATAACGGATGGGGATGCAGGACAGTACTGTTGTATTCCGGATGGAACTGCACCCCCACAAACCATTTGTGTGAAGGAATTTCAACCATCTCCACCAGATCCATCTCAGGATTGATTCCGGTGGGCACCATCCCTGCCTTAATATACTCCTGGAGATACTTGTTGTTCATTTCATAACGGTGACGATGCCGCTCGGACACCTCGGTCTTTCCATAGGCAGCATAGGCCCGGCTCCCCTTGGTAACGGCACAGGGATAAGCACCCAGACGCATCGTGCCACCCTTCTCTGTGATGCCTTTCTGCTGCTCCATCAGGTCAATGACCGGATGCGCCGTAGAGTGGTCCATCTCCAGGGAATTGGCATCCGGATAGCCCAACACATTTCGGGCAAACTCAATGACGGCCGCCTGCATCCCGAGACAGATCCCCAAAAGGGGAATATTGTGTGTACGGGCATACGCCACGGCCAGGATTTTTCCCTGAAACCCGCGATCCCCGAAACCCGGGGCAATGATCAACCCCTTGTACTCCCGGAGTTTTTCCTCCATCGTCTGTTCATTCACACCCTCTGCCTGAACATAGTCCAGATCCACCTTGCAGTCACAGCGTGCTCCGGCATGGGTGAGTGCCTCCACAATAGACTTATAGGCATCCGGAAGCTCCACATACTTTCCTACCAGAGCGACCTTGACGCGTCTTTTGGGATGCTTTTGACGTTCCACCATGGCTTTCCAGTCATCGAGCATCGGCTCATTCCTGGGATCCAGATGAAGTTTGTTGAGCAGAGTTTCGTCCAGATGCTGGCGGGACATCATCAGGGGGACCTCGTAAATGGTGCGGACATCCACTGACTGAACCACGGAACGGGCCTCCACATTGCAGAACAAGGCAACCTTATTGCGCAACTCCTGGCTGAGTTCCCTTTCGGTTCTGAGCACCAGCACATCGGGCTGCACCCCAGTTTCCTGCAAAGTCTTCACCGAGTGCTGGGTAGGCTTGGTTTTGAGTTCTCCCGAAGCCGACAGATAGGGCACCAATGTCAGATGGACCACCACCACATTGTGGGGACCCAGCTGGTACTTCATCTGCCGCACCACTTCGATGTAGGGCAAGGACTCAATATCTCCGACCGTGCCGCCGATTTCGGCCACCACAACATCTACCTTGCGCGCGCCCAAAAGCTGGATACGCCTCTTGATTTCATCGGTGATGTGGGGAATCACCTGCACCGTCTTTCCCAGAAAATCACCTCTCCGCTCCTTGTTAATCACCTCCTGATAGACTTTTCCGGTAGTTACCGTGTTCAGCCGGGATGTGCGGATGTCCGTAAAACGCTCATAATGGCCCAGATCCAGATCCGTTTCCTCGCCATCCTCAGTGACATAGCATTCCCCGTGTTCATAGGGGTTCAGCGTACCCGGGTCAATGTTGATATAGGGGTCCAGTTTCATGATGGACACCTTATATCCCCTGGCCTGCAGCAATTTGCCAATAGAAGCCGAAATGATTCCTTTCCCCAGCGAGGAAGCAACGCCTCCTGTTACAAAAATGTACTTTGCACCCACTGTTTATTCCATTTTATCAATCATTCTGATCTTTTCCTCCAGGCTTTTCAATTCTTCCTTGCCCTGATCAATCATACGACGTACGTTGGCAATCAGCGACTCAGCATTCTTGGACTTGGAAAAGAAGCCCACATTATTTTCCCAGATCACGATATCATTCTGCAACTGCTGCATCCTTCGGAACAAACGGTCCCGTTCATTGTCCATCCGGGCGCGGGACTGTGGGGTTTCTGACATTCCCTCAATCTTGCTCCGGTAACGCATCATCTGGCGTTTTCCCTCATCCAGCCGGAGGGCATCAAACTGCTTGTTGATGGCATCCCGGTAGGCAGTTTGCACCTTGTCTTTGAACTTAATCGGCACAAAACCAATCCGGCTCCACTGCCGCTGTAGTTCCTTGAGGCGCTCGAAGTTTTCGTCCATATCCTCAGAGGGAACAAACTGTTTGATCTGTTCAATCAGGTCGAGCTTGGCCTTATAATTGTCCGAATACCCAGTCTCCTTATCGTTGAAGTGTTTGGATTTGTTCTCAAAAAAGTGGTCGCATGCCGAGCGGAATCTCTTCCATATCACATCCCGGTGCTTCCGGGGCACAGGACCAATTTCCTTCCAACGCTTCTGCATCTGGATGAAATCATCCGAGGCAGACTTCCAATCCGTGCTATCCTTGAGGGCTTCGGCCTGAACACAGAGGTCTTCCTTCAACTGCAGATTGTTGTGCTGCTCCTCCCTGCTCTGAGAAAAATACTCCCGCTTGCGGGTAAAGAACGCATTGCAGGCAGCGCGGAATCTCCTGTAAATCTTGTTATTCTCCTTCTTGGGTGCGTACCCGATGGTAAACCACACCTTTTGTATCTCTACCAATTCCCTGGAAAATTTCTCCCAATCGGCAACATTACGGATTGGTGAGGCCAGAATTTCCTCGGCCTTCTCACACAAAGCTGTCTTGGCATCCAGATTCTTCTGAAGCCCTTCCTTGACTTGCTCGTAATAGGTCTGATGCTTCTTGTTGATCAGCGAAGAGGCCGTTTTGAACCGCTCCCATATTTCCGTACGCGCCTCCTGAGGCACGGGACCGATTTCCCGCCACTGTTCATGCAGACCCTGCAAAACATTGAACGCCTCCACTGCAGAGGTCTCGAGCAGCAACTCTTCGGCCTTTTCACAGATCTGGATCTTTAGTTCCAGATTTTTTTTCAGGTCCAGATCTCTGAGTTCCTTATTGATTTTTATGTAGTCATAGAAAATCTCCACGTAGTGGTGGTAGGTTTCCCATAGATTCTTGACATCACTCTGAGGAACCAGACCGATGGAACGCCAGCGGTTTTGCAACTCCCGGAACTGCTGGAAAGTATCCCCGATGGACTCATTCTTGTTCACCAGCTCCTTTAGCTCCTCAATGACCTGATATTTCTGTTCCAGATTGGCCTGACGTTCTGCCTCAATGATCTGGCTCAGATGGGCCCTTTGGTCCCGGAATTTCCGCAGCAGGGCCTTCATTCTTTCCTCCAGAGGATCCTCCTCATGCAGTTCCTTGGGTTCTTCTCCGGTTTTTTCTTCTTCCGGGGCGACAGCAACATCTGCGGAACCTCGCGATTTTTTGTAAAAATGCAGCTTGATGCTTTCCACCTGATGACGTACCCGTTCCACATCTCCCGTCTCGAGCAATGTCGCAAGGGCTGCGACCAATGCCTCCCTGTCCATGGCAGCATAATCAACGGAAAGGGCTACCCTTTCACGCACATTCGAGGGGTCATCGTTCTCTTCGGAATCATTCTCCTCCGGATCCATGGCCTCCTCAACGGGAGGTGCGACCTCCTCAGCGGAAAATTCCGGCTCAGAAGCCTGCAGTTCGGGGCTTACTTCGGGAAGGTCCTGTTCAGGGACCACTTCAGTGCCGGTGGCAACTGATGGCGCAGGTACGGAACCGGAATCACCGGGAGCCTCTTCCCGGGGCTCACTTCCTACCTGATGGAGGTCGTCTTTGATCATTTTAACATCAATGCGTTAAATAGAAAAATTGCACACGAAAGTACACATTTCGATTCAATCGCACAAAAGAAAGCCAAAAAACTCGAACATTCTAACTGTTTCCCACCTCATGGACAAACGAATTCAATTCCTGATATACCCGCTGAACAGGCAGTCCCATCACATTGAAGTACGATCCCTCAATCCGTTCCACTCCAACGTAACCTATCCACTCCTGAATTCCATAGGCCCCAGCCTTATCATAGGGCGCAAAATGATCCACATAGTAAATTCTCTCGGCTTCGGACAAGTCTCTGAAGAACACCTTGGTTTCTGCGCAGAAGCAGCGTGATTCCCCCCTGTAGCGCAGACACACCCCGGTATAGACCATGTGATGATCTCCAGAAAGTTCCTCAAGCATTCGCAGAGCCTCAGCCCGGTCAGAGGGTTTTCCCAGCACGCTGCCCCGGTGCCAGACAATCGTGTCTGCAGTAATCAGAATTTCATCTGCAGCAAGAGGAAGGGCATAAGCATCCGCTTTCATTCTGGCCAGATATACCGGAATCTCCCCACCCTTGAGGTGAGGCGGGAAGCATTCCTTAACATCGGGCGCAGGGCGGATGTCCAGGGACAAACCCAGAGCCTCTAACAGTTCTGCCCTCCGGGGCGAACGGGAAGAAAGCACCAAAGTGCAGGCTGAAAGAGGGGTGGGAACGGACATAGCAACGATTCACCAATGATGAGTTCCAGGCAGATTCCAGCGACCCTGCAATCTGAGGGTTTGCTCTATCACATCACGCACACAGCCTCCGCAGGCTGGATGCGGAGAAATATAATCGGCCAATGCGCGTATCTCCACAGCGGCATCGGACGGGCATGTAGCCACCCCTGCCTCCTGCATGACTTCAATGTCAGGAAGATCATCACCCATATAGAGCACCTGCGAGGCTTCAATGTGAAAACGTGAAAGAAAGTCCCTGAAGTCGTGAATCTTATCGGAGGATTTCATATAGATCGCTTCCACACCCAATATGCGGAAACGGGTCCGGACGGACTCCGAGTCCGCTCCGGAGATGATTGCCACCTGATAGCCATCCCTGAGGGCGTACTGAAGCGCAAATCCGTCCTTGACATTCATGGTGCGCATCAGCTCCCCGTGGGGAGAGAGAAACAACAGGTTGGAAAACACGCCGTCCACATCGAATGCAAAGGCACGGACGTTATGAAGTTTTTGTTTGAAGGTCATAAGCAGTTGTTTGAATACTCTGGCTCAACATCCGGTATAGATGCTCCAGGCGGGGGTCACCGGAAAGCAGCAGCAGGTGCTTGTCCAGCACCTGCTGGTCAAAGCGGACAGCAGGCCCGGTCTGGACTCTGTGGGGGTTCTCCGACTCGATGGCCTTACGAAGGCACTCATCCATCAGCAGATGCAGGGCTCCCGTTGGTAGTCCGTGCTCCCGAAGCATATCAGAAGCCAGCCCCCAAAGGTGATTCACAAAATTTGCCCCCCACACGGCAGAAAGGTGAAGCCACTGCCTCTGCTCCGTCCCGGCCTCATACACCATGGGTGACAGTTGACGGGCGAAACAGCACAAATCCTGGCAAACTTCGGGTGTGGAACCTTCCACAAAAAGGGATACCCGAGAGAAATCCACAAGCCGGCTTTTTGAGAAGGTCTGCAAAGGATAGAGTACACCATGGCGCTGGTGCGCCGATAGGATTTGCATAGGCACACTCCCGGCAGTGTGTACCACCAGACCATCCCTGAAAGGAAGTCCCTGAGACACCACGGAGATAGCATCGTCTCGAACCATGATCAGGTAAAGATCGGCTCCCCGGACAACTTCCTCAGCCCGGCAGGTTGTCGAAACGCCCAGTTCCTGGCCCAATGCTTCCGCTCCCAGGAGGGACCGGTTCACCACCTGAAGGATGTCCAGCCCTGCTGTGCGAAGGGCCTTGCCCATACTCCACGCCACATTTCCGGCACCAACCAAAACCACACTTCGTATCATCATACCCTCCTCAGTTCAGAACGGATAACCAATTCCTATATGAACCTGCGTATTTCTAAACCGGATCACATCGGAGCCATCCACCCAGCGATGCATAGCCGGATCGCGAAGCTTCATCCCCAGGTCCAGCCTGATGATAAAATACTCCACATCCAGACGAACCCCAAAACCAGCACTCACCCCAATTTCCTTATAAAACCGGTTCCAATCAAAATCAGCGCCAGGCCTGCGTTCTTCCTTTTTCAAATCCCAGACATTGCCCGCATCCACAAACAGGGCACTCTCAATAATCCAGAATAAAGGGAAGCGATACTCCAGATTCGCCTCAAGTTTGATATCTCCGGTACTATTGGGAAACATCCGGGGAATGGTATCCCGGAACGAACCGGGTCCAAGGGTCCGGACCTGCCATCCACGGTTGCTGTTGGCACCGCCCGCATAATACTTTCGTTCAAAAGGGATGGAACGGGAATTTCCATAGGGAATACCCACCCCCAGAAATATCCTGGAAACCAGATTATTTCCTCCCAATGGGCGATAATAGGTAACATTCAGGTCCGACTTCACAAACTGAGAAAACTCGTTGCCCAGAATCCGGTAGGGTTTCTCACGGGCATGGGTGAGTTGAAACAGCGTATTCATCAGGAAACCAGCTGTCTCTGCATTAAAGCGCAAATACACAAAATCACCAAGGGGGGATTTTCCCTGATTGTTGAACTGATAATGATACCCCCCTGAAGGCACCATGTGGTTGGTGTAGCTATTCTCCAGATAAGTCCCTTCGATCTGTTGGCGAAACGCCTCGCTGGCATAGGGAAGGCGCACAAAGTTGATATCCACAGGACGCACCGAATGACTTGAATACTGGCCGGTCTTCCAGTCATACGACAGGGTCGCCTTCAACAGAGTACGTTCATAGTCCGGACGGCTTTGAAAACTGTACTGTGCCGAAATCGTGGTACTGGGCCTGTTGGTAGCCACAAAACGACTCAACCTGAGCGGAAAGAAAAACTTTGGGATGGTGATGCCTGATTCTATCCCAATCTCAACGGTGTTTCTGAAGTTCAGCCCAGTATTCTGCAGGGCTTCAATCATGCCACTCAACCGGAGATTAAACGCCTCTGCATGGCCAAACAAGCTCTTGTGCTGATACATCAGGTTCAGCGCCCCGCCCAGGTTACCGCTGGAGTTGGTGCCCTCCAGTTCCACAGAATAGCTCTGCATGGAAAAAGGCAGCAAGTGTACATCCATGTCCAACTTCTTATCTCCCAACCGGGGATTAAAATCAAAATTTACAAGTTGAAAGGTATTCAGATGGGCAAGCAACCTACGGGTTTCATCCAGAGCGCCCTGCCGGAAGACCGAATCCTTGTGCAGTTGAATCAATGGCGCAATAGTGGCAGCATCTACCGGAAAATCATGCGGCATAACAAACCGGACATCTCTAGCCTGTATGGTGTCGAGGGGTTCCGCAGCCATGGCGAGGCTATCTCCTGAGGTCTGTGTGGCATTCCGTGCCAGAACGGAGATTCGGTCCATCCGGTACACCGGGTAAGGTTCGCTGCGGGATATACCTGAGGTGTCGGTAATCACTGGATCCTTAATCTGCATGGTCATCAGGGCCTTCTTCCGGTCCGAGAGGGTATCGGCAAGATACCGGATATTGTCTGCCGAGAAACTGAAGTACCCATGGTCTTTAAGCAACCGTGCAATCCGTTCGTTTTCCTTCTGCAATGCATCCTCATCCAACAACATCCCCGGCCGGATGAGGGCACGAAGGGTGTCCGAGAAAACAATCTCCCTGATGGCACTGTCCTGAATATCATACCCTACTTTCTGCATCACCACCGGTTCTCCGGAGGAAACATAGTAGCGGACCTTTGCCTTTTGGTTGCCACGATAAACCGAGTCCCTGACGACTGCGTCATAATAGCCATGCCGACGCAGGTACAGAGACAATTGCTGAACGGAGTTTCTGGTATGGGTCTCGTCCCACAGCACAGGCTCCTCCCCGTTCCTCCTGAGAAATTCATGCCATTTGCTGGTCTTCTGGGAGTTCGACCGGCTATACAGCCACAGGTGAAATTTCATCCCCAGAATAGTTTTGTTGGGATGCTGGCGAATATACAACCGCATCTCCTCCTTATTCAAGTCCCTGTTGTCCGTATGAACACGGATATTCTTAAGCAGATACTGACCGGAGGGAACATATTTCACGCTACTGCAGGACCAGAGCAGGGCAGAAAGCAGCAACAGCCACAAAGGGGCGAAGCGTCGGAAAATGTGTACTTTTGTGTGCAGCAAAATGGTCGTTTTTCCCTACAGGGGTTTGCGGGCGATAAAGATTGTAAAAATTTCCGATTGATGCGAGAAGGCTCCGTAAAAAATGCCGATATCCGGCTGGTACGTTCTCTGGAACATAAAAAGTTCCGGAAGGAAACAGGTTTGTTCGTGGTCGAGGGTGACAAGATGGTCCGGGAAGTGCTCAACTCCGCACTCAGAGTCCGCAAGGTATTTGCCGTGGAGGAATGGCTGGAAGAGCACCATCCTGTGTTCCATAACCGGGCTGATGAATTTCATCTGGTTTCCGAACGGGAACTCGTCCAGCTCAGTCTGCAACAATCTCCTCATCAGGCCCTCGCCCTGGTAGAAATCCCTGAGTGCGACAACTCACCTCATGTGCAGGCTGACCAGCTTACCCTCTATCTGGACAACATTCAGGATCCGGGCAATCTGGGGACCATCATCAGGATTGCCGACTGGTTCGGCATCCGGAATGTTGTATGCTCCCCTGGTTCTGCAGATGCCTTCAATCCCAAAGTGGTTCAGGCAACCATGGGAGGAATTGCACGGGTGCGGGTTATGATTGTGTCCCCGGAGTTGTTCTTTGAAGAAACCGCCCACAAACAGATACCGGTGTTCGGAACCTTCTTAAACGGGGCCAATCTCTACGATCAGAGTTTACCAGAGGGAGCTGTAATCGTGATGGGCAATGAATCCCGGGGAATCTCCGGGGCAACAGAGGCTCTGGTAACCCACCGAATAACCATTCCCTCGTATCCAGCCGACCTCAGGGGTGCCGAATCTCTCAATGTGGCGGTAGCAGCAGCGGTGGTTTGTGCCGAGTTCCGGCGACAGGCTACAACAAGGGGACCAGTTGCTCCAGCCGCATACCCCGGGATCCCTTAAGCAGAATGGTCCGTCCATGCAATGGATGTGCCGCCAGATAATCCCGGAGCGGATTCGTTGAGCCAAATACCCTGAAAGCAGGATAGTCCTTGCCAATCTGTTCGAAACACGACCCGGCCAGATACACTTCCAGCCCGGGATACCCTGACAGGAACCGGAGAATTTCACGGTGCTCCATCTCGGCATCCTCACCCAGCTCAAACATATCGCCCAATATCACCACACCCGACGGAGGGTTCAGGGACACAAAATTCTCCAAGGCTGCTCGCATACTGGAGGGATTGGCATTGTAATAATCTGCAAGCAGCTGGTTTTTCCCCGTATGGCACCACTGCGAACGCTGGTTGCCGGGTTCGTAGGCTTCCAGGGCACGCACCATCTCAACCAAAGGCACCTCCCAGAGCGTTCCGGCACAAACAGCAGCCAAAATATTGTCCAGATTGTAGGCTCCCACCAGACGGGTGACCACACGGCATTCCGTATCCCCCACCCTTAGAGACACTTCCAAACCTGGATGGGTACCCGCAACCGCTCCGGAACACAATACCCGGCTCCGGTCCTCACCTTTCGGGGCCTGCACATCATCCGGGAAACCACCACGGGGATCATACATCCGGATAGCTCCCCGAAAACCTTGCAGGAGGTTATTCAAAAGAGCATCGCAATGATTGACCAGAACCATCCCCGAGGAAGCATCCAGAAAATCGTACAATTCCCTCTTAGTCCGAATTACACCCTCAAATCCGCCAAAACCCTCCAAATGCGCCCTGCCAATATTGGTGATCAATCCATGAGTGGGTCTGGCCAAAGCGCACAAAAAAGCAATCTCGCCCGGATGATTGGCTCCCATCTCCACAACAGCCAGTTCTGCATCGGGGCCGACAGACAACAAAGTTAGGGGGACCCCTATATGATTATTGAGGTTGCCGGATGTTCCCACCACCCGGTACTTGCGTGAAAGCACACTAATCACCAGTTCCTTGGTAGTGGTTTTTCCATTAGTCCCGGTAATCCCGAGAACAGGAATACCCAGGCGTTCTCTGTGGAAAGAGGCCAGCCCCTGCAAGGTTTTCAGCACATCAGCACAGGGCAGGCAGCGTTCGTGTCCAAAAAGGGCCGGGTCATCCACAACGGCCAGGGCACACCCCTCTTCAAGAGCCTTCAGGGCAAACTTATTGCCATCAAAAGCCTCGCCCTTGAGCGCAAAAAAAATACTGCCCGGGACCACTTTCCGGGAGTCTGTGACAACCTTCCTGTACTTGAGAAATGCTGCATACAGGGTTTCAACCGAGATCATATCCATGCAGGGAATCTTTAGGCCACTGTATTTACTGAGCCTGAGTCCCCACACGGGTCATGGCACAACGGAAGCCGATGTCATTCGCTGAAAGGTCCTGGTCCAGATAGCGGCGGGTACCCGGGCTTAACCAGTACGGCCGGTCCTTCCAGGAACCGCCCTTATATACCCGGGAACGATCGCCCACCAGAGTAACATCCTGATTGTAGCGGGCCATGGAAGCCGAGTCCCCGTCCAAATAATTCCGGTAATCCGCCTCTGCAAATTCATTGCCGCGGAATGGATTCACCTCGCTGATATCTTCGAAAGAGAGTTCCCGATACACATCCAGCACCCACTCATTGACATTGCCGGCCATGCAGTAGAGTCCAAAATCATTGGGCCAGAACGAATGAACCGGCATCGTATAGCTACCTCCATCGTTGAGAGAGCCCGAAACGCCCATCAAATCTCCTCTTCCCCGGGTGAAGTTCGCCATCAGGCGTCCCCGGTTCTTTCTTTCAGGATTTCTGAGCCCGCGTCCGCGCCAGGGATAAATACGGCCTTCGTACAAACGCTCGTTGAAGGTATTGCCAATCAGCCCCCAGGCTGCATACTCCCATTCAGCCTCGGTTGGAAGCCGATAACGGGGCAGCCAACCGGCCCCGTCCCGGGCCATAAGCTCGTTCACACGCATCGTGCGCCACTGGCAATACTCATTGGCCTGACTCCAGCTCACCCCGACCACCGGATACTCGTGATAGGCGGGATGGCGCAGGTAATTCTCCACCAGGGGTTCATTGTAGGCCAGTTCCTCTCTCCAGATGAGGGTATCCGGCAAGGCACGTTCGTACTGGCCGGAAGCTGCCGAGGGAGATGTTTTCAACCAGTGCAGGTATTCCAGATAGTCCACATTCCGCACTTCGGTCTCATCCATATAGAAAGACTCCACCGTTACCCGACGCATCACATTGTTCCAGTCCTTCATAACATCTTCCTGAGTCCGGCCCATCGTGAAGGTGCCCCCTTCGATGAAGACCAGTCCCGGGCCGGCAGCCTGTTCCTGACGGGTACCGGGGGTAAAGCCGCCCGATGCCGGGTCCCCGTACTGCCATCCGGTAGTACGGGAAATCCCCGCCTGGTCTTCCTTGTGAAATACAGAGCGGATGAACTTGCACGAAGAAACACCCACAGCCAACAACAGCATTAAGGCAACAAACCTTCCCATAGAACGATCAAGAATAAGTGATTACTCCATAAGTACTGTGCAAATGTAACCATTTTGACCACGCATGGGCTCTGGCCGGCTCAAAAGTTGGCATGCATCACTTTTTCCCATGCTTTGACAAAATCGAGCACAAACTTCTCCTGATGATCATCTTGGGCGTACACCTCAGCATAGGCGCGCAATACGGAGTTGGAGCCAAAGACCAGATCCACCCGGGTAGCCGTCCATCTCACCTCGCCGGATTTTCTGTCCACAATGTGATAGAGATTGTCCGCCACTGGTTTCCAGGAATAGTTCATATCGGTAAGATGCACAAAAAAATCGTTGCTCAAAACCCCTACCCTGTCCGTAAACACCCCGTGTCGGGATCCCCCGTAGTTGGTACCCAGAACGCGCATCCCTCCTATAAGAACGGTCATTTCTGGAGCGGTCAGGCCCATCAGCTGGGTTCTGTCCAGCAGCAGTTCTTCAGGCGGCACCACATAATCCTTCTTGAGCCAGTTGCGGTATCCATCGTGGATTGGCTCAAGCACATCAAAAGACGCTGCATCGGTCATTTCGGGAGTGGCATCCCCTCGGCCAGGACGGAAAGCAACCTGGACGGGAAATCCAGCCTCCCGTGCGGCCTGTTCTACAGCTGCGCTACCCCCCAACACGATCAAATCGGCAATACTGACTTTCTTGCTCAGACCGGACTGTATTTCAGAAAGCTGCGCCAGCACTCTGGCAAGGCGCTCCGGCTCGTTGCCTACCCAGTCTTTCTGGGGAGACAGACGGATTCTGGCCCCATTGGTTCCACCTCTGAAGTCAGAACATCTGAAAGTTCTGGCACTGTCCCAGGCCGTATTGATTAAGTCTTCACGGCTAAGGCCACTTTGGAGTATGGTTGCCTTCAGTCTCTGAATCTCATCCTCCGAAAGGGTATAGTCAACCGATGGAACGGGATCTTGCCAGATGAGGTCTTCCCGGGGAACATCGGCTCCGAGATAGCGGCTTCTGGGACCCATGTCCCGATGGGTGAGTTTGAACCAGGCACGGGCAAAAGCATCAGCAAAATGGTCCGGATCCCGGTAAAAGCGTTCCGAGATCCTGCGGTATTCGGGATCCATCTTCATGGCCATGTCGGCATCAGTCATCATCGGATTGCGCCGGAGGCCAGGCAAATGCGCATCGAAAGGTTTATCCTCCTCGCGGATATTCACAGGTTCCCATTGCCAGGCACCCGCCGGACTCTTCTTGAGTTCCCACTCATAATCGAGCAGCAAATGGAAGTAGTCATGATTCCATCTGTCCGGATGGGTGGTCCACGCACCTTCCAGACCGCTGGTCACTGTATGCTCGGCGTTTCCCTTCCCCTTGGGATTCATCCAGCCAAAACCCTGATGCTCCAGAGGGGCCGCCTCGGGACTCGGGCCCAGCAGGGAAGCATCTCCATTGCCATGCGCCTTTCCTACGGTGTGGCCTCCGGCAGTCAATGCCACCGTTTCCTCGTCATTCATACCCATACGTTTGAATGTAGTCCGAACGTCTTTGGCCGTTCTCAGCGGGTCGGGCTTCCCGTCCACCCCTTCGGGATTCACGTAGATAAGCCCCATCTGCACCGCAGCGAGAGGATTTTCCAGAGACTCCCGGTTTTGGTCGTCCGCATAACGGTTTTCCGTCGGAGCAAGCCACTGCTTTTCTGCGCCCCAGTAAATATCCTTCTCCGGATGCCAGATATCCTCACGTCCTCCGCCAAAGCCAAATGTTTTAAAGCCCATGGACTCATAAGCCATATTCCCGGCCAGAATAAACAAATCGGCCCAGGAAATTTTGTCCCCGTATTTTTTCTTCACAGGCCACAAAAGTCTGCGGGCCTTGTCAAGATTGACATTATCGGGCCAGCTGTTGAGGGGAGCAAAACGCTGGTTGCCGGTATTGCTTCCGCCCCGCCCGTCCGAGGTCCGATAAGTCCCTGCACTATGCCAGGCCATGCGAATCATCAATCCGCCATAGTGGCCCCAGTCGGCAGGCCACCAGTCCTGGCTCTGGGTCATCAGAAACTTTAAGTCGGCCTTGAGGGCTTCCAGGTCGAGTTTGAGAAACTCCTCCCGGTAGTTGAAATCCGGACCAAGTGGATTGGTTTTGGTGTCATGCTGGTGCAGAATGTCCAGATGGAGTGCATTGGGCCACCAATCCATCACGGAATGCTTTGACTCTGTGTTTGCCCCGTGCATCACAGGGCATTTTCCTTTCATTGAAGCGTCCATAGTGTCTATATTAAGTGATTGATTATTCATTCCTTTCCAATAAAAATACGATTTATTTCGCAAACATTGGGAATATGTTGACAGCGAATCAATAAAATAACTTCTAACTTTGTCCGTTAGAGTCTGTCACTATCATTTACTTATACTTCACGGGAATGAAACTCAAATATGCTTTCCTTATTGTAGTTGGTCTTGTTATGGCCGGCTGGATGTCTGCTCAGCGCAAACCCACGGTTTTTCTCATTGGTGACTCCACTGTCCGAAACGGGCAGGGCATCGGGTCTGACGGATTGTGGGGCTGGGGTGCCGCCCTGCCTCTTTATTTTGATCTTGAGAAGGTCAATGTCGAAAATTGGGCCATGGGCGGGATGAGCAGCCGCACTTATTATTACTCCGAGACCTTATGGAAAAAGGTTCTGGACAGCCTCAAACCGGGTGATTACGTCATCATGCAACTCGGTCACAACGATGGAAATCCCCTTACAGGTTTTACTGCCGGAATGGCCTCCATCAAAGGGATTGGGGAGGATACCGTCCATGTGAACGTCCGGGGAAAAGAGGAAGTGGTCCACACTTACGGCTGGTATATGCGCCAGTATATCCGGGAAACCAAGGCCAAGGGAGCCATTCCCATAATGTGCTCCCTTATTCCACGCAACGACTGGGACAGTGAACACCAAATGAAGGCCGAAGGGCCTTATGCCCAATATGCCAAAGATGTGGCTGCACAGGAAAAAATCGCGTTCATCGACCTCAATGCCCGCGCCCGCAAGGCCCTCGAACCCGAAGGGCAGTCAGTAGTCACCGGAAAGTACTATCTGGCCAAAGACCACACCCATACCATTGCTGCCGGAGCCATGTTGAATGCCTCCCTGGTAGCCGAAGGTATTCGTGCCATTCCCAACTGCGGACTGATTCCCTTCTTGCTGGATAAGCCATCCGGGACATTCCCCATCAAGAAGAAGCTCTTCATTATCGGCGACTCCACCGTGGCCAACGGGACCCCTCCCCTTGCCGGCTGGGGCAAGCCCATTCGGGAGATGTTTGACACAGCAAGGCTGATGGTCATCAACCGGGCCATCGGAGGCCGCAGCAGTCATTCGTATATGACTGAAGGCACCTGGGACAAAGTGCTTGAAGAAGTCCAACCCGGGGATTTTATTCTGATGGGATTTGGGCACAATGACGGGAACCCCATGGCAGGAGGCGCCATCAGTGGCGGATACAGTGAAGATACCGTGCACATCACCCGCATGGGCCGGGCTCAGGTGGTGCATACCTTTGGGTGGTATATGACCAAGTATGTACGGGATGCCAAGGCAAAAGGGGCCATTCCCATCCTGTTCTCGCAGGTGGCCTGGCGTGAACTGCCCTCCAAAAAGACCGCTTTCACCCCCTACTTCAAACAGATTGCCGAGGCAGAGAATGTATCTTTTATCCCGCTCAACGATATGGTTGCCGAGAAGTATGCCGCCCTGGGTCAGGAAAAAGTGAACACTTTATTTGAGAGAGACCACACCCATACCAATCTGGAAGGAGCCATCCTGAATGCCCAGACCGTGATTGAAGGGATCAAGGCGCTCAGGAACTGTCCGTTGAGGGGATACCTCCCGGTTCCGGGGCTGACGCCTGCACCCTCAGGGGCCCCTGCGCCAGCAATGGCACCTGCCTCCACATCAGGCCCTCGGGCAACAGCTCCGGCTCGTTGATGGTTCGCCGATAGCTATCTGACCTTGATTCTTGTCCAGGCCTCTTCGAGCAGGGTGTTGAATTCGCCCATATCCCGGAACAGAGTCATATGCTCTATGACATTGTCCGGGGGAAAAATCGCCTGACTGTTCCGGATGCTGTCCGGGAGAAAATCTCTGGCAGCCGGGACAGGCATGGCATAGGCGATAATCTCCATGTTCCGGGCGGCATTCCGGGGCTCCAGCAGGAAATTGATGAACAACTCAGCGGTTTCTTTGTTGGGGGCATTCTTCGGAATACACATATTGTCCATAAAGAACAGGACCCCTTCTTCGGGGATAACCATCTTAAAACGCTCCCCGGCACTCAGTATCTGCTGGATAAAACCGTTCCAGGTCTGGGCAATCCACACATCCCCTGCGACCATATAGTCCCGGGTCATGTTATTTTCGTATTTGAGCAGCAAGGGCTTTTGTCTGATCAGGGCCTCCGTGACTTCCTGGAGTTTCCGGGGATCCTTGTCCATCTCGTATCCCAGATACCGGTAACCGGTAAACAGCACATCGTTCATATCGTCCACCATCAGAATGTTGGATCGATATTTCTCGTCCCAAAGAGCCCTCCAGCTCGTGATGGAGTCTTTGATCTGGTCCTGATTGTACACCATCGCAATAAAACCGTAGGCATACGGAACAGAATACGATCCGGAGGGATCAAAGTCCAGCCTCCTGAAACGCGGGTCCACCTGCGGCAGGTTGGTCAGGCTGGAAGTGTCAATGGGCTGAATAAGCCCCTGAGCCTTCAGAATACCGACCATATGGGCCGTTGGAAAAATCAGGTCGTATCCCTCCACCCCCATCTGGAGACGGGAAAGGAGTTCCTCGTTGTCGTTAAAATAATTGACTGACACTTCCACATCATAGCGGCGCTCAAACTCTTCAATCAACTCAGCGGAGACATACTCGGCGTAATTGTACAGGTACAACTGTTTTTTTTCTTGCCTGAAAAAGAACGTCACAACAAAAAACAAAAGGACAATGGCTCCCATACCCGCGAGCGTCCATTTCAGGATCTTACTAATGCCCCCAGTCCTCTGCATGGCGTTGGCCAGAGCCAGGGCGGTCACGGTAAATACAATCAGCACGGTTGAGACAGCATTCAGAGCCGGGGTAACCCCAAATTTGATGAGCGAGTAGATTTTCAGCGGGAGCGTTGCCGAGGTCGCTCCGGCAGTAAAAAAGGTAACTATGAAATCGTCAATGCTCAGGGTGAAAGCAAACAGGGCACCCGAAAGAATGGCCGGGGCCAGATTGGGCAGAACGACATATCGAAAAGTCTGCCAGCGCCCCGCTCCCAGATCAAGGCTGGCCTCTTCAAGCCGATGGTCAAAATTGTTCAGTTTGGCCAGCACGATCAAGGTCACAAACGACATGCTAAAGGTGATGTGGGCACAAATGATGGAGATATAGCCCAGAGGCAGCCGGATCAGCAGGAAAAGCGCCAGCAAGGACACTCCGAAGATGATTTCCGGGAGAATGGTGGGTATGTACAGCACATTATAGACCAGCGTTCTGCCTTTGAACTTGTATTTTCCCAAAGCCAGTGCAGCCATAGTCCCCAGAATCGTAGCGACCACCGTACTCACTATGGCAATCAGGAAGGTATTCCTGATGGCTCCCCAAAGGTCGGCATCGTGAAACACAACGGAGTACCAGTGCGTGGAAAAACCCTCCCACACCGAAACAGTCCTTCCAGAATTAAAGGACAGCACAATGAGAATGACCAGCGGAGAAACCAGGAAGAGGACACTGGCATAAGTCACCAGCTTCAGCAGCAAACCCTTCCCGATACCCAGATCATTCGAACGCGAAATATTGCCTGCCATGGTCAGATATTTTGAAGGCTTTGGCTGCCCGATGGTTTATAAAACCGCAGATACAAGGAGATGAAGATCATCACAAAGAAGATCATCGCCATGGAGAGTGCAGACCCAAACGGCCAGTTCCGGGCCTGAACAAACTGCGATGTAATCAGGTTTCCTATCATGTAATTGTCGGTTCCCCCCATAAATTCGGGAATGATGAAATTTCCCATGGTGGGGACAAACGCAAAAATAATGGCGGCAATGAGGCCTGGCACAGAATACGGAAGCGTTACCCGGAGGAAGGTCTGCATTTTGCTGGCCCCCAGGTCGAGCGAAGCTTCAATGAGTGAAGTATCCAGACGGTCCAGGGAAGAAAAAATGGGCAGCACCATGAAGGGCAGATTCCAGTAGATAAACCCGGCAAATACGCTGAATGTGTTGTTAAACAGAGGCAGAGGCTGGTCAATAATTCCCGTGCCCATCAGGAACTGATTGATCAGCCCGGACTCTCCCACGATGGTCATCAGAGCATACATCCGGACCAGGAAGTTGGTCCAGAACGGAATCATGATCATCACCATGATGATGGTTTTCACCCGCAAGGAGGCGAATGACATGTAGTAGGCAATAGGGAAAGCCAGCAACAGGGTGAACAAGGTGGTCAGGAAGGCATATCCAAAGGAGCGGAGAAATATCTTAAGATACATCCCTTCGGCGATGGCACGGTAATGTTCCAGCGTAAAACCCGGGGTAACCCCGCCGTAAGTTTCCTTAAAAGCAAAACTGTACACCAGCACAATCACCAGAGGAACGACAAAAAAGAGCAGCAACCAGAAGCCCGGAGGAAACAACAGGAGATGAAACTCCCTCATTTTAAACGACCTAAACATGGACAAGTTCTCCTGAGGTTTGACTCCAGTTGATGAACACTTCCTCTCCGATGTCATAAAACTCATTGGAAAGCTGCAACAGGTAATTCTGCTCGATCACTTTGATCATAGCTCCACACTGTAGCTGAACCTGATAGTGAGTAGTATCACCCACATACAGCTTAGACTTCACCGTAGCCCGAAGCCCATTTTCATATCCCTTGGGTTCCAGCAAACTCAGCTTCATCCGTTCGGGTCGGATGCAGAACAGCACCGAAGTGCCTGCTGCGGGTTTGTCGCATTGGGAGAGGATGACCTGTCCGGCACCCTCGAGGTCCACAGTGGCTACCCCCTGGGCCACGGAGGTGACCCGACCCTGTAACATATTCATATTCCCTATGAAATCCGCCACAAAACGGGTGCGGGGATGCTCGTAGATGTTCCGCGGGGTGTCGCACTGTTCAATGACCCCGTTGTTCATGATGGCAATGCGGTCGGCCAGAGCAAGGGCCTCAGTCTGGTTGTGGGTGACAAAGATAAAGGTGATGCCCACCTGTCGCTGCAACTCCGCCAGCTCGATACGGGTTTGTTCGGCAATTTTTTTGTCCAGTGCGCTCAGAGGTTCATCCAGAAGCAGGACCCGGGGCTCATTGATCAGAGCCCTGGCCAGAGCCACCCGTTGCTGCTGGCCGCCGGACATTTGAGCCGGCATCCGCTCTTCCAGCCCCGAGAGCCCGGCCAGCCGTACCACCTTATCAACCCTGTCTGCGATCTCCTGACGCGGGGTCTTCTTCATTTTTAAGCCGTAGGCAATATTTTCCGCCACGTTAAAATTGGGGAAGAGGGCGTAGTTCTGGAACATGGTATTCACATCCCTCTTGTTGGGAGGAAGATGCGTAATATCGGCGCCATCGAGCATGATGGTACCCGAAGTTGCCTTTTCGAAACCGGCAATCATCCGCAAAATGGTGGTCTTGCCACATCCGCTTGGACCCAACAGACAAAAGAATTCCCCTTTGGCAATCTGGAGATTCACATCCCTCACCACATGGTTCTGTCCATAGGACTTATGAAGACTGATAATGTCAAGCATTGTGTTGTAATCTGTTTGTAATGTAGGGTGCTGCAAAAGACACGGGCAATTTAGAAAAAAAACTCACAGAATGCTTGTCCCCGCACCTTCCGGATACACATATTCGGCCTTAACCGTTCCCCCGGGGTTGAATATTCGTCTTGATCGCAATTTACCCTGTTGATACGATGACTCGGACACCTTCTGCCCCGCTTCGTCAAAATAGGTCTCTACACCTTCCAGCAGCCCGTTCTGATAATTCCTTTCTATCCGCACAAGTCCGTTTATGTGATAAATCCGGCAGATCCCTTCGGGCGCCCCTTTCACATAATTCGTTTCGGCCAGCAACTGTCCGCTTTCGTAAAACTGCCGAATCAGGCGGTCCGGCCTGCCTTCCATATAATGAACCACCTCCCGTTCCTTTCCATTGGGGAAAAAGGTGGTGGTTTGAATCACATCTCCGTTTCGGTACTCCAATCTGGCGCGCAATTCCCCATTTGAAGTGTATTCAAGGGTTGTCCCGTCAATTTTTCCGTTCAGGTAGTTCCAAACCCTCAGGACCCGGCCATCCGGACCAAACAACCTGACCTGGACTCCCTCCTGCATCTGCTGGGGGGTAGGTCGCTCAGTCCACCCGCCATCAGGGTTGTACACAATAGCCAGCCCTGTCCGGGTACCGCTGAGAAACTCCGAAACCACTCTTAACTTTCCATCCTGAGCATACTGAACCACCGTACCCTCCAAAACCCCAAAATGATAGGGAGCTTCTGACTGAATACGCCCGTCCGGATAGTAAGACCTGAACAAGCCATCCTTTTCTCCGTTCAACGTGGCAGAGAGGGCCTTGAGCGTGCCATCTTCATAGTACTGGGATGACATACGGCCCATTCCGGGATAGGGGAAATTGGTTTTGGCCTTGATCACACCATGCTCATAATACTCTGTAGTAACCTTTTGGGATTCGAGCACTTTGGTCTCAAAATGAAGAGCTCCGGAGGGATAATACTCCCTGAGAATTTTTGGATTTCCGGACAACGCAGGGGAAAGGGCCACACAGCAACCCAAAAAAACAAACAGACAACGGAAGAAAGCTGGTTTCATGACACTGAAGGTAGTTTGTGAACGAAGTTATGATATGTCAAAATTAAAAGAATTCTGATTCCAGACGCCAAACGGGGTAAGAATAAATCAGTTATTTTAGCAGTTTACTGTATCCCTGATGGCCCGGAACCTTGCCTTTCTTCTGCTAATGCTCTTCACCCTGTCGCCACAAGCTACAGAGGGCGCTGCAAGGTCGTCGCTACTCAGCCGGGGCCACTGGCAAATCATTGCTACCCGCGCCGAAGGGATATACCGCATTCCCTATCAGGACATTCTGTCCAGGGGTATGGACCCGGCCTCCCTGCGTATGTACGGAAGCAGTGCCGCCCCGCTGGGAGACTTTGCCGCTGACTCAGACCCGGTGGAGCTGCAGGAGGTTCCGTTGTGGCACTCCGGACAAGCGGTGTACTTCTATGGGGAAGGGCCACTCACCTGGCACCTCAATCCTGAGGACGGCTTACCCGAACACACCCTGCATCCATACGACAGCCGGGGATATTACTATCTGTGCTCCCGGGCCGGGGGCAAGACCATACCCATGCAAGAGGCCCCGGAGGGCGTTGCCGACACCACGATAAAAACCTATGACACCTTTCTGGTGCATGAACAGGACAAATACAATCTGCTGGCCTCAGGAAGGGTCTGGGCCGGGGAATACTTCAGCAACGCGGCTGCCACTCAAGTGATAAAATTTCAGACACCCATGCTGGACACCCAGGCACCTGCCCGGCTCAGGGTGCGTTTTCTAAACCGAAGCATCGCCCCTGCCCGTCTGGAATTTATCAGCAACCAACAGCTCGCCGGAGTCATGGACCTACCCGTGGTTGCGGGCATACCCAACAGCGACTATGTGGCCCCGGCCACGGGAACCACCATCTTTGAAGCAGGGGGAAACCCGACAGAGATTCAATTGACTTACAATTCCCTGGGCCAGTCAGGAGCATCCGGATGGCTGGATTATGTGCAACTATGGGTGAGGCAGCATCTGCGCATGGAGCGGTCTCCATTGATATTCAGAGACAGGCAATCTGTGCATCCCGGTCGCTTGGCCCAGTTCGAGATCAGTCAGGCCCCTGCAGGCACCCAAGTATGGGACATCACCCACCCCTTTGCCATCCGTTGCCTCCCGACAGAACAGCAGGGATCGGTGTTGCATTTTCGTGCAGCCGCGGATTCCCTGAGGACTTATGTAGCCTTTCACCCCGGACAGGAAATGCTCGCGCCCGAATGGCTTCCTGCTTCTGCAGACCCACCACTCTCTCTGGATTTACTGGGAAGCCCCCCTGCAGATATGGTCATCGTCTCCCTTGAGGAATTTCTCTCAGAGGCGCGCAGACTGGCCGACTTTCACCGGACTCAGGACACTCTGCAGGTACTGGTGGTCAGCCAGCAGGAAGTATTTCACCAGTTTTCGGGCGGGAAGAAAGACCCGGCTGCCATCCGGAATTTCCTGAAGTATCTGCGAACATCCCATCCCCAAAGGCCACCACGCTACCTGTTGCTGTTTGGGACCGGCTCCTACGACTACCGCAACATCCATGCGTCAGCGGAAGGGGGCGGAGGCATCATCACCTACCAGTCCAAAAACTCTTTCTCACCCTTGATGACCTACACCAGCGATGATTTTTTTGGCGTCACCGCCCATGGTGCAGGCCTTGAACTGGGGCACATTGATGTGGCCACCGGACGCATCCCCGCCACCACTCTGGCCCAGGCCCGCGGGGTTGTGGACAAGATTGTTTCCTACCATACCCGCGGGCCCTGGCAACAGGAGGTCATGTTGCTGGCCGATGACGAAGACGGAAACGAACACTTCAGACAGAGCGAACTGATTGCCGGGGACCTGTCACAATCCGGACCACAGTACACCGTCCGTAAGGTGTATCTGGATGCCTTTCAGCAGCAATCCACACCCGAAGGCAACCGGTACCCGGAAGCGAAGGTGCGCATGGAAAGCCTTCTGGAACAAGGGATCCTGATGGTACACTATCTGGGCCACGGCAATGAGAACGGCCTGAGCGAGGAGAAGCTGATGACCCGCCAGGACATTGAGCAGTGGGAACAACCGCATTTACCTTTGTTTGTGGTGGCAACCTGCGAGTTTGGCCGCTTCGACAGCCCTTTCACCACTACCTCGGGCGAAGCCATGCTGCTCAACCCCAAGGGAGGGGGCATCGGTGTGCTCACCACAACAAGACTGGCCTATGCTCATCTGAATTTCGAGATGGCCCGAGCGGTCACCCGCCAGATGCTCCAGCGCAATAACCCGCGCATCGGAGACATCATCAGGGCCGCCAAGAACGAAGTGGGGCTGTTCCCCAACACCCTGAGTTTTGTGTACTTTGGGGACCCCGCACTGCGGCTGGCCAGTCCCGGGGCAGAAGTCCGTACCCTGCGCATCAACGGGCAGGATGCAGCCACCCGAACCGACACCCTACGACCCTTGGATCGGGTTACCATCGAGGGTGACATCCACAGCAACCATGCGGTGCAAACCCAATTCAACGGCTGGATTCGATATCAGATTTTTGACAAACCCCGGGAGCAGTCCACTCTGGGAAATGACCCCGAGTCAGTTTCTGCCGTCTATCGCACTCAGGAGGAACCTCTGATTCAAGGGACTGCGCCGGTTAACGCAGGAAGGTTTGAGATTGCATGCACCCTGCCTCTGGATATTGCTCCGGAGTTCGGTGCGGGCAAAATCACCTATTTTGCCTGGTCGGAACAAGCCGATGCCGGAGGAGCCTACCCCTTGGTTACCGGGGGGCTTCCTGATGAAATTCCCGCAGACACGACCGGCCCGGAGATCACCTTGTACCTCAACCATCCTTCCTTCAGGGATGGCGGAGTGAGTCACGAAAGGCCCCTGCTGGTGGCCGAGCTGAAGGATGCTCAGGGAATCAGTATCGGGGGTGGCAACGGGCATGATTTGAGGGCGCAACTGGAGGGAACCACCAGTCGCGATTTCATACTGAATTCCTTTTACAGCCCCCTCTCCCCGGACGGAACACGGGGAACCATCCAGTACCGGTTTCCGGAGCTTCCGGAAGGGCACTACACCCTTACCCTGACAGCCTGGGACATCCTGCACAATCCCTCACAGAAACAACGTTCCTTCAGGGTTGTCCGATCCACGTCTCCTACCCTGACCCGGCTGATCAACTACCCCAACCCTTTCAGCGAATCCACCCGGTTTGCGTTTGACCACAATCTTAAAACTTCCGGGGCCCGGATACGCATTGACATCTACGACATCAGCGGCCGCCCCGTCAGGACGCTGATCTACGATTTCCCTGCCGGAACAAACTCCGGAGAAACGCCACAGTGGGACGGAACCGATGCCAGGGGCAAAAAAATTGCCCCGGGAATATACATTTATCGCTTATCTTTACATGCTGAGGATGGAACTACAATATCCGGAGCATCAAGGCTCCAGTTCCTGAACCCCTAAATGCCACACTATGAATATGCGCCCCCTGACTGTATTGCTTGCCCTGATACCGGGTATCTGCGGAAGTGCTTTTGCCCAGGTTCAGACCGACCAGATCAACAGCGTCATCACCGCCGTACCCTTCTTGACCATCGCCCCCGATTCCCGCTCCGCAGGGATGGGCGACATCGGGGCTGCCACCACCCCGGATGTATTCTCCCTGCACTGGAATCCCGCCAAGTACGCGTTTGTCCCGCAGAAAGCAGGTGTTGCCCTCTCCTACAATCCCTGGCTGAGAAAACTGGTTAACGACATCAACATGGTGTACCTTACCGGATTCAGAGCATTGGATGAACGTCAAACCCTGGCTGCATCCCTGCGCTATTTTGACCTCGGCAACATTGATTTTACGGACTATAACGGGGAATTGTTGCGTACATCCAACCCCAACGAATGGGCCATTGACATAGCCTACGCCCGGAAGTTGGGAGAAAAATGGAGTGGTGGTATCGCCTTCAGGTACATCCGGTCGGATATGAGTTCCGGGCTGGATGGCTCCAAGGCAGGGAATGCGATGGCTGCCGACATTTCGTTCTATTACCGCACGCAAGGCCGGCTGGGTAATGTTCCTGTAGATTTCAGCGCGGGATGGGCCGTAACCAATATCGGGAGCAAAATCAGTTACTCCACCAGTAATGACAAAGAATTTCTGCCCACCAATATGCGGCTGGGATTTGCCCTGAGCACCCCTCTGGATGAACGCAACGAACTCACTCTGGCTGCCGACTTCAACAAACTGCTGGTTCCCACCCCGCAAACCGATGAATCGGGAACCGGCTATGACACCAACAATGATGTTTCTGTTGTATCCGGAATGTTCCGCTCCTTCAGCGATGCCCCGGGAGGCTTCAGCGAGGAACTGCATGAGATTACCTGGAGCCTGGGAGCCGAATACTGGTACGACCAGAAGTTTGCTTTCCGGGCAGGCTACTTCTCCGAGCATGAGACCAAGGGCAACCGCAAGTATTTCACCTTCGGGGCAGGGCTCCGCATGAATAAATTCGGCCTGGACTTCGCCTATCTGATTCCCACCGAATCCAACAATCCTCTGGCGAACACCATCCGCTTCAGCCTGCTGTTCCTGTTCGCGCACTAAACTCATGGCCATGACTTTTCGCACAGGATTCGGTTATGATGTCCACCAGCTCAAAGAGGGTTCCCCATTTGTACTGGGAGGAGTCACCATCGACCACACCAAGGGTGCCGTGGGATATTCCGACGCAGACACCCTGATTCACGCCATTTGTGATGCCCTGCTCGGAGCCGCCCGGCTGGGGGATATCGGTGTGTTGTTCCCCGATACAGCACCGGAGTATAAAGGCATTGACAGCAAGATCATGCTGCGCAGGACCATGGATGCAGTGCGCCAGGAGGGCTATGAACTCTGCAACATGGACAGCACTGTGTGTCTGCAAAGGCCCAGAATCCGGCCCTATATCCCCGGAATGATTCAGGTGTTGGCAACAGTCATGCAGGTTCCGGAGGATGCACTCTCCATCAAGGCTACCACTACCGAGCATCTGGGCTTTATCGGCAGGGAAGAAGGAGTGGCAGCCTATGCCACCGTCCTGATCAGCAAGTAAACCGAATTGGAAGCATCAGCCCTACATACCTCTATGCACGGGGATAGGATTCTGGTAGCCCTCAATGGCCCCACAGCCGTGGGCAAAACAGCCACAGCCATACAGCTGGCAAAATCCTTTGGTACCGGAATTATCTCCTGCGACTCCCGTCAGATGTACCGAGAGATGGTCATCGGCACAGCCGTTCCCACACCGGAGGAGCAAGCCGCGGTGCCCCACTATTTTCTGGGAAACCTTTCCATCCACGATTATTACAATGTTAGCAAGTTTGAAGAAGAAGCGCTGGCTCTGCTCGAAGAGCTCTTCGACCGGAGCCCGGTAGTCGTCCTCACCGGAGGTTCCGGCCTCTACATGGATGCTCTGTGCAGGGGAATGGACGAATTCCCCGAAGTGGACCCAGGCATTCGGACACAGGTAGAGCAGATATACCATACTCATGGGCTGGAGGAGCTTCGGCGGCAACTGCGTCTGAGCGACCCTCTGCATTTTGAACGCATGGACAACCTGAACCCACAAAGGGTGATGAAAGCTCTGGAAGTATGCCTGCAAACCGGGAAGCCCTATTCCTTCTTTCTCAGGGGAACACCTAAACCCCGTCCATTCACGGTGCTCAAGGCCGGGCTCAACCTCCCCAGAGAGGAATTATACCAGAGAATTGACAACCGGGTGGACCGGATGCTGGAACAGGGATTGCTGCAGGAAGCACAGGCATTGTACCCGCACCGGAAATGCAATGCCCTCAAAACCGTGGGATATCGTGAACTTTTCGCCTATCTGGAGGGAAGAATTCCCCTTGAAGAGGCCATACGACTGATCAAAAGAAACACCCGGCACTACGCCAAGCGACAACTGACCTGGCTGCGCAGAGACCCGGAAATCAACTGGTTCCACCCGAGAGATGTGGCCGGAATTATTCAGTGGATCGGGCAATCTCGCCCAGGAGCATCCCCAGTGCTGCCGTAACGGTCCGTTCCATCACCCGCTCCCGGCCGTCAAACATCCGGAAACAACGCGAAACGGTACCCCACTTGGAATCCACAGCAATCCAGACGGTACCCACAGGCTTCTCCGGAGTTCCGCCTCCGGGCCCGGCAATTCCTGAGGTAGCCACAGAAAAATCGGTTTTCATCCGGCACCGGATTCCCCGGGCCATCTCCTCAACCACCGGAGCGCTCACCGCCCCGTGCCGGAGCAGATTCTGCCGTCCCACCCGTAGCATCCGGACCTTAAACAGATTGTCATAAGCGATGATTCCACCCTTGAAATACTGAGAGCTTCCGGGAACAGAAGTGATCTTGCGGGAGAGGCCTCCCCCGGAACAACTTTCAGCCAAAGACAGCGTGGCATTCAATTCCGTGAGCATCTTACCCACCAGTTCTTCCAGGCTCCCCTGATGTTCTCCGACAAGATGCCGCCCCAGCAGAGGACGGGCAGCTTCCACCAAAGCATCCAGTTCCCCTTCCAAAGTTTCTTCGTTCTTGCCATGAGCAGTAAGCCGCAAACGAATCATTCCCAATGAAGGCAGATAAGCCAACCGGATATGAGGCGGAAGAGCCTGTTCCCAAGATTCCAGCTGCAGGGACAACGCTGATTCAGGCACCCCTGTGACCAAAAGTACCCGGTGCACAATAGCATCGCCTCCAAAGTGGGTTTTGATGCGGGGCAATGCTTCCTCAGTGAAAATTCGGATCATTTCGTGGGGCACCCCAGGCATAGACACATACACCCTGCCGTTACTTTCCATCCACATGCCCGGGGCTGTGCCCAGTTCATTATGCAACACCTCACAACTGGAAAGTACCTCAGCCTGCATCACATTCAGCGGATTCATCTCAATGCCCCGTTCTGACATCCTGTGGCCAATATGCTCCAGCACCTGGTTGTTCTGTACCAGGTGATCCTCAAAAAATACAGCAAGAGCCTCCTTGGTGATGTCATCCTTTGTGGGCCCAAGCCCTCCGGTGATCAGTATCAAGCGCGCACGTTGCGAAGCTTCCTTCAATGTCGAAAGGATATCATCCCTTCGGTCGGGAACCGTAGTGATTCGACTCACATCCAAACCTGCGTGACTCAAAGCATCAGCCAGGAAAGCGGAATTGGTGTCCACCACCTGGCCTATCAGGAGCTCATCCCCTATGGTAATAATCTCAGCATTCATAACGAGAAACAATGAAAGCACAAAGGTACGGGAAATGCCCTGCCGCTATTCTCTCAGGGGGCACAAAAATCCATGAAATATCGCAACATTAAAAAAAAAGTGCCTCAAAACCAGGTTTTGAGGCACTCCCCTTAAAAAATGGAACAAACTACAGCAGGCTCCAGGCAACCGTCAAACCGGCCATCACGATGGAAACCATACTCATGAGTTTGATGAGAATATTCAGGCTGGGTCCGGAAGTATCCTTGAAGGGATCACCCACGGTGTCACCCACCACAGCGGCTTTGTGACAAGGAGATCCTTTTCCGCCCAGATTGCCTTCTTCCACATACTTCTTGGCATTATCCCAGGCGCCACCAGCATTGGCCATAAACACGGCCAGCACAAATCCGGCACCCAAACCGCCAACCAGCAGACCGAACACTCCGGCAACACCCAGAATCACTCCGGTAGCCACAGGAACGATAATGGCCAGCAGCGAAGGAAGCAGCATTTCGCGCTGAGCACCCTTGGTGGAAATAGCCACGCAACGGGCATAATCAGGCTCGGCCTTCCCCTCAAGAATTCCGGCAATCTCACGGAACTGACGGCGCACTTCTTCGACCATGCTCTGGGCAGCACGGCCCACGGCGTTCATGGTGAGTCCGCAGAACACAAAGGCCATCATGGAACCGATAAAGACTCCCACCAAAACCGAGGGATTCATCAGATTCACATCAAACCAGGTCATAAAATCGGGAATCTGAGCGGCCTTGACCTGCTCCACCGTAAGGGTCTCCTCGACCGATTCAATCAGTTTGCCATTCTCCAGCAGGCGGACCATCCCAATCTTGAGTTCTTCAACGTAAGAGGCGAGCAAGGCCAGAGCGGTCAGCGCTGCAGAGCCAATAGCAAAACCCTTACCGGTTGCCGCGGTGGTATTCCCAAGAGCATCAAGGGCGTCGGTACGGTGACGTACCTCTTTGTCCAGCCCGCTCATTTCGGCGTTTCCGCCGGCGTTGTCTGCGATGGGGCCATAAGCATCCGTAGCCAGGGTGATGCCCAGAGTGGACAGCATGCCCACAGCAGCGATACCAATCCCGTAGAGACCAAGGCTGAGGTTTTCGGCCGAAAGCATCTCGGAAACATTGAAGTTAATGGCCGAGAGGAAGGCAATCATAATGGCGACAGCAATGGTAATCACGGGAATAGCCGTGGACATCATCCCAAGCCCGAGGCCGGAGATAATCACAGTAGCAGGACCCGTCTGTGCGCTTTCGGCCACTTTCTGGGTAGGACGATAACTGTGCGAGGTATAATACTCCGTGGACTGGCCAATCACGATACCGGCCAGCAAACCGGCAATCACCGAGAAGGACAGGCCCAACCAGTTTTCAAGGCCCAGGGAATACAGAATGACAAACGTAGCAATGGCGATCAAGGCAGAACTCACGTTTACCCCTCTCCCAAGAGCGCCCAGCAATTCCTTCATCTTGGCGCCTTCTTTAGTTTTCACCAGAAAGATACCCAGAATGGAGAGCACAATACCCACAGCTGCAATCAGCATCGGAGCAAACACTGCCTTCTGCTGCATTTCTCCGTCAGAAAGGAAGGCAGAGGCACCCAGAGCGGCCGTTGCAAGGATGGAGCCGCAATAAGATTCATAAAGGTCAGCGCCCATACCGGCCACATCCCCCACATTGTCACCCACATTGTCGGCAATGGTGGCAGGGTTCCGGGGATCATCCTCAGGAATACCGGCTTCTACCTTACCCACCAGGTCGGCGCCGACATCGGCAGCCTTGGTGTAGATACCGCCTCCCACGCGGGCAAACAGGGCCTGAGTAGAAGCCCCCATCCCGAAGGTCAGCATGGTGGTAGTGATCACGATGAGTTTGTGGGTGGGATCGGCCTCATCCACAAAGGTGGTCAGAATAAGATACCACAGTGAGATGTCCAGCAGGCCAAGCCCTACGACTACCAACCCCATCACCGCACCGCTGCGGAAAGCCACCTGAAGCCCCTTGTTCAGGGAATCCTTGGCTGCATTGGCCGTACGGGCTGAAGCATAGGTTGCGGTTTTCATGCCCAGGAAACCAGCCAGACCGGAAAACAACCCCCCTGTTAAAAATGCAAAAGGCACCCATCCATTCTGAACCCCAAAGCCGTATGCGAGCACGGCAAAAAACACAGCCAAAATGACAAACACGATGGTTACCACCTTGTACTGCTGTTTCAGATAAGCCATCGCACCCGTACGCACGTGGGCGGCAATCTTCTTCATCAGGTCGGTCCCCTCGTCTTCCTTCATCATCTGCTTAAAGAAATACCAGGCAAAAAGCAGCGCCATGACTGAGGCAACGGGGATCAACCAAAAAAATCCAGTGACCATAAGTGAAATTTTAAAAGTTATTAAAAGATACCTGTTTCAAAAATTCCACAAATATACACAACAGAAAAGAATTCCTGCCCCATTTAAGCATATTTAACAGCAAAGCGGCCCGAATCAGACACAACTCAATTTGATCATGTTGGTCTGTCCCTTGTCCTTGAACGGAGTACTGCCCACATGTACCACTACATCCCCATCTGCAATATAGCCCTGCTCCTTCAGGGTAGCAATGGATTGCTCAATGGCCTGGTCAATGGACTTGGTTTCCTCGGCATGAAAGGCTCTGGCCCCCCAAATCAGGGACATTTTCCGCACCAGGGCCTTGTTGCGGGTAAACACAAACACCCGGGCCTGAGGACGATGACTGGATATTTTCAGCGCCGTGTATCCCGAAAAGGTGAACACCACAATGGCCCTTGCCTGAGCCTGACTGGCCAGACGACAGGCATTGAGACAGATGGAATCGGGAAGAAAAGTGACGGCCGAGGGATGCGGCTCTTTCTCCCGGTTAAACACAAAACCGTGGTGTTCTGTCCACTGGATAATCTGGCTCATCGCACGCACCGTCTCCACAGGATACGTTCCTGACGAAGTTTCTGCACTCAGCATCACAGCATCGGCACCGTCCAGAACGGCATTGGCTACGTCATTGGCTTCTGCCCGGGTGGGGCGGAAGTTGGAGATCATGCTCTCCAGCATCTGAGTAGCAATAATCACCGGCTTGGACTGCTCAATGCATTTCTTCACCAGTTCCTTTTGAATCAGGGGCACCCGGTCAAAAGGAACTTCCACACCCAGATCCCCCCGGGCCACCATAATTCCGTTGGACAGTTCCAGAATCTCGTCAAAATGCGCTAATGCCTCTGGTTTCTCAATCTTGGCAATAACGCGGGTAAACTTCCGTTTGCGCCGGATAATGTCCTTGAGTGGAATGAGATCTTCAGCAGAACGCACAAAAGAAAGAGCCACCCAGTCCACATTGTACTCAAGGGCAAAATTCAGATCTTCAATGTCTTTCGCAGTCAGGCTGGGGAGGGAAATTCTGGTATCCGGGAGATTCACCCCTTTTCGGGAGGCCAGCACGCCCCCATAGACCACCCGGGTGTTCACAGTATCCCGGCCATTGGTATGCACCACTTCCAGTTTCAGTTTTCCGTCGTCAAGCAACACAGCGTCTCCAGGCTGCACATCCCGGGGGAAATGCTCGTAGGAGATAGACAATTGCCGCTCCGTGCCTGTCAGGTCCCCGGTTACCAGGGCAACTTCACTGCCAGCGGTGAGCACTACAGCATTGTTTTCCACCAGCCCGATACGAATCTTGGGGCCCTGTAAATCGGCCAGAATGGTCACATGTTTGTCCAGCTCCTGATTGAGGGCAATGATATTTTCAATCACGCCGGCATGCTCCTGATGCGTACCATGCGAGAAATTCAACCGGAAAACGGATGCTCCCTCGCGGATGAGTGCCCTGAGAGTTTCCTTATCCGAAGATGCCGGGCCGATGGTGGCAATAATCTTGGTCTGTGTCTTTATCATAGGGATATATTAAAAAGTTCAGGAGAAGGTTGTCGCATCTTCCGGCATCCTCCTCCTGATTTACCTGATTAAACGAATGCATCCATTGAGCTTTTCATGACAGGTCTTCATCAAGCCGACAATGCAAACAGTTCTTCTCAAAATTCAGCATCGAGGTACATAATGAGATACCCTGCTGATCGTAGCGTCATAAAAGTAGCGTTGTGACTACTCGAGCTTCTCTTCAGAGGCAAAGGTTGTCAAAATATTGAGAAAAACAAACACATGGAACAATATTTTTAATCATTCTCCAAAAGATCGGGCCGAAGTCGCCGGGTACGCTCCAGAGATTGCTCCAGTTTCCAGTCTTCAATGGCGGCAGCATTCCCGCCCAGAAGTACGGGAGGCACCCTCCATCCGTTGAAGTCCGATGGCCGGGTATAGACTGGCGGAGCCAAAAGATGATCCTGAAAAGAATCGCTCAGGGCCGAGCACTCGTCTCCCATGGCACCTGGCAACAGCCGAACGACACTGTCACAGATGACGGCCGCAGCCAACTCTCCGCCGGTAAGCACATAATCTCCCACAGAAATCTCTCTGGTGATCAAATGCTCCCTGATTCTGTGATCAATGCCCTTGTAATGACCGCACAACAGAATAACATTCTGCAACGTGGACAACCGGTTGGCTTCTCGCTGACAGAATCGTTCTCCATCAGGAGAGGTGTATATAACTTCATCGTAGTCCCGCTGGGATTTCAAGGCCGAGATTGCCCGGAAAACCGGTTCTACGCGAATAACCATGCCGGCATCCCCGCCAAAAGCGTAGTCGTCCACACGATGGTGTTTGGGGTCATCGGAGTAGTCCCGCAACTGGTGCAGCACAATTTCTGCCAGGCCTTTATCCACAGCACGGCGGACAATGGAATGTCCCAGAGGGCCGTCAAACATTTCGGGGAAAAGGGTGATAATGTCAATACGCATCATTTGGCGCTCATTAACTGTTCCAACTCTTCCGCTTCAATCGGGATCTGGGGCATCAGGTCAATAGACTCAGCAGGGGTGATCAACACTGTGGTTTCCAAACGAATACCGATACCCTCTTCAGGGATGTAAATCCCAGGCTCACAACTCACCACCATACCAGCCTTGAGTGGCTCGGTGCGGTGTCCCAGGTCGTGCACATCCAGACCAATGAAATGCGCGATGTTGTGCATGAAGTATTTTTTGTAGAGGGGCGCCTCTGGAGATTGTCTTCTGAGGTCGTTCAGAGAGTATAACCCCAAATCCACATGCTCCTTCTCCCAAAACTGCCCCAGTTGCACATTCACCTGGGCAATAGTGGAGCCTTCGCGCAACAGGAACATGGCCTTGCGAAACATCCTCAGGGTGGCTTCGTACAGAGCCCTCTGTCTTGCGGTAAAACGTCCGGAAACAGGAATGGTACGGGTACAGTCCGAGGCATAATGGAGCCACTCTGCACCAAAATCAATCAACAACATATCCCCATCCTGACACAGATCATTGCGGGAACTGTAATGCAACACACAGGCATTGGCCCCGGTGGCAATGACCGGTTCAAAAGCATGGTGCCTCACTCCGTTGCGCAGAAAGCACGAAGTGATTTCTGCCTCGACATCAAACTCCCGGACCCCGGGCCGGACCATCTGAAGCACCTTCAGGAAAGCGTCCCCGGTAACCTCACCGGCTTTACGGATGGCCAGAATCTCCTCGGACGACTTAATCGTGCGCAAATCTTCCATGAGCGGGGCCAGCCTTCCATATCGGTGCAAAGGAAAATGCTGCTGCATCCACCGGGTCTTGCGAATGTCCATAGTATGCAGGTCCGGATCCAGCTTGCTGTTCTCACTCAGATTGGTATAAATCACATCCGAGTAGTAAACCACATCATGAATGAGTTTCTCAAAATCCTCAGTCCACCTGATCTGACTCACCCCGGAAATCTCGCGGGCACGGTCAGCGCTGAGCAAGGAGCCGTTCCAGATGGCTTCGAACTCACTGGGTTGCAACACGCACAAGAGTTCGCGCAGCGCCGGGTTGGGATGAGAGGGCGAAAGAATCAGAATGGAGTCATGCTGCTGAATACCACAAAGGTAGAGCAGGTCGGAATTCTGCCGGTACGGAAAATAGTGTTCCCCGTTTCGGGGCATCTGGTCGTTTGAAAAGACCACTACAGTAGAACCCTGGGGCAACTGCTCCGTCAGTTTTTTTCGGTTCCGCTCATAAAAGGCTCTGGAAATCATATCAGCCACTGATTGTTTGTATCTGCGAAAGTAGGTAAAGTTTCGCAAGTAAAGAGTCGGTTCCGCCGGGATTTGTACCTTTGCAGGATATCACAACGCATGAACTGGGAAAAAGACATCAGGGAATTCAAATCATTCCTGAAGCTCGAAAAAGGGCTCTCACCACACACCGTAGAGGCGTATGAAGCGGATATACGCAAACTGGAGTCTTTTCTGAAGGACAAGGCACCCCAGAAGCCAGAAGATGTTGACACCGAAAGGCTCCGGATGTTTCTCCGCGATACGGCAGGCGAAAAACTCAGCATCCGGTCTCAGTCCCGAATGATGTCCGGCATTCGTTCTTTCTTCCATTATTTGTTGCTAAACGACCGGATTCAGGCAGACCCTACGGCCCAGCTGGAGTTTCCACGCATAGGACGTAAACTGCCCGATGTGCTTCGGGTAGCCGAAGTGGACAGCATGTTGGGTGCAGTGGACCTGAGCAAACCGGAGGGACAGAGGAACAAGGCCATCGTGGAAACCCTGTACAGTTGCGGGTTGCGTGTTTCCGAACTAACCGCTTTGCGCCTGTCTGACCTCCATTTCGAGGAAGGATTTATCCGCATCCTGGGCAAGGGGAGTAAGGAACGTCTGGTTCCTGTGAGCAAGCAAGCCATTCGGGAGATTCAGCTGTACCAGCAGGATCGGGTGCATCTGCCCGTGAAAAGCAAGTACGAAGATGTCCTGTTTCTGAACCGCAGAGGGGCATCGCTTACCCGAAACATGATCTTCACCATCATCAGGCAACTAGCCACGGCAGCAGGAATTGAGAAAACCATCAGCCCGCATACCCTCAGGCATTCTTTTGCCACCCACTTGGTGGAGGGAGGGGCAGATTTAAGGGCCGTCCAGGAAATGCTGGGGCATGAATCCATCCTCACCACGGAGGTTTATACCCATCTGGACCGGACTTTTCTACGCGACACCCTGACCGCATTCCATCCCCGTTCGGGAGAGAAAAGTACGGCCCCCCGATAGGCCAAGGTTACATTCCAGCTTCCTTAAGACGCTGGGTGTTCTCTTCCATCTGCAGTTTGTCAATAAACTCCTGGATGTCTCCGTCCATAACGGCCGAAAGATTGTACATGGTGTGGTTGATACGGTGGTCCGTAACCCTGCCTTGCGGGTAATTATAGGTGCGAATTTTGGCCGAACGGTCACCGGTGGAAACCATGGTTTTGCGTTTGGAAGCAATTTCATCCAGATATTTCTGGTACTCCAGATTGTACAGTCGGGTCCGGAGCTCCGTCAATGCTTTCTCGTAATTCTTGATCTGGGATTTTTCATCCTGACACTGCACCACAATCCCGCTGGGGATATGGGTAAGCCGTATGGCGGAATAGGTCGTATTGACCGACTGGCCGCCGGGTCCGGAGGAGCAAAAGGTATCCTTACGGATATCATTTACATTCAAATCTATATCAAACTCATCGGCCTCGGGGAGGATGGCCACGGTAGCGGCCGATGTATGTACCCGCCCCTGGGTCTCGGTCTTGGGTACTCGCTGAACACGATGCACCCCCGATTCATACTTGAGTATCCCGTATACTTTGTTCCCGGTTACGCTACACACCAATTCCTTGAATCCCCCAGCGGTTCCCTCAGAGAGACTGGTCACTTCAACCTTCCATCCCTTGTTCTCACAGAACTTGGCATACATCCGGAACAAATCGCCGGCAAAAATACTGGCCTCATCCCCACCGGTACCAGCGCGGATTTCCATCACGGCATTCTTATCGTCCTGAGGGTCTGCAGGCAAAAGTAGGAACCGTATCTGCTCTTCGAGCTCCGGGACCTGCTGGCTCAGTGTTTCCACCTCGGTACGGGCCATCTCCCGCAACTCTTCATCCTTCTCTACCGATAAAATCCCGCGCGCATCTTCCAGATTGCTCAAAACGTTCTTATAGCGGCTGTAGGCTTCCATCAAAGGCTCCAGATCACGGTATTCCTTGTTGAGTCTCACAAACCGCTTCATATCCGAAATTACATCCGGATCAGTGATCAGTTGTGCTACTTCCTCAAACCTGTGTTGAACACCGGAGAGTTTTTCCAGAATCATCGTATCGGCCATAACTATTTATTCAAAAACCGCACAAAAGTAATCAAATTAACTGAGCGTTCGCACTATCTTTGAAGCCCTATGACAAACCAGACCATGACCGGAACCCCCGAGAAGCAGACATCAACACAACCCGTAACGGTGAAACCCGCTCTGTACGGAAAGACCCTCCGAGAGCTTTCAGCAATCACTCAGGAACTGGGATTGCCGGGCTATGCCGCCCGACAGATCACCGAGTGGTTGTACAAAAAACACATCCGGACCATCGGGGAGATGACCAATCTTTCTCTGGCACACCGGGGCCTGCTGGAGTCACACTATCAAACCGGGCTCACTCCGCCCCTGTCCGAATCAGTTTCAGTCGACGGCACCCGGAAATATTTGTTCCCCGTCTCGGGACGGAAATCCAGGTTCGTTGAAACGGCCAGCATTCCCGACAGAGACAGGGTAACCCTGTGCGTTTCCTCGCAGGTTGGGTGTAAGATGGGCTGCGCCTTCTGTATGACCGGACGGCAGGGATTTCAAGGCAATCTTACTTCCACAGACATCCTCAACCAGTGGCGCAGCCTGCCGGTATTTTCCGAAGTAACCAATATCGTGTTCATGGGCATGGGTGAACCTCTGGACAACCTTGCCGAGGTTATGAAAAGCCTCGAGATTCTTACCGCCCCCTGGGGGTATGCCTGGTCTCCCAAACGGGTAACGCTCTCCACAATAGGGATATGGCCGGCCCTGAAGACCTTTCTGGAACAATCTGGATGCCATCTGGCCATCAGCCTGCATTCCCCTTTTGAGGAAGAGCGCCTGAGACTGATGCCAGCCCAGAAAGCCCACCCCATCCACCGCATCATAGAGGAACTGAGGCATACGGAGTTGGGCCCGCAACGCAGAATATCCTTTGAATACATCATGCTCCGGGGCATTAACGACTCGCCCCGCCATGTACGCGAACTTGCCCGTCTGCTCCATGGCTTGCGTTGCAGAATCAACCTGATCCGTTTCCACCCCCTTCCTGATAGCCCTTTCGAGAGTTCCGGGGAGCAGACCATCGCTTCATTCCAGCAGGATCTGGAGCAGAAGGGCATCATCACCACCATTCGACAGTCCAGAGGCATGGACATTCAGGCTGCCTGCGGCCTGTTGTCCACCCGGGCCCAAAACACCAAGGCCCATGAATGATCCGCACCAAACAGCCGTTGTCATTCTCAACTGGAACGGAAAGCATTACCTGGAGTCCTTTCTTCCCGGAGTATGGGCGCATACCCACGCACACGCCAGAGTCGTCGTGGCTGACAATGGTTCTGAAGATGGTTCTGCCGACTTTGTCCGGGAACATTTTCCCGGAGTCTCCCTCATCCTCCTGGATCGCAACTATGGCTTTGCCGAAGGATACAATCAGGCATTGAAACAAATAGAAGCCACCTACTATGTGCTGCTGAACTCCGATGTGGAGACCTCCCCGGGATGGCTTTCCCCGCTGGAAGAGATGATGGAACAACACCCCGACGCAGCGGCGTGTGCTCCCAAAATACGGTCGCTCCACCATAAGGATCAATTTGAATATGCCGGGGCCGCCGGGGGATTCATGGATCATCTGGGCTATGTGTTCTGCCGTGGCCGCATATTCCACACTTGCGAAAAGGATACAGGCCAATATGATCAGCCCGGGGAAATATTCTGGGCTTCCGGAGCCTGCATGATGATTCGCGCCCAGGCATTTCACGAGGCCGGTGGTTTTGATGCTTTCTTTTTTGCCCACATGGAAGAAATTGACCTATGCTGGAGGCTCCGAAACAGGGGCCACCGGGTATTGTTCCAGCCCAACTCTGTCGTGTATCACCTCGGAGGAGGCACCCTGCCCGTAACCAGTCCCCGAAAAACCATGCTGAATTATCGCAACAACCTGCTGATGATGTACCGGAACCTGCCCCGCAAACAAGCCCCGTGGATTCTGACGGCGCGCATGTTCCTTGACGGAGTGTCGGGCGTGGCCTTCCTTCTGGCCGGGAATCCGGTAATCATCCGCTCGGTATGGCTGGCACATATGGCTTTCTACAAAGCCTTGTGTACCCACTACGACAAAAAAAGCCTCCGGTCGCAACGACCGGAAGCTTTTCCTGCAGGTCTGCTCCATGGATCTGTGGTCTTTCAGTACTTTGTACTCCACAGACGACACTTCAGCAGGCTCCGTTTTTAACACAGCACCCGGGACGCCCCATTCATGATGTGGTCCTCTCTGGATGTCCGTTCTCTTACATCATTTCACCTTGGCAATAGTTGCTGGCTGAGCATACACACGGGCTTCCCGGGCAATCATATCCACAAAAAACTGACGATCTCTGAACTCAGGTTTGTCCAGTTCCCAGGCTGAATAAACCCAGTATTTTGCCGAAGGGTTCTTTAGCTTGAAGCACCAGGTGTAGGGAATATCCGCTCCTGTTGATGGCGTATCAAACTCTCCCTGGTAATCTTCCTTAGGCATCAGGATGGCCAGCCCCAGCCACCATACACGGTCATAAGTTTGCTGATCATGGGTCATGCGGGCCACAATCTTGTTGTCGTATGTCTCGCTGATATAGGGCAACTGATTGAAATTATGCACCAAACCAGTCACTAACTGAGCCCCTTGGGGAGCATCCGAAAGGGTCACCGTGTTCTCATATCCGTAACGTCCGGCCCAGATGCGCACCACCTCGGAAACATTCACCTTCTGTCCGTTCACCTGAAATCCCATATAGTCCACTTTGAAGACACCGCGCACAGGCCCCCTGTTGATGAGGGTGAAACGGGTGGAATCAATCACATTGCGGGGCACATAACGCAATACCCCCAAGCGGTGCAAGCTATCCCCGACCAACAGAGCCTTACCACCGGCACCAAAGGAATTACCTACGCTCAGAATATCCCGGCCCCAATCAGAAAGCACATGGTAGGTATCCCCTACTCCACCTTCCTTGGTAATACCGATACTGTCCAAAACAATCTGGGTGGTCCTCTTTCCAAAAACATCACGGCAGTTCCGGCCGTCAAAATACTGGCGGTAACCCACCCGGTCATTCTCCCAGGCAATGCCGTCCATCTGAAAAGGATAAGGACGCCAGGGAATGTCCATGGGCAGAACATAACTGTCCAGAGAAGCGATGGGCTGTCCGGCTGCCTTGTATCCAAAACGCACATTGGAACGGGCCGGAAAAACGGGATACTCAGCAGGCTTTACCCAGGAAACCGACACCTTCACCTTTTGGGAAGCGGCCAGGGTGTACACAAAAGCCATTTCATCCCACTTGCCGTCCTGGTCCATATCATCCAGCTGACTCGGGATAAGGGTTCCTGAAGCATCACGCACCACGGGCACCGTGGCTTCGGAAGTTGCTCCCAAGTCAGCCCGGGTGAGTACAAACTGGGCATCTGTTACCTCCACAGATGCAGGATTGGAGAGTTCAAACTCCTGATTGACATTGGATGAGCAGGCAACAAGCGTGTGAAATAACGCCACGAGCCCAAACAGAATAGTTTTTTTCATAACTGGAATATTTGTTAGAAATCATTGAGTACCGCAAATTTATGGCAATTTTTCACCTACCCAAGAAATGCACGAAGATATTGGCCGCAGGATGTTATATTTGCCCTAATTATGATTCCGCTACAGGGCACACATATTCGCCTACGGGCGCCTGAACCCGAGGACCTTCAGTGGCTGTACCTATGGGAAAACCAACCCGATGTATGGATGGCCAGTGACACTCTGGTGCCTTTTTCGAGATATCATCTGCGAAAATATCTCGAAGAAATGGAGATGGATCCTTTCAAGACAAGGCAAATCAGATTTATGATTGATCTGTGCAAAGACCCGGGAACGCCGGTAGGAACCATTGATCTGTTCGATTTTGACCCGCATCATATGCGCGCAGGAATCGGCATTCTGGTAGCCAGCACAACCCAGCGGCGCAGGGGCTATGCATCCGACGCCCTCAATACCCTGCTGAGCTATTGCCGGGACGTACTGATGCTGCATCAAGTCTATTGCCACATCCAGGCCAGCAACCAGGCCAGCCGAAGACTCTTTGGTGGCTGCGGATTTGTGCAGAGCGGCACGCTTCAGCAATGGGTGCGCACCCCTCAGGGCTGGGAAGACCAGCACATTATGCAGTTGATTCTTCGTCCATGAGCTGACTCCATGATGGAAGTGAAGCAACCTGATGACAGGATGTCCCAGGGGTAGCCCGCACAAAAATATGCCGCACCCCGTTGCTGAGAATCAGAATCCGGGCCTTTAGGGACAGCTGGTAAACGGCCAGCTGATCCAGAGCACCTGAAGACAAGGCCACAGAGGGGGCCTTACACTCCACCAGAACCAGTGGCATTCCCGAAGGACGGCACACCACCACATCAAATCTTTTCTTGAGGCCGCCAACCTCAAAACCCGTTTCAACCCCCATCAAGGCAAGAGGATATCCCAGCACTTCCGATAGGTATCGAATCCAATGCTGACGCACCCATTCCTCCGGGGTAAGGGTAACATATTTCCTCCTGACAACATCAAAAATGACTGCCCGCTCTCCGGATTTCCTGACAGAAAATCTGAAGGCGGGCAAATCCAATGGTACCATGACTTGTCTATTTTTTCTCCTTGAGCAAATCTCTGATCTCCGTGAGCAACAACTCTTCCTTTGAAGGAGCAGGAGGTGCTGAAGGAGCCGGATCTTCTTTCTTCTTCTGGAAGCTATTGATGGCTTTTATAAACATAAATATGGCAAAAGCCACAATGACAAAGTCCACAGTCGCCTGCAGAAAATTCCCCAGATTCATGGTCACTGCCGGTATGACCGTACCGTCATCCTGTACCACCTCACGAGCCATCTCCCATTTGATATCCGTGAAGTTAACCCCTCCCAGCAGAAGGCCAATAGGGGGCATAATCACATCCGCAACCACCGAGGACACAATCTTTCCGAAAGCTCCACCAATAACCACGCCCACTGCAAGGTCAATGACATTTCCCCGCATCGCGAAACTCTTGAATTCTGATAACAGTCCCATAATGAAAAATTTAAGTTAGTGTTTACTGCGTACTCGTTCCAGCCAGAGCTGGAGTTTTTCAAACTCAAGATGCGGGAACACCGTGGGAACGATCTTCGACACCGGATCAAACAAGCGGGACGAAGCCACCACTTTCCCGGGAATTACCGGAATATAAGTATCCATTTTCCGGGCCAACGCCAACAGCACACTCAGCGCAATCAGAGCAGTCGCTATGCCAGTAAACGCTCCCAGAAAACGATTAATCAAGCCTAAGGGTGTAAGATGGCAGACAAAGTGTAAACAATAGGCTGGCAACATCACCCCGGCAAGAATCAACAAAAAAACCAGTACCACCGAAACAACGGCCACTGCTCCGTAGGGGACCCCCCAGGCAACAAGCCTGGGTTCCAGGGATCCAGAAAAAGCCGAAGCTCCCCAAATGGCAACCACCACACCGGCCATAACCATCACTTGCAGGATCAGGCCTTTACGAAAACCATGCACTGCCCCGATGAATACCAGTACCAATATACACAAATCGAGGATCAAATCCAAAAATGATTACCGGGAACGCGAATACACCGTACGAACCTTTGTCAAACGATTGTCAATCACCACCTGATAGGGTGTATAGGGATTCTGTCCCGCCACTACAACAAGTTCCGGAAGCTCAACGTCTCCTGTGTTGTACGCCTTGAGTTGTTCCTGGGCAAACACGGTGATATCGAAGGTATAACACCCCCTGTCCTTGTCATAAGGTGCCGCCTGTACGTATTCGAGGTTTGTGTACTGACCATCGTCATCGAAGGTCTGTAGCAGCAGGGAGCGCGGGATATCCTTCACAGACTGTCCGGTTGCAGGGAACAAATCCACCTCGACCTTGTTCAATACTACCACCCGCTCCTGATTCATCGTCAAATCGTCAAACCAGGAAACCAGCCCCCCTCCGGGAATTGTAAACGGAGCCACCGGGCCAGCAGAAGCCGCGATGTAGGAAAAATCCCCGGGCGTAGCTGCAGCAATAGCAGCATGAACCGGAGTCCCTACATAATCTCTGCGAATAGAAGACACCGTCGCATAGGGGTAACCCAGGAAACGGAAAAACATCGAGTCTGTTGTGGCATTGTGATAGAACAGATCCATCTCGGAAATAAAGAAGGACAAATAGTACATCTGCCCATTGTCCGAAAGAGGCACAGGCCTCAGATACAACCCCTTAAACTTTGACCAGAAGGTACTGTCATTGATCATATCCACAGAATCGAGGGAGATAAGTTTGTCCAAAAGCACGGGGTTGGTAATCCTGATGGCTGCAAAACTGTCTGAAACGGATGGCGCAAACACTCCGGACTGAATAACAGTGGGATTGAATTTCCCCTCTATGGAAAAATCGGAATACTGTGCCACGGTATCACCCATCACCTCAGAAAGTTCATAGAGTTCATAGCCAATCGGATCCGAAGGGTCTCCTTTCCGCGTCTGGTATTTCAGATACAGCACCAGAGAGTCCGCGGTAGCGCCCTCACCGAAGTTCTTTCCAACCGACTGCATCAGAAAGGGCAAAGCCACCTGGGCCGTTATCTCACCAAAAACAGGGTCCTGATACCAGCCAAAAGCATGGTGGAAAAAACTGGGGGTTTCGGCATACAGGCTGGCAGGCTTGGGCGGGTTCACCCGAACGGGCAGACTCGCCGCCGTGGCACCTCCCACCTCAAGTGTCTGATCTGTCAAGATTTGATAATCGTCTGTTCCGGGCAAGATTCCCTTCCCGATACCGACAGAGTCATCCTCACAGGAAGACAATACCACAAGAAAAAACAACAAAGGCAAAGAAAGAAACCAACTGAAAAGACCTGCGCTCCGCACCATAATTAACCGTGAATTAACCGATCATAAAAATCCGAACATACATCAACAAGCGTCTCTGGCGACACCGAGCCATCCACAAAGGGTTTTCCTGAATCCTGCACATAACGGAGCAGCGAAGGATGAACTTCGGGAGAGATCTGCAGGACACCATCGGCAAATTGAACCGCAAGTTTGGAAAGTCCTATATAATTCTCCTCCGAGAGGGTTGACAGGTCTTTCTTTGAAACGCCCTCCAAGTGCGCCTTATGGGCAAAACCAGGGGCAAACGGCTCGGCAAAGGAATCCTGATAGAGAGAGTACACAACCCGTGCTTTGGAAAAAATCGGATCTTCTCTGAAAGACTTCTTCACATACATAGGAACCAAACCGGTAAACCATCCGTGACAATGAACGATGTCCGGGTTCCAACGCAATTTCCGTACCGTTTCGAGGACTCCGCGGGCATAAAACACCGCACGTTCATCGTTGTCGGGGAAAAATGCTCCATTATCCTCCCTGAAGGTTTGTTTGCGACCAAAATAATCTTCGTTGTCTATAAAATACACCTGCATACGGGCCGACTGAATGGAGGCGACCTTAATAATCAAAGGATGATCTGTTTCATTGATAATCAGATTCATCCCCGACAACCGGATCACCTCATGCAGTTGATTCCGCCGTTCGTTGACACAACCAAAACGAGGCATGAAAGTCCGAATCTCCCTTCCTTTTTCCTGGATCCCCTGCGGAAGGGTACGACAAACCGTTGCAATCTCGGTTTCGGGAAGGTACGGGGTAATTTCCTGAGCAACAAACAGAACTTTTAGATTTTCCATGTAGCTTTCCGGGGTTTATACATCATGCAAAGATAGTAAAAAAAAAACGACAATTAACCAAACCATTTTAATATCAGCAGGTAGCGATCAACAGAGCCAGAATAAAAAAAGACTATCTTATACGTTTCAACCTAAATACACAACGGAACAAACTGTCACTCTTTTCAAAAAACACGCGTCCCGGGTTTTGGTCTGACTCCCAGAAATATGCTTGAGGTCCGTAAGAGACTACCCGCAACCGCAGGGTATCCCGGTCCCGAAGAGAGATGAGCATGAGTTCCTGAATGAAGGAAGGAGCCTGAGAAGGATAGCCTCCCAAAGCACTTCGTCCGCGCAGACCGGAGAGGTACTGCAGATAGGAGGACACTTGAGCCTGATCAGCAACCGTGGTGCCGTCAAACCAGGATCCATCCCTGCGTTCCAGCCGAAAAGACAGAGAATCCTCTCCCCTGCTGTCCACCACATCCCACCGGGAAGGGTCTGCGGCAATCAGCGTTCGGTCATACCAGTTGTCCGGGGTTCTGGTGAAATGGTAGGTAAAAAAACCTGCAGCCATATACACATCATCCTCATCAGTCTTGCGCACATAAGCATGAATCAGGTCAGGATCCAGAGAAGCATGTGTTTCACTTCCGGCTCCTGAAGGATCCACAAAGAGCAGGGCTCCGATGTGAATATCAGCCGCCACCCTGCTCCCGGCATAGGCAACAGCACGGGTACCGGAGGAATCGTTCACGCAATAGAGACTCCAGGATGAAGCCTCCCGGGACATCAGCCGTACCAGGCGAATGTTGCTGAATGCTTCCAGCAGTTCGGACACCATCCGGGTATCGGCCTGGTACTTGAGGGTGTCCTGAGATACAAACCATCGGTCCCCCTCCCGAACCAGAGCGTAGCCGACAGAATCCGTCACCAACTGAGGAAACAACTCAATACGGGTGATCTCAGAGGGATCAATCCGGACGAGCACGGAATCGAAACTCCTTTTGCGGCCATCGTCAGAGATCCACACATAAATGGCAAGAGCAGTCAGTAACGACCCAATCAGGGCCAGGATCCACAAGCTTTTTTTGGAGAACATGATATCTTGTCAGTTCATAACAGATGTCATCCGTTTCCGGATGCGATACCAGCGGAATACCCCATAGCTCATCATAAGCAGCATGGGGAACAAAAAGTTAGCCCATTTGATCAGGGTTCGGAAACCGGGAGTTCCAGGGGTAAGCCACCGGTCAGGAAGGGTTCTGGATCGCAGGCCGGTCAGACCAGTTTCATCGGATAGCCAGTCCACCGAATAAGTTAGTAAATGAATATTGTCCGGAATCAACTCTTCAGCAGCATCCCCCACTCCGTTGACCGGGAAGGAGCCATTGGTCACGAGAACCATTCTGGCGGAGGCTGAACCGCCCATAGGACCTTCAAATGCAGCTGCCACAACTGCCGGAGGTGCGTTGAAATCCCGGTCCGTCCACTCCTTCCCTGCCGAGAAACGGATGGGGGCAGGCTGAATGGCGGTACGCGCAGAAGTATGCAACAGAGGAGTATAACGAACCAAGGTGTCTCCACGGAAGTAAATAGGGCTGGCCAGTTGGAGCACCACGGATTCCATCCCCTGGGATACCGGATGATCAGAAAACTTGGTAATGACCGGAAAATAGGGAAAATCCATCCGGGTTTCCACCGGACGGGGGCTGTCGGTCTGTTGCAACACGCGGATAAAGCCACAATGCTGATCCAGAACAAAAGCAGAGGGGAGGAAAATACCCTTGGTCCGAAGCCAGGCAGCCGGAACACGATTCACCTCGTATCCCTCAGCACGGCCGAAGTCAGCCTGAACCCGGCTTAACGCAACGAACAGGCGTCCACCCGAAGCCAGAAAACGATCCAGAAACTGATAATGATGCATGGGGATGCTATCCCCGGGATGGAGCATCACCAATGTCCTGTATGTATCGACTGCCAGGGAGTCCAGATGTACCGGGTGCACATCGTACTGCACCGAGAGTTCGGAGAGTGCCTGGGGAATCGAGGCAGGCACTGCCTCGCCATGTCCCTGCACCAAACCGATCTGTTGACGTCTGGTGCGGGTTAACTTGATGATGGCCCTGGACAAGGCAAACTCAATAGAGGAACCTGGCTTGAGCAGGGGGATGATTTCGTGGCGTTCTCCCATCTGAACCAGCACACTCAGGTAAACTTTTCGCAACACCATCTTGTCCTCTTCGCGGGTAGGCACGGGAATGGGGGTCACGCCCAACTTCTCAATAGCAGCCTCCCTCTCAGGGTCAGCAGCCGGATCCTGGAATTCGAAGGCCACCATCTCGCGCGAAGCGTTCTGGTATTCGAGGAGCAGGTCACGCAGATCATTGCGCAGGGGCAGAAATTCTGTGGGCAGATCTTCGGAGAAATAAGCCGTGATGGTAACCGGTAAATGCAGGCTGTCCAGGGTCTGACGGGTAAGTGGGCTCAAGGTGTATCGGTTATCCTCTGTCAGATCAAGCCGGAAATAAAACCTGTCGGAAATGAGATTGAGCTGCACCACAAGCGCCAGCACCAGACACAAAGAAAAATACAGGTATCGCTTGCTCATTTTCCCTGAAATTTACGCCGTATCATTACCACGCCTGCACAGAAGATCCCTGTCACCACCAGGGACAGAAAGAAAATCACATCCCGGGAGTCCAGAACCCCCCTGACGACGGACTGATAATGGGAGGTCACACTCAAATACTCCAAAAACCGGCCCAATGCTCCTCCGGATTGGGCCAGGAGACCAAACAGAAAATGAAAAAACACCCCGACAAACAAGGCCACCAGGAATGCCACAATCTGGCTGCTGCTCAGGGAACTGGAAAAAATACCGATACTGATATAGGCGGCACTCATCAGCATCAATCCCAGATACCCGCACCAAACCGCCGAGTGATCCACAGGGCCAAGGAAGGAAACCGATATATAATAAGGCAGGGTAAGCGCCAGGACTATGGTCACATGAAGGAAACAACCCAGAAATTTACCCCACAGGAATTCCAGCTCAGTCACCGGCTTGGTCAGGATAAGTTCCAGAGTTCCGGCTTTCCGTTCCTCGGCAACAGATTTCATAGTCAGGGCGGGGATAAAAAAGAACAGGGTCCAGAAAGCAGTGGAAAAGAATGATTCCAGGCTTGCCTGCCCCATCAGGAATATGTCCGATCCATACAGCCAGGTAAAAAGACCGGTGAAAGCGAGGAAAGCAACGGTAAGCACATAGGCTGTAAGGGAGTCATAGGCCATTCTGAGTTCGCGTTGTGCAATAATCCATATCTGTCTCATACGCCAAATCATTTAGTCAGTTCCCGAAAAACAGACTCCAGGCTCACCGTACAAGGCACCATTTCCGTCAGATTCCATTGTTTGTCCACGCACAACGCAAAAAGAGCTTTTCGGGATGCACTCCCGGAGGTGCAGATGACCTCGAACGAGCCATCTTCCATCCGCTGAGCCGCAGTGACAGAGTTCAGGGACAGGAGGGCCTCCCGGACCAGTTCCGCAGACACGTCCTCAATCCTCAGGCGAAGCCGTTCCCCGGCTCCAAACTGGCTCCGAAGGTTCTCCGGAGTACCTTCAGCCACCACCCGGCCGTGAGTGATAATCACCATCCGGTCACAGGTCAGTTCCGCCTCGGGCAAAATATGGGAACTCAGCAACACGGTACGCGAGGCTCCCAGAGAACGGATGAGTTCCCGGATTTCAACAATCTGATTGGGGTCCAGCCCCGAAACCGGTTCATCGAGTATCAGTACTGCAGGATCATGAATGATGGCCTGTGCCAGGCCCACCCTCTGCCGATATCCTTTGGACAAGGCTCCGATTTGTTTGTGACACTCCGGTTCAAGTCCGCAGATCCGGATCATTTCCCGGATGCGTGAAGGGGCATTCTTTCTGGATACGCCCTGTAAAAGAGCCATGTAGCGAAGGTAGTCGGAAACGAACATATCCTCATACAGAGGGTTCCGCTCAGGCAGATACCCAATATGCGCACGCACTTCCCGGGGATGATCCTTGACAGAATACCGGCCCACCTTGATGGTTCCCGAATCAGGGGTAATATAACAAGCGATGGACTTCATGGTCGTAGTCTTACCCGCGCCATTGGGACCGAGAAAGCCCAGAACCTCACCCGCCCTGGCTGTAAAAGAAAGACCATTCAGGGCTTTTTGGCTCCCGTAGCTCTTGGTAACTTCTGATACAACAATATCCATACGCCCGTGATTGCGCCCCTTTTGAGCAACGGCAAAGATAATAAAAAACTTCCTCGGCAATTCCGTAAAAATGTATACTTTTGCAGGGTAAAACAAACTGCAAACCATCCATGGACGATTATCATGCGGAGCGCCAAGCTCCCATTGAACATTTCCAACCCCTCGCCGGGATTCTTTTCCCGGATAAGACATTGTTAAACTCCTCCCCTGACTTTTGCCCTATTAGCGTTAACTAAGATGGAAATTCTTGTTATTGTCGGGCTTATTGTCCTCAATGGACTATTGTCCATGGCAGAAATCGGGGTTCTGTCCTCCCGCAGGAACCGCCTGGAATCGGCAGCCAGAAAGGGAAGCCATTCTGCCCGGAAAGCTCTGGAGCTCTCCCAGTCTCCCGACCGGTTTCTCTCCACCATCCAGATAGGCATTACTTTTGTTGGACTGCTCACCGGCGTATTCTCCGGTGCGCAGGTAAGCGATGATCTGGGTGCCTATCTTGCCCGCGTTCCCTTCCTTGCTCCCTATGCCCAGTCTCTGGGCCTGATTCTGGTCATTGTCGTGGTAACCTACTTCACTCTGGTGTTCGGCGAACTGGTTCCCAAGAGAATCGGGATGAATTATCCGGAAACCGTGGCCAAGATAATGGCTGGCCCTATGACTTTTTTGGCCACAGCCGGGAAACCTATTGTGGGGCTACTATCAGTCAGCACCCGGTTCTTTTCACGTCTTTTCGGGGTCAATCTGCCCGAAGACACCAAGGTCACAGAGGAAGAAATCAAAGCCATCATTCAGGAGGGAACAGATGATGGAGAAATTCAGGTGGTGGAGCAGGACATCGTAGAACGGGTGTTTAATCTGGGGGACCGGGATGTGGAGTCCCTGATGACCCACCGAAACGACCTGGTCAAACTCCATGAGAACGACACCACCGGGACCATTCTGCAAACCGTCCGCAATGAGCTTCACGACGTGTATCCGGTGCTGTCAGGCCAATCAGACCATTTTGTGGGGGTAGTCTTTCTCAAGGATATGTTCGGTACCATTACCCGGAAAGATTTCTCACTCAAAGATCTCATTCGGCCAGCCCAGTTCATTCCGGAAAGCATGAGTGCCTACAACGCACTGGAACTCATGAAGCAGACACGGGTACATTACGCTCTGGTCACGGATGAGTTTGGAGTAGTCCAGGGGATGGTCACCATCATTGACATTATGGATGCCATTGTGGGCAACATCACTGCTTCGGAAAACAGCGACTTCTCCATTCTCCAGAGGGAAGACCACACCTGGCTGATTGACGGGCAATATTCTTTCTACGATTTTCTCTCTCATTTTGACCGTGAGGACCTCTACCAGGAACACGACTTCAATACCCTTAGCGGGCTGATTCTCGACCTGATGGAGCGGATCCCCAACCCCGGGGACAAGGTGGAATGGATGGACTTCACCTTTGAGATTATGGACATGGATGGGGCCCGGATTGACAAGATTCTGGCAACCTATGCCCCTAAAAACGTATGAGCAGGATGCATTTACTGGGCTTTTTCGGAACCATCTTCCTGCTTTTCTCTCTGCTCAGCATCTATCTGTTCGTCCGCGGCTGGCAAGCGTTACCCGACATCCGTTCGCTGAGAATTGCATACCTACTCGGTTTTGTATCTCTGACCTTGCTGCCGTGGCTGGTCCGGACAATCCCCGGTGCCTGGGCTCAGAGTTTTATTCCTATCGGCTATATCTGGATTGTTGCCGCACTATACCTGGGCATCATCGCCGGTTTATGCGACATTCTTCGGCTGATTCATCTTGCCGCACCTATCTACCCACGCTGGGTAGCCGAACACTACCGAGAGTTTAAGAGCATCCTGCTGCTGTCATCTCTTGTCATCACAGGGTTACTCTTGCTGTGCGGGCATGTGCGTTTCCGTTCTCCCGAAGTAACCCGTTACGAACTGCAATGGAACCAGCCGGCACAGAAGCCCATTCATATTGTCGCCGTCAGCGACCTGCATCTTGGAGAAACTGTCGGGGCAGGAATTCTGAAACAGTGGGTACAGAAGATAAACACCCTGAAACCCGATATTATTCTGATGGCCGGAGACATCACCGACAGGGGGGCCAACGATGCTATGGTCCGGGAATTAACGCCGCTCCTGGCTCAACTCAATGCACCCATGGGAGTTTACGCCATTCCCGGAAATCATGACCACTACGGAAGGCAGAGGGTCCCCGTGGGCGAGTTTCTGGGCAGGGCCGGCATCAGGTATTTGCAGGATGAAGTAGTCCGGGTGGACAGTCTGTTATATATTGCAGGGAGAGAAGACAACCGGAGACGAAAAAGTTTGGATTCGCTACTCTGTGGTCTGCAACCGGAGCTCCCGGTGATCTTACTCGATCATCGCCCTGACAAGCTCGATGAAGCCTGGACAAAGCAGGTGGATCTTCAAATCTCCGGGCACACCCACAGGGGTCAGATATGGCCGGTATCCCTGATTGTGGACCGTATGTACCCTCTCTCACACGGTTATCTGCGCAGGGACCAAACCCAATATATCGTAAGCTCAGGCCTTGGGCTCTGGGGCCCTCCTTTTCGTATCGGGACCATCTCGGAGATTATCTCGATCACCATCAGGTGAGCTCATCGGCCAGGATTCTGTTTGAGCAAGGCAATAATCTCATCTTTATCCCGCAAGCGGGACTGCAACACCCTGACTTCTTCGTCACGTGACAACAACTTCGATTCCAGATCTTCTTTCTGTTTCAGATATTCCGTGGCAGGGTCCTCAAGAGAGGACATAGGGTCTGCAAACCCCTTGCGACCCAACATATCCTGAGCCAGTTCGGCAAAAAAGTTAAATTCCAGAACCTCGCATATAACGCTCAACTGCGCCGTATCCAGGGATGGCCTGCGAAAAATACTGTACACATTGCTCCTGCTGGTGTTGAGCAATCGGGCAAACTGAGTGGCGCCCATTTTTCGAATCCGGAAAACTTCTTCTATTTTGCGGCCGATATGCATGCACAATATCTGGTTACTGTTCATGCAAAGGTATAGCACCATCTGTCAAGTCAATTCGCCTGCATGCCCTATATATAAGCACAGTATGTGCATTATTCATACACATACTGTGCATTCAGGGCGTCCAGTAATGCCCGAAGTGAATACCCTATGAGCTATACGTACATCGAAACAAGTGACTCATACCATTCCTGGCGGCCACTCGTCTGTGCCGGTTCTCCATTCCGGAGAGCTATTCGGCGCAGATCTTCAAGAGAGAGCTTTCCCTGCTCAAAATCAGATCCCTCCCCACTATCAAAGGAAGCGTAACGCTGTTGACGCTGCTTCAGATAATCCGAACGGGTCAGGATGGCTGCAGCAGCTTCGAGGGCGCGGGCAAAAGCATCCATG